>JAUNAG010000068.1 GCA_030527685.1 Lachnospiraceae bacterium | reverse complement strand
GGAATAGCCGCACCGTTTATTTTGGAAAGCGCGCACCGATCGAGCGGAATTCCCATCAAAGAACCCGCTTATAAAAATGCTTGCTGGATAAATCTATTTGCTATAATAACGAGAAAGAAGAGGAGTATAAGGTCATGAAAAAAGAAACAAAACAGGAAAAGTCCATATTCAGAAAATGGTGGTTTATTATTCTGGCAATACTTTTTGTAGTCGGCGGAAAAGATCAGACGGATATGTTTACTAAAGTAGAGCCTAAACAGGAAGTGACAGAATCCGGAGCTGCTGTCGAATCGGAAGCTGAGGAGAGTAAAGAAGAAATCGAATCGGCAGCATCATCAGCAGAAGAACCGGTGGAAGATGAAGTAAAATAAAAATCGGAACAAAGAAAACTGCGGGTGCGAATAAATTCGCCCCGCAGTCTTTTTTTTGCAGTTTGCCTGGCTTGCAGCTTAACCAGAGGATTTCGTCAGCAGCCCTGCGAATGAGCAACCATGCTTTCTTTTAAGACTCAATGTATCCATGGTATTTAAAGAAATCGCGCATGTGTGTTAATTCGTCCCTTCGCTTTACTAACTTGGGATCAGGACTGAAATGCTGTCTGGCAATAGCACGATATAATTCTTTGACAGAATGCATCTTAAAATAGTCATGCTCTATGTGAAGAGAAACCTCTGATCCATAACCACCATCAGCAGGTGTTACATGATGCCAAATCTCAAGATCTTTATTTGGATACTGACTAACCATGTACGACCAATTCTCAACGGATATAAAACCCAGAGTTTTCGCATCAGCCATATCAGCCAAAGTATCTATCGTGCAGGCCCTTGAATGCCTTGCCGTGTCTTGCCTCATCACGTGCCATCTCATGGACTGTGTCATGGATTGCATCGAGGTTTGCAGCCTTAGCGCGCTTTGCAAGATCTGTCTTGCCTGCTGTTGCGCCGTTCTCAGCTTCGATTCTCATCTCAAGGTTCTTCTTTGTGCTGTCTGTGATCACTTCGCCGAGAAGCTCTGCAAACTTTGCAGCATGCTCTGCTTCTTCGTAAGCTGCCTTCTCATAGTACAGACCGATTTCCGGATAGCCTTCGCGGAATGCAACGCGAGCCATTGCCAGATACATACCGACTTCTGAGCACTCGCCCTGGAAGTTAGCACGAAGGTCTTCCTTGATGTCATCGGATACATCGGAAGCAACGCCGACTACGTGCTCGGAAGCCCATGTCATCTCTTCGCTCTGTGCGATGAACTTGGAAGCCGGAGCCTTGCAGACCGGACATGCTGCCGGAGCTGCATCGCCTTCATAAACATAACCGCATACACTACATACAAATTTAGCCATAATAGAATCTCCTTTCTGTTAAAATCCGTCCGCAAAGCAGCCTGTTTTGCTGTGTGAGAACGGATTGATGTACCTTGTTCTGATAGATAGAAGTGTATCACAGAGATATGGAAAATGCAATTGATAATGAGTCCTAATAAGAGTTTAAAGACATGAATTTATGGAGAAAAAAGCAGGTCTGCTTTGTTCTTTTTTTTTACAAATGTCTCTGCTATACTCGTACATATTGATCAGAAACCGACAGACCGAAGTCGGTCTTTTAACAGGAGGAGTTAAAAAATGGGGTTTCGCAGTGACTTTATGTGGGGAGCTGCCACCAGCGCTTATCAGATTGACGGCGCTGTGACAGGTACCGGCAAGGGCCTGCAGATCTGGGATGTCTTTTCGAAGCAGCCGGGTCGTGTCTATGAAGGCCATACCGGTGATATTGCCTGTGATCATTATCACCGTTTCCGCGAAGACGTTAAGATTATGAAGGAACTCGGGCTGAAAGCCTATCGCTTTTCAGTAGACTGGTCCCGTGTGCTTCCGGAGGGAACCGGAAGAGTCAATGAGGAAGGCATCACCTTCTACCAGGAGCTGATTGATGCTCTTCTGGAGAGTGAGATCGAGCCGTTTATCACGCTGTATCACTGGGAGCTTCCTTATGAACTGCATAAGAGGGGCGGCTGGCTGAATCCGGAAATCGCAGAGTGGTTCGGTGCCTATGCCGCACTGGTTGCGGACCGCTTCAGTGACCGTGTGAAGAATTTCTTCACTTTAAATGAGCCGCAGTGTTTTGTCGGCCTCGGTTATCTCAGCGGCATTCATGCTCCGGGACTGAAGTGCAATTACCGTGACACCTTTGAGATTGCACACAATGTTCTGCGTGCTCACGGACGCGCCGTGCAGGAGCTCCGTGCTCATGCACACCAGCCGATCATCATCGGCTACGCGCCGACAAGCGGTGCCTGCTATCCGGAGACGGAAAAGCAGGAGGATATTGAGGCTGCCAGACAGATGTATTTTGCTCTCCCGGAAATCGGGGAGAGATGGACCTGGAATGTGACCTGGTGGTCGGATCCTGTATTTTTCGGCAGTTACCCGGAGGAAGGACTTGCACGCTATGAGCAGTATCTTCCGAAGATCACGGACGAGGATATGAAGCTGATTTCACAGCCGATTGATATCTACGGCCAGAACATTTACAACGGACACTGCGTCCGGATGGGAGCAGACGGAAAGCCGGAGATCGCAGAACGCAAGGCGGGCTTCCCGAAGACGTCTATCGGCTGGCCGGTGACTCCGGAATGCCTGCAGTGGGCGCCGAGATTTCTGTATGAGAGATATAAAACGCCGATCTATATTACGGAAAATGGTATGGCCTGCCACGATGTTGTTTCACTGGACGGCAAGGTACATGATCCGAACAGAATCGATTTCCTGACCAGATACTTAAGTGAGCTGAAGAAAGCAGCGGATGTCGCAGATATCAGAGGCTATTTCCAGTGGTCGCTGCTCGACAATTATGAGTGGGCAGCCGGCTATTCCGAGCGCTTCGGACTGGTTTATGTGGATTTTGAGACACAGCAGCGCATTCTGAAGGATTCGGCTTTCTGGTACAGAGATCTCATCCGTGAAAACGGCGCCGGCCTGTAAAGCTGCGCCGGTAAAGACGGAAGTTCTGAAAAAGAACGGATCCCAAACGGCAGAGTCCGAAAAAACAGCGGACTTTGCTCAGACAATGGTTCAAAGAAGGGACTGATAGTTCATGATAGAAGTATTTTTCTGGTGGCTGATGCTGGGAATTACCGGTATCGCTTTCCTGCCCTTAGGCAATCTGATCTTCCGCAGATTCAGGGACCGCGGATGGATCTTTACAAAGCTGATCGGGCTTTTTCTTGCAGTGTGGGTAACCTGGACGCTGAATGTGCTGCATGTCATTCCGTTCCGCCGCCCGTATATTCTGGCAGTGCTTCTCGTGCTGGCACTGGTGAATTTTGTTCTCTATTATCTGGGTGTTCACCGCGGTGTCTTCTCACGGGAGGACGAAAACGGGATTCGTCCGAAGGTCAATCCGGAGTATGAAATCACGGTATTTTCAGATCTGGATGCACGCAGACTGATTCTGATTGAGGATCTGCTGTTTCTGGCGATGATGCTGATCTGGATGTGGATCATCGGATTCCGTCCGCAGGCTTACGGCACAGAGAAATTTATGGATTACGCATTTCTGACATCTCTTGCCAGAAGTGATTATATGCCGTTTGCCGATCCGTGGTATGCAGGCGAGGCAGTCAACTATTACTACGGCGGCCAGTTTGTGGCTGCATGGCTGATGAAGGCAGTCGGTACTTCAACCGGTGTAGCCTACAATGCCATGCGTGCACTGGTGACGGCGGCATCCTTCATTCTGCCGTTCTCATTGGCTTATCAGCTGATGTATGACCGCGTGAGTGCGACAACGGCAAAGCGTTTCGGGAAAATGCTTGCCTTTGCGGGAGGCAGCAGTCTGACCGATACCGCAACGATTCCCGCTATGCTGCAGGACGATACAGGAGCCGTGCTGAGCTCAGCGAGAAATGCGCATCGCATGCAGTGGCGCAAGGGAAGAAAGGCTGTCCGCGAAGAAGCAAAAGCGAAGGCACAGCAGTTCCTTGCAGATGCGGAAGAGAATGAGCTTGCCGAATTAGAGAAATTCGTAGAGGAAACAGCAAGGCTCGAAGAAGAGGCGGCTGAAAAGAGAGAAGCAGCTGCGGAAGGCAGAGCAAAGAAGAGCCGTAAGGAGACGGAGAAGAGCAGGAGCAGGGCAGCGGCAAAACGTGCAGATGTGAGAAATGCCGAAAGAAGCAGCTCAGCGAAGGATCCGGCATTCTGGCCGAGTCTTTTCTGCGGTCTTCTTGCAGGAATCGGCGTTGCCTTCGGTGCCACCTTCCACTATGTGATCTTCGGCCTGATCAAGCCGATTCAGGCGGCAATGGCAGGAGAAAGCTACACTTACTGGTTCCCGGACTCTACACGCTATATCGGCTACAATCCGGATCTTCCGGATAAGACGATCCATGAGTATCCGTCCTATTCCTCGGTACTCGGAGATCTGCATGCGCATTACATCAACATTCTGTTTGTTGTAACCGTTGTGGCGATTGTCTATGCATGGGCACAGAAGCAGGAAGAGGGCAAGACGGGACGTCTGCCGTTCCTGAAGCCGGAGATTCTGCTGATCGGTCTCATGACAGGTGTGTTCCGCTGGACGAATTTCTGGGATTTCCCGATTTATTATGTGGTCTGCGGATCCATTCTGTTCTTTGTCAATCTGCGCACCTACAGAGGACAGCTTTTCAAATTTATCGGAGTGATGGTTCTGGAGGCTGCGCTGATGTTCGGCATCGGCATGGCTGCAGCACTTCCGTTCACCATGAATTTCCGTATGATTTCTTCCGAGGTGGCACTGACACACAGCCATACACTGCTGTACCAGCTGCTGATTCTCTGGGGACTTCCGGTGACGATTCTTGTTGTCTTTATCATCACGCTGATTCTGGAACAGAAGTCGATGCGGGCGAAGACAAGAAAGTCCTTATGGAATGCAAACAGAATTACGCTGCCGGATCTGGCAGTCCTGCTGTTCGGTCTGTGTGCTTCCGGTCTGGTTCTGATGCCGGAGGTGATTTACGTCAAGGACATCTACACAGAGTCTCATTACCGTGCCAATACGATGTTCAAACTGAGTTATCAGGCATTTATTCTGTTCGGCATTGTCATGGCCTATGTACTGGTGCGTGCACTGGTAACCAATAAGAGAGAGGTCTTTGAAGCGGAATTCCGCGCAGAGTCCGAGGCAGATGTCGGACTTGCATCTGTTCTGGATGCAGCCGATCTGGCAGCAAAAGCAGTTCTTTCAAAGACAGAGACGGCAGAAAAGAAGGATGATCCGGAGCAGCTGACAGAACAGCTGCCGGATTCCGAGGAAGAGGAAGCTTTCAGAGAGCTGCAGCTTTCAGTGGAAGAGCGCACGAAGAGCAGTGCATTTTCCAAAGTCAATGAGATGCATCACAGAAAGAACCGCTGGCGCAGAGTGCGCATTGCCGTGGCGTGTGCGGGAATCTTCTGTATGCTTCTGACAGCAGGCTACACGCTGACCTCAATCAAATCCTGGTTCGGCAATGTCTGGAATGCATCGGCCCGCATCTCCGATGATGCGACTGTTTACATGGAACAGACCTTCCCTGATGATGTGAAGGCAGTCAACTGGCTGATCAATAACGTGGAAGGCCAGCCGACGATTCTGGAGGCTCCGGGAAAGAGCTATTCCAAGTACGGACGCGTCTCCGTGACAACCGGTCTTCCGACTGTAGCAGGCTGGTATGTGCATGAATGGCTGTGGAGAGAAAATGTCGCGGAACTCAATGAACGCAACAGCGATATTGAGAAGATCTACACATCCGACAATGCAGAAGAGGTTAAGGCACTGATCGCGAAGTACAACATCCGCTATGTTTATATAGGAACGCTTGAACGTGAGAAGTACGGCTTCATACAGGACGTACTGCTGCAGAGTCTCGGAACGGTGGCTTACTCAGACGGCGTGACAACCTATATAATGGATATGCAGCAGTAAATGCAAACTGAGGAGCGGAAGCATTTTACAGGCTTCACAACAGGGAGCCAATCATGTATGATTTACTATAAAAGTCCTGCGGTGCATGGAGCAATCGACTTTTATACTCAGTAAAGTCCCGCGATGCGGCCATGACGGAGTCATGCCTGCAACCGACTTTTATATTCAGAATACGAAGAGTTTTGAAGATTCGTATGTTTGTGAAAAAACATCCGGGCTCATTTGCTCAAAAAGGGGGAAATGCATCATGTGCACAAACTGTGAAAAGAAACCATATTATATTACAACGGCGATTGCCTATGCTTCAGGCAAGCCGCATATCGGCAATACGTATGAAATTATTCTGGCCGATGCAATCGCCAGATTCAAGAGACAGGAAGGCTATGACGTTCAGTTCCAGACAGGTACAGACGAACATGGCCAGAAGATCGAGGACCGCGCAAAGGCAGCAGGTGTTACACCGAAGGAATATGTCGACAAGACAGCTGCAGAGATTCGCCGCATCTGGGATCTGATGAATACTTCCTATGATTACTTCATCCGCACAACGGATGCAAATCATGAAGAACAGGTTCAGAAGATCTTCCGTAAAATGTATGAGAAGGGCGATATCTATCTGGGCGAGTACAAGGGTATGTACTGCAAGGAATGTGAGTCTTTCTACACAGAGTCACAGCTTGTAGACGGCAAGTGCCCGCTGGACGGCTGCGATGTCGAGCCGGCTTCCGAGGAAGCATACTTCTTCAAGATGAGCAAGTATGCGGACCGTCTGATTGAGCACATCAATACTCATCCGGAATTCATTCAGCCTGAATCACGCAAGAATGAGATGATGAACAACTTCCTTCTTCCGGGTCTGCAGGATCTGTGCGTTTCACGTACTTCCTTCGACTGGGGTATTCCGGTTGATTTTGCTCCGGGCCATGTTACCTACGTATGGCTGGATGCACTTTCAAACTACATCACAGGCCTCGGCTATGATGCAGACGGCAATCACTCAGAGCAGTACAACCGCTTCTGGCCGGCTGACCTGCATCTGATCGGAAAGGATATCATCCGCTTCCATACAATTTACTGGCCGATCTTCCTGATGTCTCTGGATCTTCCGCTTCCGAAGCAGGTATTCGGTCATCCGTGGCTGCTGCAGAGCGGCGGCAAGATGTCCAAGTCCAAGGGCAACGTCATCTATGCAGACGATCTGGCTGATATCTTCAACGTGGATGCAGTTCGCTACTTCTGCATTCATGAGATGCCGTTTGAGAACGACGGTGTCATCTCCTACGATCTGATGGTCGAGAGATGGAATTCCGAGCTTGCCAATACAATGGGCAACCTCGTAAACCGCACCATCGCCATGAGTAACAAGTATTTCGGCGGCGCTGTTGTCAATAAGGAGGTTCACGACGAGAACGGCATCGATGCTGATCTCGCAGCTGTAACATCCGCAACAGTTGCAAAGACAACAGAGAAGATGGATAAGCTTCGTGTTGCCGATGCACTGACAGAGATCTTCAATCTCTTCAAGAGATGCAACAAATACATCGATGAGACAGAGCCGTGGAAGCTGGCTAAGGATCCGGAAGCAGCTGACAGACTGGCCACTGTTCTCTACAACCTTCTGGACAGCATCCAGACAGGTGCATCTCTGCTTTCCAGCTTCATGCCGGAAACAGCAGAGCGTATTCTCGGACAGATCAATGCTGAGGCAGTCAGCTATGAGGATCTTTCTCATACAGGCAATTACCCGGTTGAGAACAAGGTTACCGAGAATCCGGAGATCCTGTTCCAGAGACTGAAGCTGGAAGAGGTCATGGAGAGAATCGATGAGCAGCGCAAGGCAGCAGGCCTTCCGACTCTGGCTGAGCTTGAGGCAAAGGAAGCTGCAGAAAAGGCAGCTGCGGCAGCTGCTGAGAGTGAGAAGAAGGAAGAGGCAGCAGCTCCGGTTTATGAGCACAAGGAGCTTTGCACCTATGATGATTTCGCAAAATGCGAATTCCGTGTCGGTGAAATCGTGGCCTGCGAGGAAGTAAAGAAGTCCAAGAAGCTTCTCTGCAGCCAGGTCAATCTCGGTGATAAGACAGTGCAGATCCTTTCCGGACTTCGCCCGCAGTACACACCGGAGAAGATGATCGGCAAGAAGGTCATGGTTATCGAAAACCTTGCACCGAGAAAGATGGCAGGTCTTGAGTCTGAAGGCATGATCCTCTGCGCAGAGGCACCGGACGGAACACTTTCCATCATGGTTCCGGATTCCGCAGCAGTACCGGGCGGCTCCGAAATCGGCTGATAAAAAACGCAGTACAGCAGGTTTTTCCGCACTGAAAAGTGCGGGGAAACCTGCATTTTTAACAGATTTTCCCTGAATAGATAGGAGTAGTATGGTTCTTGCTTTATCTCTTTTTGTTGTGATGTATATCTTCCTGCTGCGCGTGAAAGCAGAGCGCAGATGGATTGTTTCCCTCACTGCCGCAGTTGTATTCGCAGTGCTCGGCATCATTCCGGTTACAAAGGTTCCAGGAGCAATTAACTGGAACGTTGTGCTGATGCTGGCCGGTACGATGGGCGTGGTTGAGCTTTTTATTGAAAGTAATATGCCGTCTCTGATGGCGGAGAAGCTGCTGCAGGTAACACCCAATACCATGTGGGCTGTAATTGCACTTTCTGTTTTCTCCGGCGTGATCTCGGCATTTGTCGATAACGTGGCAACTGTTTTAATGGTTGCGCCGGTCGGTATTGCAGCTGCAAAGAAGCTGAAGATCAATCCGGTTCCGGTTATCATCTCCATTGCGGTTTCTTCCAATCTGCAGGGTGCGGCAACACTGGTCGGCGATACGACATCCATCCTGCTCGGTGCTTACGCCAACATGAGCTTTAATGATTTCTTCTGGTTCAAGGGCAGATTCGGTATTGCCTGGGCCGTTGAGATCGGCGCAGCCATGACCATTCCGGTTCTGATGCTTTTATACAGAAAAGAAAAGCAGAAGGTCGAGGTGGAGATCACCGCAGTTGTAACAGATTATCTTCCGACTTTTCTGATGGTCGGTGTCGTTGCGGCACTGATTATTGCTTCTCAGTTTGAGAACAAGCCGGAACTGACAAACGGTATCATCTGCATGATCTTTGCCGTTGTCGGAACTCTGCTTGAGATGGTGATTCATAAGAAGAAGGAGATCGGCAGACAGGTACTGAAGTCCATTGACTACCAGACACTGCTTCTTCTGATGGGCCTTTTCGTTGTTATTCAGGGCATTACAGAAGCAGGCGTCATCACGGCAGTAGCAGAGTGGTTCGTTAAGGTCGGCGGCACAAACCGCTTCCTGATGTACACACTGCTGGTATTTGTTTCCGTTGTGGTCTCTGCATTTATTGATAATATTCCGTATGTGGCGACCATGCTTCCGGTTGTACAGGGCATTGCGGCCCTGATGAATATCGAGCCGTATCTGTTCTATTACGGTCTGCTGATCGGTGCGACACTGGGCGGCAACCTGACACCGGTCGGTGCATCTGCCAACATTACCGGTATCGGCATTCTGAGCAAGGAAGGTTATGAGGTCAAGACAAAGGACTTCCTGCGCATCGGAATTCCGTTTACACTTGCAGCTGTTATCTCCGGCTATATTGTGAACTGGCTCGTGTGGGCATAAGCAGGTTTATCAATGCACAGACAGCCGGCAATACAGGCGAACGATGATCTTAAGTACAGAACCGACTGTGCCAGACAGACGGACAGGGAGGTATCCGGAATGCAGAAACTGACCGGAATCAAAGCGGCATTTATTGATATCGACAATATGCTGCTGGACTTTGACGCCTATGTGCAGGAGACAATGCGGACTGGTTTTGCGCACTTTGGTCTTAAACCCTATACGCCTGATATGTTCGAAGTCTTTACAAGGGAGAACAATGTTCTGTGGAGGCGAATCGAAGACGGCACGCTGGTGTTTGAGGAACTGGTGAAGATCCGCTGGAGAAACATCTTTCAGGCACTCGGCATAGAGGCGGACGGCCCTGCTTTCGAGCGGTATTTCCGCGAGGCGCTGAATGAAAGTGCCATTCCGGTTCCGGGTGCACATGCACTTCTGCAGGAGCTGCACGGACGTATGATAGTCTGTGCGGCAAGCAACGGTCCGTACATGCAGCAGATTCACAGACTGGAGCTGGGAGAGATGGAGCAGTACATGGATTACTGCTTTATTTCGGAGAAAATCGGCGCCTCAAAGCCGGCCGGACTTTTTTATGAGCGGGCTTTCCGGGAGCTGAACGAAGGAAGAGAGACACCGATCCGACCGGAAGAAACAGTGATGATCGGGGACTCGAAAACCTCGGACATCAGAGGCGGAGCCGGATTCGGGATGCATACGATCTGGTATGACCGGTCGGGAAAGGCAGATCCGGCCTCCTGCGAGGCGGAATACACGGTGACGTCACTGGAGGAGATTCCGCTGCTAATCGAATAAACCATGTATAAACAGTGGAGTCATCGGAGTATGGCTCTGCTGTTTTTGTATCTGCTTAAGGATTGCTGCATTGCGGCAAAAAGCTGATTGCTCCGTCATTGTCGCATCGAGGCACTTTTTTTTCACAATTGTTTTTGTTTTTTATGGTATAGTAGGTATCACAACAGTTTCTTTGCGGCGGTCTTGGGGAGTCCGGTGCAGGGAACAGGAAGGGGGCGTGAAAACGTGAGAAAATTCAGAGCATTTATGATTGTCATGCTGATGCTGGTAGTGGCGACGGCCGGCTGCCTGTTCGGTATTCGCTATTATTACTCAAAGCAGGTTGGCTTCCTGCAGAATACCACTCTGAACGGAGTGGATATCGCGGGTAAGACTGCGGAGGAGGTTGCCGCATCTCTTGCTGATCGCTATGACACCTCGGGACGTGAGGTGCAGATCATGGAGAATGATGAGGTTTCCATCGATACAACGCTGGAAAGCCTCGGCTATCGCTATGACAGGGCAACTCTTGAGGCACTTCTGACAGAGGTTTACGAGGAGCAGAAGGATGATGTCTTTATCCTGTTGCAGACACTTGCTGTCGGCTATGAAGTCTTCAGCGGTGAGAGCTATGTGTTCGACAACCGTGCATTTACATCGGAAATCAACAGCGATGCCCTTGCAAAGGATCGTTTTGAGACAGAGGATGCGAAAATTGTATTCGACGAGGATTCCGATACCTATATCGTAAAGGAAGGCTTCCTCGGAAATATGATTGACGACAGCCTGCTGCAGTCGACCATCAGGGAAGAACTTGATTCGATTGTACTGGCCGGCAATATTCCGGAGCTTGTGACAGTCAATATTGCGGATTCGGTCTATACATCACCGGAGCCGGTCAACAATATTGAAGAGCTGCAGGTGGAGGCAGATGCCCTGACACTGGAGCTCCGCAAGAAGCAGAAGCGTGAATTTGTTGAAAATGCAAGCATCACTTATACCTTCGGCACGGAGACGCAGGTTCTGGACAGCGAAACCTTCTCGGACTGGTTCTCGGTGGATGACGAGCTCAACGTCAATTTTGACGATGAGAAGGTCAAGGCCTATGTGACTTCACTTTCCGCAAAGTACAACACGCAGTATCACAACAGAACATTCTACAGCCAGGCCACAGGCGTGACAGTTACCATTCCGGAGAGTGACAACGAATACGGCTACACAATTCTCTTTGATTCAGAGTGCTCCAAGCTGAAGGAGAATCTCCTTTCAGGTGAGGATGTAACCAGAGAGCCGGTTTACCGCACAAGCAACGATTATGGCAATCCGTATTACCTGGGACGTCAGGGTACGGACGATCTGGCAGGAACCTATGTGGAGGTCAATATCACAAGGCAGCATCTCTGGTTCTATAAGAACGGCAGCCTGATCATTGACAGTGCACTGGTATCCGGCTGTGTGGATGATGAGAAAGAGACCAAAACAGGTGCCTTTCCGCTTGCATTCAAGCAGAGCCCGCGGACGCTGACAGGTGATGAGGCCGGCGGCAGCGGCAGCTATTCGACAGAGGTGCAGTTCTGGATGCCGTTCTATGACGGCCAGGGCCTGCATGACGCGACCTGGAGAAGCAACTTCGGCGGTGATATTTACATCGAAAACGGTTCGCACGGCTGCGTCAATCTTCCGTACAGCGTAGCGGAAACGATCTATAACAACATCGAAGAAGGAACGGCTATCATCCTTTATAAGGAAGACTGAGTACATATGAGCCCGTCTGAAATGTAAAATTTCAGGCGGGCTTTTTGTATTGCGAGAAAACTTTTACTGAATTTCTTCATGATACAAAAAGCTCCGCGAGGATGCGAACATGCACGATATGAGGGCTGTTTTATTGACAGTACAAATTGTGTGAAAATCCTGTTAAATAGATATCCAAATATCGATTAAAAGCTGTACAGAAAGAACTCCCGGTGGTATGATTACAGACAGAGAGATGCAAAAAAAGCAGCTCTAATTGAATAAAATCAGGGAGGTACTTACCATGCAAAGATTTACGAATCCTAGAGATCTGTATCACGGCAAAGGTGCACTTGAGGCACTGAAGACACTGGACGGCAAAAGAGCTATCATCTGTGTGGGCGGTGGCTCCATGAAGCGTTTCGGCTTCCTTGCCAAAGCGGAACAGTATCTGAAAGAAGCCGGAATGGAGGTTTCTGTCTTTGAGGGCATCGAGTCCGATCCGTCTGTTGAGACTGTTATGAGAGGCGCTGCAGCAATGCAGGAATTCCAGCCGGACTGGATCGTTGCAATCGGCGGCGGTTCCCCGATCGATGCTGCAAAGGCTATGTGGATCAAGTATGAGAATCCGGAGTGCACATTTGAAGATATGTGCGTTGTCTTCGGTCTTCCGAAACTTCGTAAGAAAGCTCATTTCTGCGCTGTCTCCTCTACATCAGGTACAGCTACAGAGGTTACAGCATTTTCCATTATTACGAACTATGCCGACGGCACAAAGTATCCGATCGCTGACTTCGAGATTACACCGGATGTCGCTATTGTTGATCCGGAACTGGCTCACACAATGCCGAAGAAGCTTGTCGCTCACACCGGTATGGATGCTCTGACTCACGCTATTGAGGCATATGTATCAACAGTTCACAGTGACTTTACAGATGCTCCTGCAATCCGTGCAATCGAGATGATCCAGGGCAGCCTGGTTCCGTCCTATAACGAAGATATGGATGCCCGTGATGCTATGCATACGGCACAGTGCCTTGCAGGTATCGCATTCTCCAGCGGCCTTCTGGGTATCGTTCACTCCATGGCTCATAAGACCGGTGCTGTATTCCAGGATTACGGCGCACATATCATCCACGGTGCAGCTAATGCTATGTATCTGCCGAAGGTTATTGCATTTAACGCAAAGGCTCCGGAAGCTAAGAAGCGCTACGGCGTGATTGCGGACTACATGCATCTCGGCGGTGCCGATGATGATGAGAAGGTTGCAAACCTTATCGCTTTCTGCCGCGGCATGAACGATCAGCTGAACATCCCGCACTGCATCAAGAACTACGGTGCTGACAGCTATCCGACAGAGCAGGGCTTCGTTCCGGAAGAGGTCTTCCTTGAGAGACTTCCGGGCATCGCAGAGAGAGCTATTGCAGATGCATGCACAGGCTCCAACCCGAGACAGCCGAGCCAGGAAGAGATGGAAAAGCTTCTGAAGTGCTGCTACTACGATACTGACGTAGACTTCTAAATCATGTTCAATCAGTGATTTCAGGGGACTGCCGCAGCAGGAACGCGGCAGTCTCTTTTTGGGGAAATGCAGCCCGCTGTGAAACACCTTTTCAGGGGATAAAACCCGCTGTGAAACGCGGTTTCAGACGATTTTTTTATGAAGAAAGCATAAAAAATCAAAAATACAGGTGATTTCCTCGCATTTTCATGTATAATGTGTTGAGATTCAGTTACTCATAAACCAATTTCTAAGATAAATGAGGTTCTTAAAATGGCCGGAATGGATTTAACAAAATATGGCATTACAGGAACAACAGAAATCCTTCACAATCCGTCTTACGAAGTTCTTTTCGAGGAGGAGACAAAGGAAGGCCTTACAGGCTATGAAATCGGCCAGGTCAGCGAGCTTGGTGCTGTCAACGTTATGACAGGTATCTACACAGGCCGTTCTCCTAAAGATAAGTTCATCGTTATGGATGAGAACTCCAAGGACACTGTATGGTGGACAAGCGATGAGTACAAGAACGACAACCATCCGGCTTCTGAAGAAGCATGGGCTGTCTGCAAGGACATCGCTAAGAAGGAGCTGTCCAACAAGAAGCTTTATGTTGTAGATGCATTCTGCGGCACAAACGCTGATACACGTATGGCAGTTCGTTTCATCGTTGAGGTTGCTTGGCAGGCTCACTTTGTAAAGAACATGTTCATCGTTCCGACAGATGAAGAACTCGCTTCCTTCGAGCCGGATTTCGTTGTTTACAACGCTTCCAAGGCTAAGGTTGAGAACTACAAGGAACTCGGCCTGAACAGCGAGACAGCAGTTCTCTTCAACATCACAAGCCGTGAGCAGGTTATCATCAACACATGGTACGGCGGCGA
>JAUNAG010000180.1 GCA_030527685.1 Lachnospiraceae bacterium | reverse complement strand
CTATTTTGAAAGGAATGTAAGTCGCAGGGGTTGCATCTCGATTTACAATTCACGTCAAAAAAATAAAAAACGAAAACCTAAAAACAAGGACGTCCATCGGCCGTTACCTTTGCATGCTGGCAGAAAAATGCCGGAGTCCATGGGGGCAGCATCCCCAATGCCACCCCCGGACTCCGGCGTTTTTCCAATCCATGCTATAGAACGATCTCTGGTATCAATGGATTGCCAGATACTGCTCTTCCCCCTTCCAGGTAATCGTCAGACCGGCCGGCTTTTCACTTCGGCGCAGCACGATCTGGGCGCGGCCGTGATAGAGCTCAGCCGTTGGATCGGAGAAATTATGAAGCGGTGCGAAGGTGCCGCTTCCGAATCCCAGAAGCTCAGCTCCCTCAACCTGTACGCTGATTTCATCGTTCACATCAGCTGCTGTAATTCCTTCTGCATCTTCGCATCGAACATTTATAAATACAAGTGCATCACCCCAGTTCTTCTCCTGCTCCAGAACGATACGACGCTCTTTTCCTGCACTGACAAGGCAGTCACGTCCGGTTTCCAGTCCCTTCACATAGGAAACCGCCTCAACCCTTCCCTTCTGATATACGGCATCAAACAGAGTTCGATAACCGGCTGCTTTTCCTGCCGGTTTCCGACCGAAGGAAACTCCGTTGATAAACAGCTCTACTTCTTCGGCAGCCGAATACACTTCAACACAAACCGGTTTATCCTCCGATCCGTCCCAGTTCCAGCTGCGGATCGCATCGCTGAGCATCCACGGTGTCGGAAGGAAGGTATCTCCGTAATGTACCGGATCCTGAACCGCGATATACGGTGTCACCTCTTTCTCGTATACCTTCTGACGCAGATAGGACATCGGTTTGCGGAAGCCTGTAATATCGATATCGCCGACATAAGCCAGCTGGTTCGGATACTTTGTTTCTGTCATCGGCTCGATCGGTGCATATTTCGGAATCCCGACACCGACTTCTCCGATATAATCCCAGCCGGTCCACGTAAATTCGCCGATATTGTTTGGGCAATCCATAATAATATCCCACTCTTTGCAGACTGCCGGCGGATAGGTTTCCGATCCGAAGATCACACGGTTCGGATATTTTTCCTTATCCAGACGATAACGTGCTCCCATATAGTTGTATCCCAGCAGATCCAGTCCGGAATCCACATACTCCAGACGTTCGCTGATGATCGGATGTGATACGATATCATCCATATGATCACGCATGATCGTCATAAAATCGTTGACTTCCGTATTGGTTTTTTCTTTCATCTCCCTGGCAACATCATCTACGATCTGTCCCATGAAGTTTCCTGCTGCAAAAACACCGTTGACAGCTTCTGTCACAAAGCGTGTAGCGTCATACTGCCGCAGATAACGTGCCATTTCATAGCTTGTCTCCGCGCCGCGCTCATCTGTACATTCCGGGATCTCATTGCCCAGACTATACAGGATCACGGAAGGATGATTGTAATCCTTTTCAGCCATGGAACGAATGACGAACTTCCATTCCTCTGCAAAATAAAGAGAATAATCACCGTCATTTTTGCTGATATTCCACATATCGAAGGCTTCATCCATAACATACATGCCAACCCGGTCGCAGGCGCGAAGCATCGCCTGGCCCATCGGATGATGCGACATACGAACAGCATTAAAACCTGCTTCTTTCAGCAATGTCATCTGGCGGATATGTGCTTCTTCATAGGAAGCCGCACCCAGAAGGCCAAGATCATGATGCAGGCAGGTTCCTTTAAGTTTTACACTTTGTCCGTTCACTCTCAGACCGTTTACCGCATCGATCGAAATGCTGCGAATACCAAAGCTGTCCTCTGCCTCATCCAGAATTTCCTGTCCGTCCCGCAGAACAACGCTTACCCGATACAGATTCGGTGTCTCCGCTGACCAGAGCTTCGGCTGCTCGATCCGGAAACGTCTCTGTATTCTTTTTTCTTTTCCTTCATATAATAAATAGGTAATCTCTTCTTCAGCAACGATTCTTCCGGAATCATCCGTGATTGCAATGGTTGCCGTCTGTTTTTTCGCCCCGTACAGCCTGCTCTGCACAGCAAAACCAACTTTTACAACAGCATCCGCTTCACTGATTTTCTCCGTCTCGACCTGCAGCGAATTGTACGGAATATAGGTCAGTCCGCTCTGTACCAGATATACATCACGGTAGATTCCGCCGCCGGAATACCATCTGGTATTTTTGAGTCCGTCATTTTTCACCATGACACGGATCTCATTCTCTGCACCATACTGAAGATATGAATCCAGATTCACATACGATGTACTGTATCCGTAATGCCATTTTCCGGCGAGCTGCCGGTTCACATATACGAATACATTCATATATACACCTTCAAATTTCAGAATCGTTGTCTTCTCTTTCCAATCTTCCGGGACAAACAGTTTCTTCTGATACTGATATACACCGCCGTCACGATGTCCGGTCGTATATCCGTTATAACTGTGATCACTTGCCGGTTTCTCCAGCATTGCATCATGCGGAAGTGTAACCGGACATGCATTGCCGGCGTTTCTATCCTCCAGAAAAGCGAAGGCATTGTCACTTTCCCAATATTCCCAGCCTGTATTAAATAAAATCTCTTTCATATCCTATATTCCTTTCAGATAAATATGAGCTTTTTTCATTTCCTTCTATCTATAT
>JAUNAG010000179.1 GCA_030527685.1 Lachnospiraceae bacterium | reverse complement strand
AAGAATCCGGTAAAGAATATAGCAGCGGAAGATGATTCCGTATTAAATAACCCGAATGTGATCCGGTGCATGTATTTCGTAAAAGAGGTCTTGGCGGCCGTTAAAGATAATGATGGAATCATTGCCGGAAAGGCTCCGAAAGCACCGAAGACTCCTTTTCCATTTGAATGTCTTTCAGAATTTCAGTATGTAGAAGATACCACGATTTCACATTTCCTGGGGCAGTTGAAAGCTCTTGCTCAGGATCCGAACGTGAAGGGCATTAAGATAAAGACGGTTACAGAATGGCTGACGCTGAGGGGATATCTGATCTATGTGCAGGACAAATACACTGGTAAGATGCAGGCGGAAGTGACCGAAGCAGGTGTAGGGTTTGGCCTTTATATGAATGAACGTACATCTATGCGCGGGGAAACATATAAGAGCATCATGTATTCTCAGAAAGCGCAGGAGTTCATTGCGGCAAATCTGGAGAAGATTGAGAAAAGAGAAATATAAGACAGATATCTTAAAACAAGTGTGATAAAGGCGGGTGAGACAGAATGATGAAGATACGCTGCGTTGTGGAACGTATTACTTATCAGAATCCGGAGAACGGGTATTCTGTCTTGAAGTGCGCCGTAAAAAACTATAATGATCTGGTGACAGTTGTAGGTAATCTTGTGGATGTTAATGTCGGCTCGGTGCTTCTGATTGATGGAAATTGGAAGGTAGATGCGAAATACGGCAGGCAGTTTCTGGCGGAAAGCTGGGAAGAGACTATGCCTGCGACTGTTTTTGGTATTGAGAAGTATCTTGGTTCCGGACTGATCAAGGGTGTGGGACCGAAGTTTGCAAAGAAGATCGTGCAGCAGTTTGGAACAGATACGCTGGAGATTATTGAAACAGATGTACAGCGCCTCCTGGAAGTTCCAGGCATCGGAAAGAAGCGCGTCGATAAGATAGCGGAGAGCTGGGAGCGGCAAAAGGAAATCAAGAATGTTATGCTCTTTCTGCAGGACCATGGTGTCAGTACTGCATTTGCTGCAAAAATCTATCGTCAGTATGGGAATGAAAGCATCCCTAAGGTAAAAGAGAATCCTTTCCGTCTGGCAGATGATATCTGGGGTATAGGCTTTAAGACAGCCGACAGTATTGCCGTGAAACTTGATATCGGTAAGGAGGCATTTATCCGACTTCGTAGCGGTATCATGTACACCTTAAGCGAATTGGCGGATGATGGTCATGTTTATGCAGAACGTGAACAGTTGATTAAGAAAGCATCGGAGCTTCTGGAAGCAGAGGACACCAGTATCATTATGACTATAGATCAGATGCTGAAGGATGAGGAACTGATTCGCGAGAAGATTATGGTTCCACAGTTTGCGCCGGATGAGGAAGTTCCGGAAGATGCTGCAGCAGAGATTGTGAAAGAATGTATCTACCTGCCGCCATTTTATTTTGCGGAGGTGGGTGTTGCTAATAAATTGAAAAAACTGTCTGCAGAACCAGCAGCGGACAGACTTTGGGTTTCTCTGATGAAGGCCAGACAGCAGACTGGGAATCCTGACTTGTCTGTCGATGTAGAGAAGATACAGAAAATAGTAAACATGGAATATGATGAGGTGCAGGCGGAGGCGATTCGCCGGGCAGCGACTGCAAAAGTTCTGATATTGACTGGTGGTCCCGGTACAGGTAAGACCACTACAACCCAGGGTATCATCGCAGCCTACCGCACCTTTGGACTGAATATATTATTGGCAGCACCTACAGGGCGAGCTGCCAAGAGAATGACAGAAGCCACCGGTCTGGAAGCAAAGACTATCCACCGACTTCTGGAATTCAAACCGCCGGAAGGCTATCAGAAAAATGAGGAAACACCGCTTGAAGGTGATGTACTGATCGTAGACGAATGTTCCATGATCGATATTGTTCTGATGAATGCACTGATGAAGGCGATCCCACCGCACATGCGTCTGATCCTTGTAGGAGATATTGATCAGCTTCCATCAGTTGGAGCAGGAAATGTGCTGCGCGATGTAATCGATAGTGAAGTGTTTCCGGTTGTGTGCCTTACCAGAATCTTCCGCCAGGCACAGACCAGCCGGATCATCATGAACGCACACAAAATCAATGCCGGTCAGATGCCGGATACATCTAACGGAAAAGACACGGATTTCTTCTTCATGACACAGGAAGACCCGGAAGAAGCTGCAAAGAAAATTGTTGAATTGGTACATAAGAAGCTTCCCGGATATTATCGGACACCTGCCAGTCAGATACAGGTGCTGACACCGATGCAGAGAGGTGTGGTAGGAGCAACCAATCTGAACATGGCACTGCAAGAAGCCTTAAACCCGCAGGGAGACGGACTTCGCAGAAGTGGATTTGTCTACAGACCGAACGATAAGGTCATGCAGATCAAGAATAATTATGATAAGGAAGTATTCAACGGCGATATTGGGATCATTGAATCAGTAGATATGCAGGACCGTACACTTCTGGTGAACTTTGATGGTCGCAGCATTGAATATGATGCAACGGAGCTTGATGAGCTGGTACACGCATATGCAACTACCATTCATAAAGCGCAGGGATCTGAATATCCGATCGTAGTCATGCCGGTACTGATGAATCATTATGTTATGCTGCAGAGAAATCTAATCTATACCGGTATTACCAGAGCAAAGAAGATTCTGGTAATGGTAGGAACA
>JAUNAG010000067.1 GCA_030527685.1 Lachnospiraceae bacterium | reverse complement strand
GGAATGTCTGCCGGAGGGCTTCAAGCAGATGGTGCCTGCAATTCTGATTCTGACATTTGCATGGTCACTGAAGGCCATGACAGACAGTCTCGGAGCCAAGGAGTATGTGGCCGGAGTTGTAAAGAACTCCGCTACGGGAGTGATCAGCCTTCTTCCGGTCATTATCTTCATCATTGCGCTGGGCCTGGCTTTTGCAACCGGTACGTCCTGGGCAACCTTCGGTATCCTGATTCCGATCGTCGTTGCAGTTTTCGAAGGAACAAACCACACTATGATGATCATGTCCATGTCGGCCTGCATGGCGGGTGCTGTGTGCGGTGACCACTGCTCACCGATTTCGGATACGACTATCATGTCGAGTGCAGGTGCACAGTGCGTTCATATGAACCATGTCTCCACACAGATCCCGTACGCTATGACGGCAGCGGCAGTTACGGCGCTGACCTACCTCTTATCCGGCATACTTGCGGCAAAGAATATCACCACGAACCCGGTTATTCTGCTGGCAATCGGAGGAATTGTCATGATCGGTGTCATACTCACGATCAGAGGGTTCACGGGAAAAGAAGAGTGATCATGGGATGGGATGTGAGATCCGATGATAAGAAGAGTGATCACAGGATGAGAAGGTGATTGCAGGATAGGAAAAGGTATTACAAAAAAGAGTAGCAAAAAGGAGCACGATCGCTGCGAAGCGGTCGTGCTCCTTTAGGGTTTTGACGTTACTGTTTTTCAGTCTGCTCTTCCGGTTCATCGTCTTTCAGATGCAGACTCTTCACCATCTCATCAGCGAGAGCTGAGAACAGCTTCGGCGGATCAATCGGCTTTGTGATGTAGCGGTTCATGCCGCATTCACGGCAGCGCTCCTCTTCATGTCCGGTTACGTCGGCAGTCAGTGCAATAATCGGGATCTTCTTTGCGTAGTCTCCCTTCATTGCACGAATCTCTCTGGAGGCCTCTTCACCGTTTTTGACCGGCATCATCAGATCCATCAGGACGGCCTGATAATGATAAGGCTTCTGCGTAGAGAAGAGATCGACAGCTTCCTGACCGTCACTTGCCAGTTCGGAGTGAATACCCTTGGTGTTGAGGATCTTCATGACAATCTCGGCAATCAGGCGGTTGTCTTCCGCGATAAGGACGTTCTTGCCGTAAAGAACCTGGTCCTCAAAGGTGCTTGCGCGGTTCACATTCTGCAGAGCAACCTGCTCCTGTGTCGCAAACGGGAAGGAGAGGGTGACAACGAAGGTTGTTCCCTCGCCTACTGTACTGCTCCAGGTAATCTCGCCGTCCAGCAGGTCTACCAGATTCTTGACGATATAGAGGCCGAGACCGGTGCCGTCGTGAATCTGATCGTGCGAGTTGTCCTGTTCAAACGGCCTGAACATCCGGGACTGGAAGGACGGACTGATGCCGGAGCCTGTATCCTGGATGGTGTAAATGTGTCTGGCGTAATCATCCTCATAGGTGAATTTCACGTCAAGCGAAATTGAGCCCTGTGCGGTTGTGTACTTCAGACTGTTGGAGAGCAGGTTGATCAGGATACGCTCCACATGAGGTGCATCCATCAATACGTATTTGTTCTTGCAGCCCTCAGCATTCAGAGTAAAGTTCTGGCCGTGTGCCTTTGCACGCTCTTCCACAATAGCGGCCACCGTATTCATGACGGTGTCTTCCTTGACGGCCGAGCTGACAGATACGACCTTGCCGGCATTGATGCGGCTGGTTTCCAGAATCTCTTCAATCAGCTCCAGAAGATATTCGGAAGAGGTCTGGATCTTCTCCAGATTGTCTCTTACTGACGGGGAAAGATCTTCCTTCAGAGTCAGTTCCGTCAGACCGAAGATGGCAGTCATCGGTGTGCGCATGTCGTGAGACATATGGGAGAGGAAGGCTTCCTTCTCCTTTCCGGACTCGACGGCAACGCGGAGAGCGGCAGACATCTGCTCAATCTGCTCCTGGTCATCCATCTGTCTGGTGGTATCCATAAAAGTCAGAACCAGACCCTTAACGCGCTTGACGGAAGTGATCTCTTCATAGACTCCGGATTCATCGGAGAAGCTTCCGCTTTCTGCCACACGGTAAGGTGCAATGCGGACCAGATAGGTCTTGCCGGAAGAGGAAACACAGTTTGTCTCCAGCGGCACCATGGTCTCCAGTACGTGACGGCATTCTGCAATGAGGTCTGTTCCCTCAAAGTTATAGTTGATATAGCGGAGGGAACGTCCGACATCCTGATCGGCTACATTGAATTCGGAAGCAACGTACTCTGTATATTTGCGGATATTTAAATCTCTGTCGACCATCAGAACACCGACCAGAGTGGTGGACAGGAAGTTGGCCATGTCGTCGTTGACAGCGGCAAGCTCTGTAACCTTGGTCTGGTATTCGGAGTTGACGGTATAAAGTTCTTCGTTGACGGACTGCAGTTCCTCGTTGGAGGACTGGAGTTCTTCATTGGCGGTAAGAAGCTCTTCGTTTGCGGCCTGCAGTTCGGCGTTGACGCTCTCCAGCTCGGTAACGGTCTGACGCAGGCTGTCCTTGGTGATCTTCAGCTCCTGCTCAAGATTGGAGATACGCTTGGCAGCTGCTGTATCGATCTGATACTTCTTCATGTCATCTGTTACCTCACGCTTGCCGCGGAGGAAAGAGATGGCAGTGAATTTTGTGGCTGCACCGTAACGGTCCATAATCGGCTCGGCGACGATGGAGATGTACTCCGGCTTGCCTTCCAGCTGGACCGGAACCGCATCGTAGCTGACCTTGGTGCCGGTACTTCTTGCATCTCGCAGAGCTGTCGAAACCGCAATCTTCAGGTCGGTGCGAAGCAGAGAGAAGATATCCAGTGTGGCAACACCGGCCGGGATAGACAGGAACTGAGCACTGTTGCCGAAGGATCTGGCAAGCTCATTCTTGTCATCGACCAGAACACAGGCAGGCATCAGCTGCTCAAGAACAGAAATGTCGAGTTCGCTTGCCTTGTACTGAACATCCACATCCTCTTCATAGCCTTCTACATTGACAGGCTCCAGATTGCTCTCCACGTTCTGCATGGAGTAGCTGATGTGCTGGTGGGTCGGTGCATTTCCGGATGCATTATGAATAAAGATCTTTTCATTTGCACAGTGGACACGGAAAATATCGTCGTAGTCGATGACCGATTCACTGCGGCCGAGGAACAGATAACCGTGATCATTCAGAGCCATGTGGAAGATCGAGAACAGGTTTCTCTGCAGCACGGACTGGAAGTAGATCAGGACGTTGCGGCAGCTGATCAGGTCCAGTTTGCCGAACGGCGGATCCTGGAAGACATTGTGCTGAGCGAAGATGATCATCTTCCGGATATCATGGTGGATGATGTATTTGTTGCCCTTGCGGGTGAAGTACTTGGACAGACGGTTGACGGAGACATCTTCAATGATATTGTCACCATAGATTCCGCGCACGGCCGTTGAGATTGATTCGGCATCCAGGTCAGTAGCGAAGATCTTGATATCGACGTGCAGATTCAGGTCTTCCATTGCCTCTGCATAGAGGATGGCGATGGAGTAGGCTTCTTCACCGGTGGAGCAGCCTGCAATCCAGATGCGGATCTGCCGGTCGACAGCAGCAGCCTCCTTCAGCATCGGCTTCACAACCGTTTCCTTCAGTACGGCAAAATACTCGGGGTCACGGAAGAAACTGGTGACGCCGATCAGCACCTCTTTGGCCAGGAGTTTTGCCTCGTCCGGATTATTTGTCAGATAAGACACATACTCCTGCAGATTGCGGTTATGCGTGATTACCAGACGACGCTCAATACGGCGCAGAATGGTTGTCTGCTTATAGTAGGTATAATTGATGTTGGTCACATTTCGCAGGATAGAGAATACCTGGTCCATGAGATCATGATCGGAGAGCTGCAGCTTGGCCGTGGAATCGACCATGGAAGCGGCGATGTGCACCATCTCCTTGGCGATGGAATCCGGCTTCTGGATCAGGTCGACGAAGCCCGTAGAGATAGCGCTGCGCGGCATGCCGTCGAACTTGGCACTGTCCGGGCTCTGAACGATGATGACACCGTTCTGCTCCTTGATCGAGCGGATTCCGTTGGTACCGTCGGAGCCGGTTCCGGACAGGATCACGGCAACAGCGCGGTTCTCATAGGCTGCAGCCAGAGAACGGAAGAACACATCGATCGGATGATTGATCTTCTGTGAGTCATAATCTCTGAGATGCAGTACACCGGAAGTGATTTCCACATTATATTTCGGCGGAATCATATAGATATGATTTCGCTCTACATACATGCCGTCGCGGATCTCCGTTACAGGCATGGCACTGTATTTTCCCAGGATTTCAGCCAGCAGGCTCTTGTGATCCGGGGCCAGATGCTGAATGATGACAAAGGCCATACCGGTGTTGGACGGCAGGAATGTCAGGAACTGCTGAAGTGCTTCCAGTCCTCCGGCGGAAGCACCGATGCCGACGACACAATTGGGCTGCATACGAACCGGGGCTTTTGATGTTTTCTGATTATACATAAGGTAATCCTCCTCAAAATGAGGTATTCGATGAATATGAAAACCATGAAAAAGTGCACAGGCACTCTGATCATGAGGTTCAGTAAATACATTTATACAGAGTCTATTTTATCAGAAATTTCGAAAATAATCTCGTGATTTTAAAGAAAAGAAAGAAATTTCTATTTTCTTTTTCGCAGCAAAATAACCCCTCTAATTTGCCAGGAATGTCATGGAGAAAAGGCTGACTGAGATGCTATGATCAGGATGTCGATGAACAAAACAAATTCCGAAACGGTAGTTCATCAAACACAGAAATCGTCAAAAGGAAAGGAGAAATACGATGTCTGCATTTTTTAATGCCGGAACGATTATTACGGCAATTGTGGTGGTACTTGTCCTGGTTATTGTTTTGACAGGATATGTGAAGTCTCCCCCGGATACGGCCTATATTATCTCAGGTCTCCGGAAAAAGGTTCTGATCGGCAAGGCCGGAATCAAGATTCCGATTCTGGAACGTCTCGATAAGCTGAGCCTGAAGCTGATCTCGGTCGATGTGAAAACAGCCAACGCTGTACCGACTGCTGATTACATCAATATCAACGTGGATTCGGTCGTCAACATCAAGGTCAGCAGCCAGCCGGAGATGCTTCATCTGGCAGCACAGAACTTCCTGAATCAGAAACCTGATTACATCAGCGCTGTTGCAAGAGAGGTTCTGGAAGGCAATATGCGTGAGATCGTCGGCAAGATGAAGCTGGAGGACATGGTCAGTGACCGTCAGAAATTTGCCGAGCTGGTTAAGGAAAATGCATCCCCCGATCTTGCGGCAATGGGCCTTGAGATCATCAGCTTCAATGTCCAGAACTTCCAGGACAACAACGGCGTCATTGATGATCTCGGAATTGACAACATCTCTCAGATTAAGAAGAAGGCAGCTATTGCAAAGGCAGAAGCCGACAAGGAGATTGCGATTGCAAGAGCGGAAGCTGACAAGCAGGCCAATGAGGCCAAGGTCAATGCGGATCGTCAGATCGCTGTCAAGAACAATGAGCTTGCCATTCAGAAATCAGAACTGCAGAAGCAGTCCGATACCAAGAAGGCCGAGGCCGATGCTGCTTATGAAATTCAGCAGCAGGCACAGAGACGTTCCATCGAAGTCGCTGCATCAGAGGCAGACATTGCCCGTACAGAAAAATCCATCATTCTGAAGGAGAAGGAAGTACAGGTAACCGAGCAGGCGCTGGATGCCGAAATTAAGAAGAAGGCAGAAGCTGAGAAATTTGCAAGAATGCAGAAGGCCGAGGCTGATCTTTTTGAGAGACAGAAGGATGCCGATGCAAGAAAATATGAGGCGCAGCAGGCGGCAGAAGCCGCTAAGGCACAGGCTGAGGCGGCACGCTTCGCCAAGGAGCAGGAAGCCGAAGGTATCCGCAGCGTAGGTGAGGCGGAAGCAAAAGCCATTGAGGCCAAAGGTCTTGCAGAAGCAGCCGCTATGCAGAAGAAGGCAGAGGCTTATCAGCGTTACAACAGCGCAGCAATGGCAGAGATGCTGATCAAGATCCTTCCGGATATTGCCGGAAAGGTGGCAGAGCCGCTGAAGCAGATCGACAAGATCACCATCATCGGAGGCGGCGATTCAAACGGCGTACAGTCAGTTGCAGGCAATGTGCCGGCAGTGATGGCGCAGGTATTTGAATCCATGAAGGAAACCGTCGGAATTGATATGGCGGAAATCGTGAAGGCCGGCACCTATGATGCCAAGGTCAACCGCAACATCAACATCACCGGACTGGAGGGTGAGCTCAAAGAGCAGACCGTCGAGCAGGTGAAGGAAATCGCGGAAGAAGAAGCATAAATAACAGGAAACGCGGCAGCGGGAGTTCTCAAAAGAGGGCTCCCGTTGTTTTTGCCGTTCGGGGATTATGAAGTGGGGTATATATTATGAGCTGGGAATTATTCGCACATAGATTTTAATAAAATTCCGAAATGGGAATATAAGTGTTTAGAAAGGGGACAAAATTCCGAAATGGGAATTATTTTTGTTGATTGCATAACGAAATTCCGAAATGGGAATTTTATTTGAAGGGAATCATTTGACATGCTATAATTTCAATATAAATTCTGAGAGGAGGGATAACGGTGATTGAAAGAACGGAGTATCTGCATGAATTGATCGGTTGGAAAGATGAACAAGTCATTAAGGTTGTTACAGGAATTCGCCGATGCGGAAAATCAACTCTTATGATGCAGTATCAGGCACACCTGAAAACTCTTGGCGTATCAGATGAGCAGATTATTTCAATTAATTTTGAAGATCTGGAATATGAAGATCTGCTGGATTATAAAAAGCTGTATGCATATTTAAAGAATAGGCTTGCGTCACCGGGGATGACGTATATTTTCCTTGATGAAATTCAAAAAGTTCCTCAGTTTGAAAAAGTAGTGGACAGTTTATATGTACAGAAAGGTGTTGACCT
The DNA here is from genome assembly GCA_030527685.1 of Lachnospiraceae bacterium. Lineage (GTDB taxonomy): Bacteria > Bacillota > Clostridia > Lachnospirales > Lachnospiraceae > Chordicoccus. The sequence continues at coordinate 7,624 of JAUNAG010000067.1, read as the reverse complement.
GTATATAACAGGGTCAAATGCCTATATGCTTTCGGGTGATCTGGCGACTCTTCTGACAGGACGCTATGTGGAAATAAAAATGCTTCCGTTATCATTTAAGGAATATTGCACTCTGACAAATCAGGATAGAGAACAGGCGTTTTCGGAATATCTTCGTGTCGGTGCTATGCCGTATGTTGCATCCATGAATCGTACAACTGAAAAAGTAGATGCATATCTTGAAGGAATTTACAACACAGTAATTGTACGCGATATAGAGGATCGTCAGCTTCGGCAGGAGTCAGAAAACAAAAGAAAGATAACAGATATTGCGCTTCTGAAAAATATAGCCCGTTATCTGGCTTCGGTTATCGGAAGTCCGGTGTCTATCAAAAGCATTACCGATTATCTTGTATCGAGCGGAAGAAAAATATCTCCAAATACCGTAAACGATTATGTGGAAGCTCTGGTACAGTCTTTTGTATTCTATCCGGCGGAGCGGTTCGATATTGTCGGAAAGCAGATTTTAAAATCAAATCGAAAGTTTTATATGGTGGATCTGGGAATACGAAATCATATTCTTCCACGTAGGTTTTATGACTTTGGTTTTTCTATTGAAAATGTTGTGTTTTTTGAGCTGCTTCGCCGAGGTTACCGCGTGAGTATCGGAAAGCAGGGCGAAACAGAAGTGGATTTTGTTGCCGAAAGCAATGGAGTGTGTACATACGTTCAGGTTACTGCAGATATGACAGCGGAAGAAACTTTTGTGCGGGAACTCCGTCCATTGCAGATGATTCAGGATAATTATCGAAAGATTGTTTTAACTATGGATAAGAATACTCCGGGAAATTATGAAGGCATTCAGGTGATCTATCTCCTGGATTGGCTGTTAGGAGAAACAAAGAACTAATAACTGATAGAGGAAGGAAATAAATATGAATCCAGTTGTTGTCAGAGGTGCCGGCGATCTTGCAACGGGCACCATTATCCGCCTTACAGAGGCGGGCTATAAAGTCATTATTCTGGAGTGCGGCAGACCGACTGCCATCCGCAGAGAAGCTGCTTTCTGTGAGGCTGTTTATCACGGTGAAAAAACAGTGGAAGGCATCACCTGCGTGCGAGCAGAGTCAGCAGAGGAAGCGCTGAAGCTGGCTGCGCCGAAGAGACCGGTTCTGCTGATCGATGAGACCGGAGATTCACTCGCAGTAATCAAACCGTCTGTTCTGGTTGATGCAATTATTGCGAAGCGCAATCTCGGAACCACGATTGATATGGCAGATCTGACAATCGGCCTTGGTCCCGGTTTTACGGCGGGTGTCGATGTAAATTATGTAGTTGAAACGATGCGCGGTCATAATCTGGGAAGGATTATTGCAGAAGGCAGTGCACTGCCGAACACAGGTGTTCCGGGAGCAGTTGCCGGACATACAGCAGACCGCGTCATTCATGCACCGGCAGCGGGCCGTCTGCATGCACTGAAGCAGATTGCGGATATTGTGGAGATCGGCGAGCCGATCGCGGAGATAACAGATCCGGAAACCGGAGGGGTTACAGTCGTGCCGGCATCACTTACAGGCGTACTTCGCGGAATTCTGCCGGAAGGCTTTGACGTGCCGCTCGGCATGAAGATGGCAGACATTGATCCGCGGGCAGCGGAGCAGAAGAACTGCTTTACTGTATCGGATAAGGCACGCTGCATCGCAGGAAGTGTACTGGAGCTTGTCAGCGCCTATGAGCATGGAGTTCTGAAGGAAAGCAAATAAACGATAACCAGAAGAGTATGAAGATGCGCAGCGAATAGAAGTGCCGGATCGGCACAGGGGATTGAGCTGCAGCATGAGAACAGGAGGCGCATGATGAGGACGTGGTTTGAGAGAGAAGAACTGCTTCATCTTCCGAACGGAACGGTTCTCTTTGTCTGCGGCGCGGGCGGAAAGACGACACTGATCCATGAAATTGCGCAGCGCGTTCGGGAGCGCGGCTCCAGTGTTCTGATTACGACCACAACCCATATGCTGAAAGAAGACGGTCTTCGTACAACGGAAGAGCAGATTCGGAAACAGCTTTTGAAAGAAGGCTGTGCATTTGCCGGAAAACAGGATCCGAAGCATGAACATAAGATCTGTTCTCCTTCCATGGAGGAACTGAAAAGCTGGATCGGTCTGGCTGATGTTACGCTTATTGAAGCAGACGGATCCAGAATGCTTCCGTTTAAGGCACCGTATCCGTGGGAGCCTGTTATTACGGAAGAAGCGACCGCGATTGCGGTTCTGTACGGGGCGGTGGCAGAAGGGCATCCGATCGGGGAGATTTCCTATAATATAGAAGAAGTGGGCAGGGTCCTCGAGGGATTCTCACAGCTGCCTGAAGCAGAAAGAAGCGGAGGCATAACCGAACCGGATTTTCGGGACATCTGCCTGACCCGCGAGATGGCGGAATATGTGCTCACGGAAACCTATCTCAAGCCGCTGCGGGAGCGTTTCCCGAAGGCGGAGACAGGACTGCTGCGAGTCGTTTATTAATTTAGAAAGACAGCGGCAGGATCTGAGGAACTGCATATATATTCAAAAGGAACGTAAGATTTGAGGAGCTGTATATATATTCTAAAGGAACGTAAGATCTGAGGTACTGAGCATGTTTCATATGATTTTACTGGCTGCCGGTTTCAGCAGCCGCTTCGGTTCTAATAAACTGCTTTATGAGATGGACGGAAAGCCGATGTACCGGCATCTGTTTGACCGGCTGGAGGCAATTGCCGGCGAGGACAATCTGGAGACTGATCTGACTGTGGTGACACAGTACCATGAGATCGGCGACGCGCTTGAGGGCAGGAACTGCTTCGTGACTTACAACGAGGATCCGTCGAGAGGCATTTCCTCCTCGCTGATTACCGGCATTCAGTCACTGCAGGAGCGCGGAGTGATTGAAGACGGGGACTATCTCGTATTCTTTACAGCCGATCAGCCTTATCTGCAGAAGGAGACCGTGGAGGACTTCCTCTCAGCTGTCGAATATATGGAGAAGGGCCTGGCAGCAGTGGCAGTAGAGGAGAAGATGCTGAATCCGTGTGCATTTTCCACGGAATATATCCCGGAACTGCTTGCACTGAAGGGTGACAAGGGAGGCAAACAGGTTCTGCGGAAGCATGAGGACGAGATCTTCCTGTTTCAGGTAGATTCTGAGGAAGAACTGGTAGACATCGACAGGCTGTGATAGAATAGACTTGATTTTAACGAGAAAGGAAACCCCGACAGGGCACGTACGGATGAATATGGGGATTGGCATGGCAAATACTCGCTCCAGAAGATTTTTGGGAGTGCCGGATGAATTCTGGATTGCATTTGTCATCATCGTCGGTTTTTTTCTGAAACTGGTCTATAATATTGAGGGTGGCTATATACCCGGCACGGTGAATCCCGGTGTCTGGACGGAGATTACGGAAGCTTCGCCCAACAGCGGGCATATTGGCTTGATTCAGTATTATTTTACCTTTCATAAGCTTGCCGGCTTCGATCCGCGTACACTTGCCTGCTATTCCAATCCGCCGTTTTATTATATGACGGGAGCTCTGTTTCTGGAGTTCACGCATCGGATGATGAACTGGGATATCGGGATTGCACTTCACGCGCTGCAATGCGTCAACGTGATCTACGTCCTTATCGGAGAAAGCATGGGAATCGGAATTCTCCAGAAGATGGGAGTCCGCGGCCGCAAGATGATGGTCTGCATCCTGTTTCTGATCTTTTTCCCGACCTATTATCTGATCGGTGCATCACTGGATCCGACGGCGATGACCTTTATGTTTACGATGCTCTCGCTGAATACGGCGCTGAGCTGGTTTAATTCGCGCAGAAACAGCACGCTGCGGGCTCTGGCTATTCAGCTTGGCCTGGGACTGATGACGTCGTTCCGGCTGCTGATGATTATTCCGCCGATTCTGATCCTGCTGTTCCGTGCGGCAGCGGACGGCAGAAGAAATGCGACACCGCTGCACAGACAGTTCCGGAATGCGGCAATTATCACATCGGTTCTCGGATTATGGTGGCCGATTTACAGGCTGATCCGCTTCCGTGTTCCGCTGTTTTACATGGACAAGCCCTACGGGGAAATGCTGCAGGAGCGCTTTTCCGCCCGGCTGCGTCCCCCGACTCTCGCACAGCTGTCACATCTGCATACGGTGAACGGAGGTTATCGGGAAAGCAATATCTGGGCACAGACATTTAAGACAGCAGTGGTGGACTTCCATTCACTCGATGTGTCGACTGCTGCAACAAGAGCGGTTATCACAATACTGCTGGTTATTACCATTCTGATCTGTATCATCAGCCATATTATGCTGGTGTATACACTTCTTTCAAACCGTCTCGACAGGGTATACTGCAGATTTATTGCTGTAGGCTATCTGTCCATGCTTGGTTTTTATCTGCTGGGCTGCTGGCGGTATCCCTATACGGGGATGATGAATTTTAAGACGATTGCACCGATTCTGATCTTTCCGCTAATCGGAACAGGTTTATGCGGAACCGGTGATTCGCAGGACAATGTCTTTGAAAAAATGCTGGAGAAGTTCATTGGTCCGCTGCTGTTTATGATGTCGGTTCTTTCGGCATTCTTATTCGGCTATTATTACTGATCCTATTGTAATGGAGGAAATAAACGAAATGATTGGTGACAAGAAGGTTCTCTTTTCTGGAATGCAGGCAACGGGTAATCTGACACTCGGAAATTATCTGGGTGCCCTTAAGAACTGGGTCAGCCTGACGGATGAATACGAATGCTTCTACTGCGTAGTAGATGAGCATTCCATTACCGTACGACAGGATCCGGCAACACTTCGTAAGCGTGCACGCGCACTGTTAATTCTCTATATCGCAGCGGGAATTGATCCGGAGAAAGCCTGCCTGTATTATCAGTCACATGTATCCGCTCATGCTGAGCTTGCATGGATTCTGGACTGCTACACATATATGGGCGAGATGAACCGTATGACACAGTTTAAGGATAAGAGCGCAAAGCATGCCGATAACATCAACGTCGGTCTGTTTGCTTATCCGGTTCTGATGGCAGCAGATATCCTTCTGTATCAGGCTGATGTGGTTCCGGTCGGTATCGATCAGCTGCAGCACCTGGAGATCACAAGAGATATCGCAGAGCGCTTCAACAACATCTACGGTCAGACATTTACTATTCCGGAAGCTTATATCGGCAAGGTCGGCGCAAAGATCATGAGCCTGCAGGATCCGGCAAAGAAGATGTCCAAATCGGATGAGAACCCGAACGGCAGTATCTACCTGATGGATGACAGAGATACAATCATCCGCAAGTTCAGACGTGCCGTAACAGATTCTGAAGCATGCATCGCATACCGCGATGAGCAGCCGGGTATCAAGAACCTTCTGGATATCTACAGTGCCTGCGCAGGCAAGACACCGGAAGAGGCTGTTCAGGAATTCAGCGGCCGCGGCTATGGCGAGCTGAAGGCGGCTGTCGGCGAGATTGTTGCCGATACACTGGATCCGCTTCAGAAGAGATGCGCAGAGCTCTCTGCAGATAAGGCCTATATCGACAGCATTATCAAGAACAATGCCGAGAAGGCTGAATGGTACGCAAACAAAACACTTCGCAAGGTACAGAAAAAGATCGGTTTCCCGGAAAGAATCCGATAAATATATGGATGACTGCTCACAGCAGGCGCTTTTGTCAGCGCCGCCCGCAAAGGGCGGCATGACGTCTGCATCACCGCACCAAAGGACATGAAGACGGCAATCCGAATCTGAGTGAGGAAGATGTATGGAGCTTTATATTGCAGGCGGCTGTTCAGAACACGGCAGAAACTCTTTTCTTGTAGAAGGGGAAGGGATCACCTTTCTGGTGGATGCCGGACTGATGAAGGAGAAAAAAGAAAGCCCTTATCCGAGACTTTCGCGGGAGCAGATTCAAAAGGTTGATTATCTGTTCCTGACACATTCTCATGCGGATCACAGCGGAGCGATTCCATGGCTGATTGAGAATGGCTTTCATGGGACAATCTGTGCTTCGGAAGCAACACTGAAAGCACTTCCGGACATTCCGGAAGATCATATCTGTCTGGACAGGCTGGCCGGACCGCTCGAAGAAATGACGATCAGCAGCGCCGGGCATCCGTCTCTGCAGGTGATGTGGGGGCGAAGCGGTCACTGTATCGGAAGCATCTGGATGCGTTTCTGTACTGAGGGCAGGACACTGCTTTTTACAGGCGATTATACGGAACATTCCAGAGCCTATATCTGTGACCGGATCCGGGACATGAAAGCGGATCTGGCAGTGATTGACTGTGCATACGGTCTGGACACGGGAGATGCGGCATTGTACCGGAAACAGCTGGATGAGACAATGGACGGAGATCTGGAGAAGAAAAAGAAGATTCTTTTCCCGGTGCCGCGCTACGGCAGAGGACTTGATCTGATCCGTCTCCTCTCAGAAAGAGATGCACTTTGCGTTATCGAGGACGGCGTGCTGTCCGACAGCGTACATGCGGCATCCAGCAATTTCTGGCTGCAGGATGCATGTAAAAATGCACTTGAAAAGATGAATACAATTCCGCTGTCCGCTTACCTGCAGGATCCGGAAGCGGTCTGCCGGGAGAATCAGAAGCTCGGTATTCTGGTCTGTGATTCGCAGCTTGCGGATGAGCGGAACAGGAGACTGGCAGAGACAATGCTTGCAGAAAACGGCAGTGTCATTCTGACAGGCAAGCAGGATCCGTCCGGCTATGCCAAGAAGCTGTATCTGCAGGGACAGGCAGCTTTCTGCAGAATTCCGGTACACCAGAACACGGTGGAGCTGGAGTTCCTGGATGCGGAAAATCAGTTCCGAACGGTCGTTCCTTATCATTGCAGACAGGAGCTCAGCTTCGATGCTGATAGAATAAAAGTGCTCCATATAGGGGAATGTATTTCAATCTGAATGAGAAGAGCAGCGGACTGACTGCGAATGAGGCTGACACATAAGAGATGATACCGCTGCACAATAAATCGGTGCAGCGGTTTTTTGTATCATAGGAAATTCCACCGGATATCCTATGATACAAAACACGTTGAAGTCCGCTCGCGGACTTTGTTTTGTATATGGTGTAAATCCATGGACAAGAAAGATATTTCGCTTTTCCGTTACAGGGGATGTATTCCGGAGATTCTCCGATATCAGATTATTACGAAGAGCTGCCTTGCAGTCATGGCATTTCTGCTTCGTTATGCGCGCGGTGCGGTTCTCTGGACAACCTCACGAAGTGCTGTTACCAGCGGGGATCTTCCCTTTCTGATGACAACGATACAGGGCTGGATCGTAATTGCGCTCGCAATTCTGATGCTGATCCTGTATATGGTCATTGACATCAATGCCATGATTATTCTGAGCTCAAGAGTCCTGCATCAGAAACCGGTTAAAATCCGACCGATTCTGACAGAAGCAGTACAGTCATTAAAGTTGTTTCGTGATGGCACAGGGGTATTTCTGCTGCTGTTTGTATCATTTCTGATTCCGCTGGCTGGAATCGGGCTGGGTATTTCACTGACAGAAAAGTTCTATATTCCGGACTTTATTACCTCTGTTATTAATTCCAATGTGATTTATTCAGTATTGTATCATGCGGGACTGCTGCTCGTTT
>JAUNAG010000178.1 GCA_030527685.1 Lachnospiraceae bacterium | reverse complement strand
GTGCCTGCCTGTTCTTCGGCTGCGCCGGTCTGCTCTTCGGCTGTGTCTGTCTGGTCTCCGTCTTCTTCTTTCTTTTCAGACGGCTTTTCAGAATGGAAGAACTTTTCCCAGGGCTTTTTTTCTGCAGCAAATGCACCCTCTATACTTTCCGTATCGGAAGAATCAGCCATCTTCTCTTCAATCGCCGAGAAGGGATCCTTCTTTGTCTTCTCAAAGGTGTCTTTGGCGGCAAAACTGCTGTGAGAACCGGCATCAAAAACCTCTTCCGCAGCATCTGCAGAATCGGAAGTTCCGGAGACTGCGTTCTCCGTCTCCTGCAGGTTTTCTTCCCCGTCCATATTCCATCTTTCGTCCATACTGTAGTCACCTCTTTTTATAATGCTTATGCTGAATGAAGGCATCCTGAAAATTTGCAGAAATACTTATCAGACAGAAACATGCTGCACGGGTATGCCGCGCAGCATGTATACGCTTTTCCCGGCAGACAGATTCATCATCCGATAAACCTTTTATGCTGAGAGAATATCCTATAAATGTGTTAAAAAAGTGAAGCTGATCTTATGTCAGAGAATCATCTCCGGCATGATAGTTCCAGAAAGACGGATTCATGCTGAAGCGTCTGATCAGGCCTTCCGGAAGCGTCTGATAACGCTTTCCGAGACGAAAACCGAGGAAGCGCATCAGGCACTGCCAGTAAAATCCGGGAATCAGATACGGACGATGAATTCTGTGAAGATGATGCGTCACATAGCGTACCAGCTTCTTTCCCTCTCCTGTTGCTGAGAGGCCGTCGAACAGTTCCGGATGCATTGCCTGCGAAACACCGTTATCAAAGTTGCGATGAAACTGCTGCATCGCGCTGTAGTTGTGCGAGTGGTAGACTTCCGCATCAGCTGCGTAGGCAACACTGTAGCCGCGATGCAGGAGCTGACCTGCATAGACCATATCCTCATTGAAAATAGCCGGCGTCGAGAAGCCGTGCAGTTCACGGAAAAGATCCGCATCGTAGGCAGCGCAGACATTGGAACAGAAAAACGACTTGATTCCGTATTTCGGAAGATCCTCAAGAGTACGGACATGACTCTCCGGAGGATAGTTATAGGAACGTACAAAGCCTTCCGGAATCCGGCAGTCTTTTCTCGGAAGCTGTCGTCCGTAGACTGCCTTGACAGCTGGATCCTCAAAATGCATCAGAAGATGCAGAATCAGATTCTCATCTGCAGGAACAGCATCCTGTGTCATAAAAACCAGATAGTCGGCATTCGAAAATCCTGCCCCCATATTTCTGGCGGCAGCATGATCAAATTCTGCCTTTGTGATATGGAAAACCTCTGCATTGTGCATGCCCCGGATCAGAGATTCGTCCCAGTTTTCTTCTCCCGTGTTGATGATCAGAATATTGGAAATCGGATACGTCTGTTTCTGCAGCATCTGCAGAAGTTCCGCTGTAGTCTGATCAGGACGATAGGCAGGGATCACCACATCCACTGTCGCTAAGCCCATTTGTATTCACCCCTTCTTTTTCATTTCCCCTTATGAAGGTTCGCGGCGCTCCCCAGCACCGTATCACCTGTTAAAAGAGCACCGCCCGATGCAGTGCATCTGGTGCGGTACTCTTACATGTCAAAGAACTTCCTGCCGGACAGCCGGAAATCCGCAGATTATTTGACGATGTCTGCTTCTCCGCCGGAACTGCCGATGACACTGTTCTTCTTGGCTGATTCGATATTGTTCTCTGTCAGGTTTGTCAGTGTCTGAATATCCTGGCTGTACAGCTTTACAGTTTCACTGACCTGATAGTTCTGCTCATCGAAAAGGAACTCATGAAGCTGCTGTACGTTTGTTTCAAGTGTAACCGGTACAACGCAGTCCAGTGATCTGGTTCCGACATAGACCTTCTTTTCAAGATGCTCAAACGGGAAGCCTGTTGTCTTTTCGATGTTGTAGTTGAACATGGCAGTAGCCATGGAGATAATTTCCGCAGGTGAAAGGGAGGTCTTGCAATACGGGAAGACATCCGTAATCATTGCCTGAACGGTCTTCAGACCATAAGCCTGTGCCTTGGAGGCAATCTTCTGAATAACAACACGCTGTCGCTGTGTTCTCTTCATGTCATTGCCTGTTGTGTAACGGATTCGTGCGTAGGAAACAGCCTGTACGCCGTTCAGCTGATAATTGGCAGCTTCCTCGGACGGTACGATTTCCTCATAGCTGAGGCCGGTAACCTTGGATGTCTCCTTGCAGTAGTTATTCATATGAATTACTTCCTGCTTTGTCATCCAGACCTCAATGCCGTCCAGATCATCGATCAGTTTTGCAACAGCCATGAAGTCAACAACGACATACTCATGGATGTTGAGGTCGAGATTCTTGTTCAGCATGGAAAGCAGCTGCTTGGCGCTGCCGTTCTGATAAGCTGCATTGGACTTATCATAATTGCCCTCTGCCTTTGTATCGCCAAGCTGGTAGCTGACAGCATCCGGAAGTGTCACATCCGAATCACTGTTGTAATTGTCATTGTTCTTGTAGATGTCATCCTCTTCTGTACGGGTGTTGTCATCTACATAGACATCCGGAGTGTTGTCACCGGTATTATCCGGTGTTTCATTTCCTGTGTCTACAATACCGTTGTCGTTATCGGTCGGTGTATCGCCGTTATCGGACGGAGAGCCGCCATTGTCGCCGTTGTCGGACGGAGAA
>JAUNAG010000066.1 GCA_030527685.1 Lachnospiraceae bacterium | reverse complement strand
TGTCATTAATTAACAACAAAAATAGGTGTGAGAAAGTAAACGGAGTAAACTTCATGTTTTTGCTCCTTTCTCCGGTGCGGAAGCCGTATTACACTCTTCCGTTTTTATTCAGCTCTGCCGGCCATATTGTCGATGTCGAGATCATCCTCAGGCTCAGCACCGTTGTCCTCGTCCTCATCTTCTGCATCACCGATTGCATCATAATCAATCTCATCGCCTGTCGTTCCGGTTTTGTCTGCATTGACAGTTTCTTCCTGCTTCTCGTTCTGATCTGCAGTGCCGTTATCTTCTGTCTGCTGATCAGCTGTCTCTGAGGAACTGTCTGCTGCATCCTTCTTTGCCTCCTCTGTCGGGGCAGCTGTTTCAGATGCGGTTGAAGAGACTGCTGCTGTGGAAGATGCTGTTTCTGCTGCCGATGAAACAGTGGATACAACCGGCTTTTCGGAATCTTTTGATGTTCCGCAGGCTGTCAGAGCCGCCGCTGCCACTGCTGTTAATACGATTGCTGCAAATGCTGTCTTTTTTTTCATCACTATACTCCCGTCTGCTGCATTTCCATGCAGCACTGTATTTTTATCATAGTCCCGCAAATATCATGCAGGCTTATTTCTTTTTGTGTATCTCTTAGATGATGAACCCGAGCTGTGAAGAATCTGTGACAAAATGAAGGATCTTCATCAGATATTCCGTAAATCTCAGAGGTCCCATTCTGCTCACTTCTCCCACAATGAGCTCAACTGATGCGCCGCTGCGGATCAGATCCATTGCCTCCTGCAGCGGAACCCCGTTATGCACAAGCTGCATGGTCTGCTGCACCGGAATGGAAGTATACACAGCGATCACCAGTGCGGTTGTTCCGACTGCCAGAAGCAGACTGTTGATTTTTCCGTCGGCATGGCAGAACCGAAGTGCAAAACCTTTGCGGAACGGATAGAAAAGCCTCTCTCCCTTTTTATTCAGGAGATCAAGGAGAATATGCGACGCAAATCCGATCACAAAGTAAAGTGCAAGCCCCGGTGCAAGCAGATACATACATCCTCCGAGAAGAAGCATGGCCGGGAAGGAATGCATGAATGAGCGATGCGGAGTCAGCATGCCGAAGGAGCACAGCAGCAGAAACAGCAGAACCGGCGTCACAGCTGCTGAATGTGAGCTGCCGCGAAGGATCAGTTTTTCATAAATGCCCAGATTAAGATACATATCGGCAAGAATCACCGATACAGAAAGCATGACGGAAACAGCGATCACCTTCACGGCCTCCGCTCCTGCCGATGATCTGCCTGCGTCGATATCACTGATGACGCTTCCGAGGCCCGCAGCCGCTCCCCCTGCCACAAGAACCGGTAATTCAGAAGGCTGCAGAATAAAAAGAGCTGCCGCTGTTCCGATCATAAAATGGGTTTTGCCCTGCATATCTGCCGCCTCCTTTCCTTTCTTAAAAGCTCTGCTGCCCGCGACCGAACCGATCGCGGGCAGCTTATCATGTCGTTATGTATTTCATTTGCAGGATTTCTGTTCGATCAGAATACTGCAACCGTCAGGCTGTCTGTGTAAAGAACATCGCCTTCTTCACTGCAGTAATCGACATAGACATAAGCTTCACCTGCTGTATAAAGACTCATGCTGACAGAGCTTCCTTCACCTGCATAAACCGTATCCGTATCAGCTGCGATAACAGAAGGATCGGATGTGGAAATTGTTGCATATGCTGCTTCTTCCGGAAGGCTGAAGGAAAGTGTTGCAGAGGAACCTGCTGTAAATCCGGAGCCGCTCATGCTGATGGAAGACTGAGTGAAATCCATCTCTGCTGCTGCAGAAACAGTATCTGTTACATTGCCTGCTGCATCCTTCAGGGCAGCTTCTACTGTTACCTGATAGTTTGCATCATAGAGAGAAGCATCCTTCAGGAAAACCCAGATCTGATTTGCGGAGCTCCAGCCAAGGCTGTAGAGATCTCCGGATTCTGCTACCGGCAGAACGCCCCAGTTAGAGGAATCGGACAGATCTACTGTTGCAGCTGTCGAGCCGTCTGCTGTACGGATTGTCAGGGTTCCGTTAGCCGGCGTATAATCGCCGTTTACATAGAATACAACCGCGAACGGATCGAAGGAAGCGTTGCCGAAGCTGGAATCCAGTGCGAAAACAGCCTCCGGTGTCTCTGCGGAAACATCACCTGCATCGACATCTTCCGTGTTCTCATCTGTCATCACATCGCCGTCTGTCTCACCGAAATCATCTGTGCTGTCCCAGTCGAATCCGTCATCACCCTTTACGTCCGGTGTGTCTTCGTCTGCTGCCGGTGTATCGGTGCCGTCGTCCGTACCGTCATCTGTATAATCCCAGTCCCAGTCGTCCGTATTGTCACCCGGATCAAGTTCATTGTCCGGCTGATCTGTGGTCTCCTGGTTCCAGGTATCTGTATTCTGGTCGGATGTATGATCTGTTTCTGTATCCCAGTTATCTGTGCCGTCTGTTGTTGTGATCTCAAACAGAGAAGCCAGATCGGAATCAGTCTCTTCAGCAGCCTCTGCCTCAGAATCCAGCTCGGATTCTTCTGTTGAATCCTCAATGATGTCGACATCGAATGCATCTGCATCTGTCTCATCAAGAATGCTCGGTTCTGCATCGGAATCTGTCAGATCCGCATCTGCTGCCTCATCTGTATCGGCATCTGTTGTTGTTTCGGAATCGGTCTCTGAAGCTTCACTTTCAGCTTCTGCCTCATGATCCGGATTGACATTCTCGTCAATGTTGTCGATCGTCTCGATGACATCATCATAGTCATAATCTTCGTCCGCATAGTCGCCTGCGAATTCGATCAGATCCTCAACGATTTCCGGATCAATGTTGATATCAATATCATTAATATTGTCAATATCGATATCAATTTTGGTTACATCAATGTCGTTGATCACGTTGTTGACGATGTTTGTGATCTCTGTCACTTCATTGACTGTGATATTCTGTGTGATAATTTCCTTCTTGATGTTATTGACGATCTTGGTTGCCTCTGTGCGGCCGACCTTATCGGCAATCTTACCGGTTGTGACCATTTCCCTGACAGCAGTCGACTTCTTTGTATCGCTGAGGTGGTTGCCGGTAGCTGTTTCATAAGCCTTGAGAACGCCGGTCAGAGCACCTGTTCCGGATACCTCAAACGGAGCGGCTGCAATGACATTGCAGTTGACAACACCGGAGGTGGAAAGTGCCGCGGCAATCATATTGGCTGTGACATAGCTCAGGTTTGCTGTCTTGACCTTGATACCGCCGGAATTGGTCGGCTGTACATAAGCGCAGCTGATTGCATGTGTACCGATCTGTTCTCTCGGAATAGATCCGCCGAGCAGGGCGTGCTCATCGGCATTGGTGACATAGATTGTCTCAATGTTCTTGCCGTTGACACCGAAGTATTTGCGGATTGTATCCATCTGTGCCTGTGTAAGGTCGGCACCCAGTGTAACAACCTTCTGACCGTCAGCCAGAACAATCTGCGGTACTGAAGACGCAGAGATCATGGCAGCGGCAATGAAAATCCCTGTCAGTTTCTTTATGTTGAATTTTTTCATCTGATTCCTCCTTCATCTTGTTTCGTTCTGAAGAACGGAACACAATATGTGACACATTACCCACTATATACGATTTTGACCCGTTTGTCATCCTTCCGGCCGCTTTTCTCATTCCCGTTGCCTTTGCAGATACTGATTTTGGACAATTCAGACAACAAAATCATCCCCAACGGCGGACCGCAGCTTCCAGATCCGGAACGCTTCCGTCTTATCGACTCTGAAATAATGTTCCTTTTCTGTCGGGAAGATGCTCGATGAGAAGACGGCATCTCCGTCATTGACGAAGATTTCGACCGAACTTCTGTCGATGAAGATCCGCAGTCTCTGCAATCCGTTCGGCAGCGGTCTGCTGCGAAGCTCTCCGAATTCCTGATTAAAGCGGTTTTTCATTGCGGAGCGGTCAATCAGAATCTCCTGCAGAATACCACGGTAGCTGATCTGCAGGCCTCCCCGCCCCTGCTCATCCGTAAACAGATTCAGCTGGTGACTGCCCGGACCGAACGTAATATCCAGCTCGCAGGCATCCGGCAGCTTCTGCAGCTGTGGATCCACCTCTTCTGTGCGAAGCTTCTCAAGCTGCGGGAGCGGTGTCTGAATCAGGCGGCGGTTCCGGATCCGAAGCTCCCGCGGAAGTGTCAGGCAGCCGGACCACTCCTCTTCGTCCGTCACCGGATAAGACGCATCCGGAAGCCCCATCCAGGCGGTCAGCACCGCCTTGTCCTTTTCTCCGACAATAGTGGCGCATTCGGCCGCATAGGAATCAAAACCGAAATCAAAGACATGGAAGCTGCCCTCCGGCGTAAAAGTCAGCGTATCCCAGTTCATATGACCCAGAATATAGCCGTTGTGATTGGTTCCTTCTCCGTGTCCGGAAAGGAAGAGATGCTGCGGGCAGAACAGCAGCACATCCATATCCCCGATGTGTTCGATGGACGGGCATTCCCACATACCGCCGAAGTTCTCAAATCCCGGTACTTTGAGCTCTCCCGAAAAACTCCAGCCGCGATTGTGATGCTCTGATGTATAGACCAGGATTCTACCCTTCTGCTTCTTTGTCTGCGCTCCGAGCAGGATGACATACTTTTTGGGATTTTCAAAGCGCAGAATCTTCGGATCGCGCTGGTGCTCGCTGTAATCCGGATGCGGCCCGAAAAGCGGCTCCTCGTACTTTTCGATGGTTCCGTCATCATTCAGCTTGACCAGATTGGTATAAGAGCTGCGTTTCCAATCCGGATCCCTGTGGTTCCCCGTGTAATACAGATACACCTTTCCGTCTGTCGGATAGGCTGATCCGGAATAGGCTCCGTAATTGTCATAATCCCTGTCCGGTCTTACGGCGACGCCTTCATTTTTCCAGTCAACAAGATCGCGGCTGGTTACATGATACCAGTGCTTCATTCCGTGTACGGCTCCCCACGGACACCACTGATAAAACAGATGCCACACACCGTTATGAAAGATGAATCCGTTCGGATCATTCAGAAGTCCCGTCACCGGCTGTACATGAAAAACCTGGCGATAGGGCGATCTGCTGATTCTTTTATGCAGTTCTTCGATCTCCGACGGATCCTGCAGCCGGCGATATTTCTCTTCTCTTGTCCATTCCTTCATAACGGTTCTCCTTCCGGGAAAGCTGATTCATGTGATGCACCGGTACAGGTCATCCCCGACCGGCAGCGGCAAACTCATTCCTTGGCGCCTATTATAGGCTCTTTTTATGTATTTTGTGTATCTTTTCGCTATCACTTTTTATTGCGTAAAGATTCATACAATTCCCGCAAATCATATCGTGCGGGTTCTCTATCCGTTTCACTGCGGTCTGCGCTGAGCGAATGTCCATCGGATATTCCGCTTCATCGCGGAGCGTTTTTTTGTTTAATAGAAACAAATTTTCCCGGGTAAACAAAAAGCCCTTCGGAACCGGAAGTACCGGCTGCTTACGCAGGCAGGTCTTTCGGATCCCGAAGGGTATAATTTACAGTTTTCTTTCTGCCATATGAAGCAGAGCCTTCATATAACCGGTAAAGTATGCAGCCGACATCTCGGACATGGTTCTTCCGTCCTCTTCAAAGAACGGATGGTCAATGTTCAGGAAGCCGTCAAAACCGCAGTCCACAAGCTGTTTCATGATGCTGTACATGTCTGCTTTGCCGTCCTCCAGCAGTGTCTCCTCAAAGTAAGGCATCGTGCCGCTGACATTTCGAAAATGTACAATGCTGATCTTATCCTCAGCGGCAAACTCCTTAATATCCTCTGCCAGATTACCGAATTCATCGCTCTCCAGCCAGCATCCGATACACATCTTCATGGTCAGATACGGATTCTGATCAACAAGTTCGAATGCTCTTCTATAGCACTCCGTGTTGTAAATCAGGCTGTGTACGCCGCCCAGGCATGCAACCGGCGGGTCATTCGGATGAAGGGCAAGCTTGACACCTGCCTCCTCACAGACCGGAAGAGCCCGCTCGCAGAAGTAGCGGAAATTCTCCCAGATCTCCTCTTCGCCGTACTCCCTGTCATTGGCAATCGGACGCGCATTGATCTCATCCATATCACAGATAAAAGACTTCTGGCCGTGATTATATCTGCCGACATCAACGCGGGAGCGGAAGATGCCATTCGGCTGCCAGGCAATATAATTAATTCCGATGCCTGCCTTGCCGAGTGCTCTGGTGAATTCATTATAACGGTCAATCCATTCGTCCCTGTCCGGCTTTCCGAGATGAATAGACGGGCATTTCTGCAGCTGCGGGCAGCCGGCATTGCCGATCTTCAGTCCGTAACGGGCAGCCCGCTCCTGGAAGCGCATGACACCGTCATAGCTGGCATCATCGCCGATAAAGTTGGCTGCAAGATATTCAACGCCCATGCCCTGTACCTGACGCATCATTTCGTCAGTCATTCTGCTTGAGCAGTTTGCTTCCACCTTAATCATAAATCAGACCTCACTTCTTCAGGTATTTCTCAAAGAAATGCAGCATCAGCTCCTTGGTCTCCGGCTGGAAGAATTCCTTTGTTCCGTGGCCGGCTCCTTCAAGAACATAGAACTCAGTCTGATCACCGTAGCCTGCATCCTCCAGTCTCTGATAGAAGGCCTCACTGATTTCTACCGGAACAAGCTTGTCATGGTCACCGTGCAGAATCATCATCGGGCAGATCTTATCAAGCGGCAGATACATCGGGCTGAAGCTCTTTGAGCGCTCACGCATAGTTGCCACATCTCCTCCGATAACAGCACCGCCGTGTGTATCGGAGAGACTCTTCCAGCGATGATTCGGAGTAGATGCCATATCTGCCAGATCGAAGTCCATCAGCTTCGGGAAATCGTTCGGGCCGAACATATCGATACCGGCCTGTACTTCAGATGAGAATTCCGCCCACTCGGCACTCTCGAAGTTGTCCGTATTCAGAGATGCAAGGGAGGTCAGCTGACCGCCTGCAGAGCGTCCGATAATACCGATGTGCTCCGGATCGATCTCGTATTCATCTGCATGAGCACGAAGGAAACGGATTGCGGTCTTTACATCAATAATCTGATCCGGGAAATGTCCCTCCGCACTGCTGCGGTAGTAGATCGATGCCACAACAAAACCCGCATCAGCAAGAAATGCCATCTCGGAAACCATCAGGTTCTTGTCGCAGCCACGATATCCGCCGCCCGGCACCCAGAGGATGGCCGGCTTCGGAGCCTTGTCTTCGCCCTCATCATCCTTGCCGAAAGCAAGACGCATCTCACTGTTTCCGTTCTGCAGCATGATGGACATCTTAAGTTCCATCTCGTTTCCGTTCAGATCCTTCTGTCTGGAATATACGATATTATCAAGGAAATTGATGCTCTTTCTTGCCTTTCCCGGTTTAATGCACTTTCTCATTTTTTGTATTCTCCTTAACTGCCGTAAAAATATGCTGTATAAAAATCATCTTCGTATGGCTGATCAATTACAGCATCTTGTAAATCTTGATATCAACACCTCTGACACCGTCCACTGTGCTTCCGGACAGAGAACCGACATAGACACCGTAGTTCAGCCACTCATATTTGCCGCGCGGTGCATGGAAGGAAGGTCTGGTCTGAATATGGGAATTCTTTTCCTGTTCCACATATTTATAGCCGAGATTCTCGATCGCAATATAGACACCGTCATCTGTCTGCAGCAGATACTTGGCAAATACTGTGCGGGAGGTCACGCTCTCCTCTGTATCGCCGCCTACGCCGAGGTTCCAGTCAGCGCCGCCCGGGACAACTCTTCCTCTAAGCTTCTCGCCCTCAAAATGACCGCCCATGATCTGAATCACCTTCAGATAACCCCAGTCGTTTCCGCCGACAACAAGGCGGTTTTCCTCCGGGCAGTCTGCTCTGATTGTCATGACTAATTCCGCATCCAGTTTTAAGCTCATCACAGTTCTCCTTTATTGATTTACGTAAAGTCAGCGGCTTGCTTCCCGTACTGACAGAAAATCCCGTGTGCGGCCATGGAAGAGCCTCAGGCTCGCGCAATTCATCACATGGGCAGTACACGGGATCACATTAAATGCAATTTAATTCTTTTTGTTTCACGCAGCTTTCAGCAGCTGCACCTGCTCTCAGAGAGAGGCGTGCATAATTGCCTCGACGATCATTGCCCGTGCTTCTTCCCACTCTGCGGTGCAGTGTGTGATGAAACCGTGATTTGACTTCATAAAGCATCTGGATGTCACCGTCACGCCTGCGAGTGCAAGGCGGCGGGCATATTCCAGATCCTCAAAGCGAAGGTTGTCCTGTCCGGCAGCTGTAATCAGTGTCGCCGGGAGACCTTCCAGCATATCGTCTGTCGCAATCAGCGGACTCATATACGGACTCTTCAGAGACTCCGGATTGTCGTCCGTATAGGATCTGTTAAACTTGCGTGCTCTTTCGATCGGAATGATATTGGATTCTGCATCCGGCTTATCGCCCGGATCCGTCACCAGATCAAAGCAGCCGTAATTCAGCACCTGCAGGCAGAGAGCAAATTCCTGAGTCTGATTTGCTTTCAGCACAGCGGCTGCTGCAAGATTGGCACCCGCACTTGTTCCTCCGATCGAGATGCGCTTCGGGTCGCCGTCCCAGCCTTCAACCTGCGTAAATACCCATTTGCAGACATCATAGACTTCATTGAAGGCCGTCGGGAACGGGTATTCCGGTGCAAGCTTGTAATCCACATCCACTACGATGCCTCTGATCTTATCAGCCAGCTCTGCGGAATACAGTTCATCACGAAGAACATGCGGTCTGACAAAGCCGCCGCCATGTACATTGATATGAACTCTGCAGAACGGCTCGCGATTCTTTGCCGTAAAGATGTAGCAGGGAACCTCACCTTCCGAACTCGGCACACGAACCTCCTGACGCTCAGCCAGATCAAGGCTCTTCATGTATTCGTCCGTAAAATTCTCCTCCACGACATTCTTGCCGCGAAGTGCCTGAATCAGTTCTTCTCTCTCCTGCTTTGTCATTCTTTTTCTCTCCTGTCAGGCTCCCGCAGTTCTCCCCACCAGCGGAAGAAACTGAAAAGTTCCTCTCTCTCCGGAAGCGTATTCTTCCGAAAATCCTCCGGTTTCGGATCGATATTGGTTCTGCGGTTTCCCAGGTAAAATCTCTTGTTCATAAAGACAGCGGCACCGTCGGCATAGAGACGAACGGCGGAAATCCATTCGATTTTCTGCGCAAGCCGTCTGATCTGCTGCTCAGCCTCCTCCGGAAGCCGGCTGCCATCTTCATTTCTTGTATAAAGCACATAGTGATTCTTCAGGAAGTCATCCTGCAGTTCACAGACCCTGAACCGGTTGTTCTTCACCGTCTCCTGCTGGATTTCCTCATTCAGCAGACCCTTCTGAAGCAGAAGCCAGTCTCCGCTGCGGTTTCCTTTCAGATCTGCAATCAGCAGAGAACCGCTCAGGAACTTGTAGTACTTCTTGGCCTGTTTCTCAATTTTGTAATGGAAGGTTGTCTCGGATGCTGTCAGGTGCATGCCGCCGAAATCTCCTTCGACGCTGTTGCGAACCATCAGGCTCTTCTCACCTTCCATCAGCGGAAACATGGCAAGCTCCTGAAAGCGCTCCGTTGAAAGACTGCCCTTCGGTGCAAGCTCCAGATTATGAAGCTTTGAAAATGTTCCGAAGCGAAGCACGGCCTGCCCGAACATTTCCCCGTAGCGGTGATCCGACGGGCGCACATAGCCCGCATATAAAGCCATGGCTGCGGCCAGGAGGATTACTCCCGGCCATACCATGTGCATGACAAATCCAAGAATGACAGCAGTGATGACGATTCCCGTCACAATAAGCAGGCAGATTCGAATCTGCGTTCTTTTGCGGTGAAGCGCCTCCATGGCCTGTTCAATCGTCTGCATCTTAAGCTTCCTTCTTTTTGCGTTTCGGCAGGAACGGGCTGACCATCATGAATACACCGATCAGGATGAGAATCAGGGATGCCGGACGTGTGAAGAATCTTGTGTAGTCACCCTTTGCATAGGAGACGCCCTTACGGAAGTACTCCTCCAGCTTCGGTCCAAGAATGAAAGCAAGGATCAGCGGGCTGGTCGGGATCTTCATAACATCCAGGAAGATGCCGAGCAGTGCGAAGAACAGTGCGCAGGCAACGTTGAATGTTGTGGACTTACTTGTGAATGCGCCGATGAAGCACATAACAAGGATGACGCCGTACAGATAGTGATACGGCAGCTTCAGCAGCATCGGGAACCAGCGCATGCCGAAGAACTCTTCGATCAGGACGAAGACTGCAGAAAGCAGTGTGCAGGCGAAGATCAGGTAAACCAGCTCCGGAGCGCTTGTAAGAAGAAGCGGACCCGGCTGCAGGCCGTGGATCATCAGACCTGAAAGAAGCATTGCGTTAACGGCATCACCAGGGATACCGAGAGCGACCATCGGGATCAGTGCGCCGCCGACAGATGCGTTGTTGGAAACTTCAGATGCCCAGATACCGCCGGAATAACCCTTGCCGAAGCGATCGGAAACCGGAGATCCGCTCTGTGCACGAGCGTAGGCAACCATGTTGGAAAGACCGGAGCCCATGCCCGGAAGGAAGCCGATGAAGAGGCCGATTCCGAAGGACTCAAGGATGATACGAATGTTATCTTTGTCAAAGTCAGCCTTTGTCAGACCGAAACCGGAAACACCTGCGATGTCAACATCCGGCATATCCTGCTGGCCCTTTGCATAATCTGTTGCAACCTGCTTGATTGCGTAGATACCGAGCATCAGGGCAACCATGTCCAGACCGCCGGTCATGTAGATGTTGTTGAATGTATAACGGTAAGCACCGTCGATCGGAGCAACACCGACGCAGCAGAGCAGCAGGCCGATGAAAGCACCGAGAAGACCCTTTGCAAGAGATCCCTTGGAAAGAGCGGCAACCAGTGTAATAGCACAGAAGCAAAGTGCGAAATACTCCCACGGACCCATCTTCATGGCAACGTCAGCGATCACCGGGCTGAGAATGGTTGCAACGATGCAGGAGAAGAAGGTTCCTACGAAGGAAGCAACGATACCGAGGCCGAGAGCGTGAACTGTATCGCCCTTCTTGCTCATCGGGTAAGCATCGTAGCAGGTCGCGATGGATGCCGGTGCACCCGGGATACCGATCAAAGTAGCTGCGATGAATCCGCCGGAGATACCGCCGACCCATGTAGCAATCAGCAGTGTGAAGGAAATCTTATCTGCCATTGCAAATGTAAGCGGCAGCATCAGGGAAACTGCAAGGCCGCCGGAAAGTCCCGGAATTGCACCGAATACGATACCAAGAATGGTGGCACCGAAAATTACAACCAGATAAAGCGGCTGAAACAGAGTCGCAAACTGGGCTAAAAATGTAGTCATGATCTTTTCTCTCCTTTTTTATTCCGGAAATCAGAACATCAGATTGATGCCCAGAGACTTCAGCACAGTACCGGCCGGAAGCAGAATGACAAACAGCTTCTGGAATACCACATACAGGCCGATCGTTGTGATCAGGGCGATGACGACTGTCAGAACCTGATTCAGCTTCTTTCCGTTTGCCAGAATATTGATGATGGCAAAGGTAAAGAAAGGTGTTGCCAGCAGGAAGCCGAACCATGTCAGTCCGAAATAATAAGCCAGCATGGCAAGCATGGCGATCAGAAGACGTTTCCAGCCGTCCTTGTCAAGATACGGCTTCTCTTCCTCCGGCTTTGCCTGCAGCGCAATAATAATACCGCAGATCATGATGCCGACTGCAGCAATGCGCGGGAACAGACGCGGACCCGGCTCCGAAAGGTTGACACCCTGCTTAATGCCGGAGCTCATAATAAAAGCGATCAGACCAATTGCTGCGAGCACAATGCCGCCGATACGATCTTTGCTCTTCACGGATGATTCCTCCTCTAAATACAATGAACAATAGCAATGGCGGCAGCAGGTTTCCCCACCACCGCCAGGTTTATCAGATTTCACTACTTGGTGTTCGTTTCAGGCAGTGCGGACACTGCTGATCCGAAATTCTATCAGCCGAGACCGTAGATGCCGAGGCCTTCAGCGATCTCTGTGCAGGTCTTAACTGCCTCATCGAACATCTTCTGAGAATCCTCAACACTGTACCAGCTTGCTGTACCGCCGATGCTTGTAACACCTTCGATGAATGCTTCATTCTCGGAAACTGTCTTCAGAGCTGCGTTGATAGCTTCAAGCTCTTCGTCGCTGACATCCTTGGATGCGAATACGAACATCGGGCTTGTCCATGCGATATCCGGGATCGGCTCCCACTGATCATAACCTTCAACCTTCTCAGAACCGACAACGCCGAGGACCTTGATCTTGCCTGCTTCTTCGTACTGCAGAGCATTGCCGAGTGAGCAGTTTGCAAGGTCGATGATACCGCCGGCAACATTTGTCAGCTTATCAGCCTCGGAAGCGCACTCAACCATGTTGAGCTCGATGTCGCACTTCTGCTGAGCCATACCGAAGATGAAGTGTGTAGAACCGTTTGTAGCAATTGCGCAGCTGACATCGCCCGGGTGCTCCTTGCAGTAAGCAACCAGTTCATCCCATGTGCTGTACGGAGCGTCCGGTCCTACGATGACTGCCTGTGTACCCATATCAGCCGGAACACCTGCAACACGGTACTCTGTAGTCGGATCGAATGCAAGAGAGCCTGTTACGTAGCCTGTAACCAGAGACATATGCTGGAACAGAAGTGTGTTTGCATCTGTAGCGGCAACAACTGTCTGATAAGCAACAGCCGGTGTATCGTAGTTAACTGTAGAATAAGTTCCGCCTACGTCTTCCTGCAGAGCAGCCTGTACGTATCTTGTGTAGATATCTGTTACACCGCCAGCCTTAGCCGGTACGGAGAACTGAACTGCTGCGCTCGGCCATGCTGCATCAGATGCAGCAACGATTCCGGTTGTAGCAAGGCATGCTGTAAGAGCGACTGCTGCTGTTGCGAATACTTTTTTCATCATTATTTGACCTCCCTGTCAAAGAACATGTACGAGAAGCTCATGATACATTGGGCATATATCGTTTTTATTGTGAGCTTCATCCATGTTTTGGTGCGTCCGCACCGCTTTTTTAGCTGTTTTCAGTATATAGAAAAGGCTCTTCGTTGACAACTTCGTAAATGCTATCTAAAATATTAGTAAAAGTTATACATCCGTTTTTTAAGTACAGCCCGTTTTTACTCAGGAGAAAACTCTATGAATGTACGGCAGCTTCGCTATCTGACAGCCATCCATGAATATAAAAGTTTATCGCTTGCCGCATCAAGTCTGGGTATCTCCCAGCCGGCCCTCAGCAAGTATCTGACAGAGCTGGAGCGCGAACTCGGAACCGAGCTCTTCTTTCGCTACAAGAAAAAACTGCTTCCCACGCCGGCCGGCTCGATCTACTTAAAAGCAGCAGAAGAAATTATCTCCGTAAAGGAACAGACCTACCAGACCATCAGCGAGATGAAGCACGGCTATCGGGGAACGATTACGGTGGGTGTCTCTCCTCTGCGAGGGACTGTCTCCATCGCACACTCCTTTCCTGCGTTCCGCAGGCGCTACCCCGATATCAATCTGGTCCTGCGTGAGGGCTATACACAGGAGCTGCGGAATGCCGTGCTGGATCACAAGGTTGACCTGGCTCTCGGAACCTGTCTGGATCTTGAGGAAGATGGATTCCGTTATATCTCCTGCCACACGGAAGAGCCTGTCCTCTTTGTTCCCTCCTTCCATCCTCTCGCAAAAAAAGCAGGACCGGATCTGAATAAACTGAAGACTGTCGATCTGCGGGAATTCGCCGACACGCCGTTTCTGCTTTCCTCCGAAGGAAGCACGTACCGCAGGCTGACTGACAAGCTGTTTGCGGACTGCGGCATCCATCCGACCGTTGTCTATGAGAGCAAGAACAATCTGCTGCTCCGTCACATGGCAGAAAGCGGCGCCGGTGTTGTCATCCTCGGCAATTCTCAGATTGTGGAGTCTGACAGCCTCGTATATTTCCGGATCCGTCCGACTCAGCTGATCTCGGTCGCCGTCATTACAGCGCAGGATGTCCCTCTGACAGATGCTGTGCGCTATCTGACTGCCCTGACCCTGTCCGCCGAATTTTCCGAAAAAAACTATCAGTATCGTTCCGATCCGCTTGCAGAAGAGATCCTGAAAGAATTCGGTCTCTTCCCGGGACAAAAATAACCAGGAGCAAAAAGAATGGATACCAGAATCATCGAATATGTCATCTGCATTTCCGAAGAAAAAAGTCTGACGAAGGCAGCCGAAAAACTCTTTATCACACAGTCTGCTCTCAGCCAGCGCATCTCGAAACTCGAGGAAGAACTGGAAACACCTCTGTTTCAACGCACGAGAGACGGTCTGGTGCTGACAGATGCCGGCCGCGTCTATGTCAACGGCGGCCATGCCATTCTGCAGATCAAGCACAGAGCACTTTCACAGCTTTCCGGTCTGCACAAGGGACTTGACGGAAGTCTGCATTTCGGCTGCGCAACCTCCACCGCCAGGGACTGTATCCCCGCCTTCCGAAATGCAGACTTCCGTCAAGTCCCTTGTGCAGACC
>JAUNAG010000177.1 GCA_030527685.1 Lachnospiraceae bacterium | reverse complement strand
GCGGTTTTCATGGTTAAGCAGCTGGCCAGTCTGTTCCGCATTTCACTGAGCAAAGGGCATACGATTATCAGTCTGGGTGATGAAATCCGCCACGCCCAGTATTATATGAATATCCAGAAGATTCGGTATAAAAATGATTTTCAGGTCAGCTTTGATGTGGATGAGGAACTGCTGGACTGCTGTACGGTGAAGCTGATTATACAGCCTATCCTGGAAAATGCCATCTATTATGGCATGGAATATATGGATGACGAGGGAGAAATCCGCGTGACAGGAAGAAGGGAAGGCGGAGATATCCTGATCGATATCAGCGATAACGGCCCGGGAATGCCGGAGGAGAAAGCAGCAAAGCTTTTGACAGAGCCTGAGCAGACGCGCAGCAGTGGTTCCGGTGTCGGCCTGGTGAATGTACATAATCGAATTCGTCTGCGCTTCGGCAGCTGCTATGGACTAGAGATCGCTGCCTTTCCGGATGAAGGAACCCGGGTGCGGATTCATCTTCCATATATTCCGTTTACACAGGAGAACCGGGATATGCTCGAGCAAGCCAGATGGCGTCTGGCCGAGGCAGCGAAGAGTGCAGAGGAAAACGGCATCGATGATGGGGTGATGCGATGAAATGGAACAGAACAACCACGATCTGGGTGATTATCGTGCTTTGCAGTGTGATTACATACACACTGGTACGGATTATCATGCCTGGCCGTAAAGCACCGGTGTACACCGTGTCTGTGATTATGCAGGACTCAGGCTCGAACCGGTGGAGATCCTTTCGGGAAGGAATGAACCAGTGTGCAGCGGACAGGTCGGTTGTGGTGAATATTGTATCAACAGGACATTATACGCAGCGTTTTGAACTGGCAGAGATTATCCGCAGAGAACAGGCAAATGGTGCAGACGGACTGATTGTGGATCCTGCGATGGATGACAGCGGTCAGGAATTGGAAAACCTTCTGTCTGCAACGCCTTCCGTTTTGGCAGAGACGGGGCTGTCGGGTCAGACACTGATTGATGTTGTAAAGCCGGACGGTTATCAGCTGGGCTGCCTCATCGGGAAGGCCGTGCTGGATAATGAAGAATTGAGTGAAGGAACAGCGATCGGCGTGCTCTCCGGCAATCAGAATACCTTACATATGCAGGAGTGCCGGAAGGGATTTTTAGAAACACTGGGCAGTTATGCGGAACAGATCCAATGGAACCTGACTGAGCAGTCTCTTTCTTCTGGTGATTTGCTTGGCATCAGCATGGGAGCCAAGCCGGTAGATATACTGGTGGCCCTCGACAACGAAGCCATGGAAAAGGCGATTGATTTTGTGACGGGCAATATCCGGAACAGCTGCCGGCTGTATGGGCAGGGGCGCAGCGAAAAATGCATTTATTATCTGGATCAGGGTGTAATCAGTACGCTGGTCGTTCCGGATGAATTTATGATGGGTTACGCCGCTATGGCAAGGCTGCTCAGTAAGCTCACCACCTATTCGCCGGCGGTGCAAAGCCAGGAGATTAGAATACTGTCGGTTTCAAGAGAAAACCTGTATGATGACGAGACGGCAGGCATCTTGTTCCCTGTGGTAAGCTGAGGGATATGAATGATAATTCGGAGCGGCTTGATCCGTTCATGTAGGAGGGAAATGGAATGAGTGGATGGGCAGGAAGATATCTGCTGAAAAGTGCGGCAGCAGCGGCACTCGGCCTGACAGTCACATGGACGGCGGCCGGCTGTGCGAAAAACCGCTCTGCAGAAGTAAAACGGACGATACGGATCGGTGTGGTCGTCTACGATCAGTATGATACCTTTATTTCAGAGCTCATGGAGTGCTTTACAGCTGTCATCAATGAGAAAATCAATGAATCTGGGCGGTCCATCATTCTGGAAGTGATGGATGCGGCCGGGAGCCAGTCGACACAGAACGATGAAGTAAAGCTTCTTATTGAAAAAGGCTGTGATGTCATCTGTGTGAACCTTGTAGACAGAACAGAGCCGACAACGATCACAGATCTGGCTGAAAAAAATGAGGTTCCGATTGTTTTCTTCAACCGCGAGCTGGTGGAGGAGGATCTGGAACGCTGGGACCACCTGTATTATGTAGGGGCAGATGCGGCGGAGTCCATAACGGAGACGGGATCTGCCAGTATGTCATTCTGGAAGGCGAGGCCGGACATCAGGATGCAATCATCCGAACCGAATATTCGGTCAATGCTATGAAAGATGCAGGTGTTGAGATGGAGAAGTTAGGCTATGCCCGTGCTAACTGGAACCGTGCACAGGCACAGACTCAGGTGTCCTCTCTGCTGGATACATACGGCGATCGTATAGAGCTGATTCTGAGTAATAATGATGACATGGCGCTGGGGGCAGTCGACGCTTTGAAGGCAGCGGGAACAGATAAAGAAAACTGGCCGTTGATCGTAGGTATCGACGGAACAGGAGACGGCCTGGCAGCTGTGAAAAAGAAAGAACTGACCGGAACTGTCTACAATGACAAAGAAGGTCAGGCGCAGGGCATGGCAGATGTCTGCTATGCGCTTGCAGCAGGTGAAGACATGAGCAGTATCGGCTTCACCAACGGAAGGTATATCCGGCTGCCGTATAGACCGATCACAGCAGAAAATGTATCAGGATGACAAAACTTGTCCTATAACTCTCGGATGGTACCCTCTTACAGCATAAAAAAGGCGAAGGATCAATTGAAAAGTTCAAAATGATCCTTCGCCTTTT
>JAUNAG010000065.1 GCA_030527685.1 Lachnospiraceae bacterium | reverse complement strand
CCATGACTCCGTTCATGCAAGCATGACTCCGTCATGGCCGCATCGCGGGTCTTTTGGTATAAAAAACGGAGGGGCTCCTAAAAGTCCCCCCCGTTTCACATTTTCATTCTTCAGTACTGATTCAGGGATGGCTTAGCGTGCTGCATCAATTGCATCCATGAACTGCTGAACTGTGTCATCACCAAGGTCTTCTCTGACCATGTCATAAACGACCTGAGCCTTCTCACGAAGTGTAGCAAGGTCTTCATCGCTGAATGTAACGATCTCGCAGCCTGCATCAACAACTGTCTGCTTGTCAAGTTCGATAGACTCGTTAGCTACGCCCTTAGCGAACTCAGCTGCTTCTGCTGCGCACTCATCGATCAGTGCCTTTGTGTTGTCCGGAAGGCTCTGATACAGATCGTTGTTCATGAAGAATACGATGATGTGGCCGACATGGTTTGTCTCAACAACATACTTCTGAACTTCCTGCAGGTTGTTGCCGACGATGTTCATGTACGGATTCTCCTGGCCGTCAACAGTACCCTGCTGCAGACCCATGAACAGCTCGTTGAACTGCATCGGAACAGCGTTTGCAACTTCGTTCCAGTAAGCAATGTGATACTTGTTTGTCATAACACGGATCTTCTGGTTCTTCAGATCCTCAACTGTCTTTGTCTCAACGTTTGTTGTCAGCTGACGGAAACCTGCATCGGAGAAAGCAATCATATGGATGCCGGAAGCTTCGCAGTACTCGTTGATCTGAGTCTTTGCATAGTCGCCTTCAAGGAAGTTGCGCATATGATCGATGCTGTCGAATACGTTCGGCATATCGAACAGAGCCATTTCCTTAACGAAGTCTGTCAGGTCAGCTGTCATACCTGTAACCATATCGATAGAGCCGGCAACAACAGCCTCGTCCTGCTCTGTTGTGTTAGCAAGCTGTCCGCCCGGATACAGATCGATTGTGATGGAGCCGTTGCTCTTCTCGTTTACGAGGTTTGCAAAGTACTCAACCATCTTGTAGTTTGTGGTTGTCTCGGAAACTGTCATAGCCAGTGTCCAGTTGTATTCGCCGTAGTCTTCCTCTGCTGCGAATGCCGGAGCTGCTGCCAGGCTTAATGTCATAGCTGCTGCCATTGCAAGTGAAACTAATTTTTTCATTGTGTCCTCCTTTGAGTAGATCCTTATCTTTTATCGAAGAGGCCGCTGCTCTTGCAGCACCCCTCTCCGACAATGCACAGTTTTAATAAATGAAAGCTGTTTTTTGTTCCGCTTATCCGAGAACGGACGGAAGGAACATGGTGAAGCCCGGTACGAATACGATCAGCATCAGGCAGATGATGAATGCAATCAGGAACGGAATCGTTGCCTTTGCCAGCTTCAGCAGCGGAATCTTCTCGATGCCCGGGAAGGACATACCGCATGCTACGAAGAGGTTGATTCCCATCGGCGGTGTAACCATGCCGATTGCCAGGTTGCAGGTCATGAATACACCGAGGTGAACCGGATTGATTCCCAGTGCTGTTGCGATCGGCAGCAGGATCGGTGTCAGGATCATGATGTTCGGAATGTTATCGATGATCATACCGCAGACAAGCATGATGAGGTTCATCAGCAGAAGGATGACCACCTTGTTGTCTGTCATGCTCAGCACTGCCTTGGAGATAGTCTGCGGATACTTCAGCAGAGTCATTGTACGTGCAAATGCAGATGCTGCAGCGATAACAAACAGGATGTTGACATAGGTGCCTGCACCTGCCATGAAGATCTTCGGGATTTCCGTGAACTTAATGGACTTGTAAACAAACAGGCATACCAGGAAGCCGTAGATAACGGAGATAACTGCTGCCTCTGTCGGGGAGCAGATACCGGAGTAGATGCAGCCCAGGATGATAACCGGTGTCAGCAGTGCGAAGAAGCTTTCCTTCAGCAGCTTGCCGAAGCCCATTGCATGAATCTCATCGTAGTTCTTCTGCAGCTTGGCCTTGTCTTCACCGTTTCTCTTGCAGTAGATCCAGCAGTAAACCATCAGGGAAATACCGATCATGCAGCCCGGGATAATACCGCCGATAAACAGTGCGGACGGGGATGCATTGGCAGCTGCTGAATATACGATATAGGAAATCGACGGAGGAATGATAACGCCGAGGCCGCCGGCAACCGTTACAATCGCCGTTGCGAATACGGCATCGTAACCCATCTCAACCAGGAACGGAATTGTCATCGCACCTACTGCGGAAACAGTAGCCGGTGAAGAACCGGAGATTGCTGCGTAGAACATGCAGGTAACAATAACCGCACACGGGAAGCCTGCTGTCTTCTTTCCGATGAAGTAGCCGAAGAATCTGAAAAGCTTTTCAGAGATACCGCCCTCAGCCATGATCATACCGGATACCATGAAAAGCGGAACAGCCAGAAGTGTGAAGCTGTTCATGCCTGAGAACATGGCACGGACGACGTCGATTGCGCCGTACTTAATTGTTCCCATCATACCCGGAATGATTGCCATCAGTCCGAATACGGCACCGACCGGAAGGCTTAATGCAAGGAACAGAGCCAGAAGAATAAAGAATAAACCGATCGTCATTTATTTTGCCTCCTCTTTTCCGCTCAGATCTAAGAAGATTACCTCTGCTGCGCGAATGATTGCGAGCACGAAGCAAACCAGCATGATCATGTAAAAGTTTGCAACCGGAATCTGAAGAGCCGGGCTTCTCTGTCCCGTCTTCAGGCTGACTGCAATCAGTTCTCTGCTTCCGTTTACGCAGAGAATCGAGAACAGCAGAATAATGACGTTGCACAGCATGGAAATCCACTTCTGCAGATTTTTGCTGAGCAGTACAGTAAAGGTATCCACGCGGATCATTCTGCGCAGACGAATCGTTGCCGGCAGTGACAGGAATGCACTGACTGCAAGGCAGTAGCAGCACACTTCATCAGACCAA
Organism: Lachnospiraceae bacterium; assembly: GCA_030527685.1. Taxonomy (GTDB): domain Bacteria; phylum Bacillota; class Clostridia; order Lachnospirales; family Lachnospiraceae; genus Chordicoccus. The sequence goes on along the minus strand of JAUNAG010000065.1, from coordinate 11,723 downwards.
GTCAGCGCACTGCCGAAGCAGTAACGCATGATGACGTTGGCAAATGAGAGAACGGTCATGACTGCAAGAATCACAGCCATACATGCGAGCTCCAAGTTTTTGTCCAGCCATTTCACAATAGACATCAACCAGTCCTCCTTTTTGCATATGCAAGGCAAATTGCAGAAATTCTGCATTTTTTCACAAATGCTTCACGATCATTTCCCACAATTATCACTTGCTTTTTCTTTTATTCATTGTATATTTATTATGTCTAAAAGAAAAGAGCCAAATGATTACTTTTCCTGTTAGAAAAACTAATAGTAACCAGGAGATCGGTCAATCTTCTGCCTGAAACAAAGAAAAGAGAATCTGTTTATGAAAAAAGACATCAAAACCGCTGTTCTGAAAGAGTATCAGCGCAGCAAAAAGACAATCGCAACGGCGTATTTCCTGATTCTGCTGTCCGTCCTCTGCTATCTCCTGTTCTTCCTGCATACGAAAGAACCGATGCTGGTCGGCACCGGCATTCTCTTTGATATTGCCGCTGTCACCTATGTCTTCCGTGCTCTCCGCACCATCCATCCCTACTGGGAGATGCAGCTTGCACTTACTTATCAGAAGAAAGACACAGAATATGATTTCCATCGATTCCTTGCTTCTCTTGAAATTGCAAAGGAACAGCAGCTTCCGGCTTTCAATGAGCGAGCAAAGGAAATCTTTCAGGAAACACTGGAGCACAGCAGAAAGTCTTCTGTTCTCTCCGCCTCTGATGTGGCTCATCTGGAACAGCTTCTTGCAGAAATCAGGTAACTGTCATGGATCTGAAACAGCTGGAATATATCATCGCCATCGCAGACTACGGCAATATCAGCAAGGCTGCGCAGAAGTTCTATGTCACCCCGTCTGCCATGAACCAGCAGCTTCTTCGCCTGGAGAATGAACTGGGCATCGCCCTGTTCGTCCGCAATCACCGGCACATGGAAGCCACTGCCGCAGGCCGCTTATATATTGAAAATGCACGTGCCATCCTAAGCATCAAGCAGAACACCTATTCCGCACTGAAGGATCTGGTCGGCCAGTACAGCGGTGAATACCGCATCGGACTTCCGATGGAACACGGCATGGACGCCTTCCTGAACTGCTATGAACCTTTCCGCAAAGAGTTCCCCGGGATTCAGCTGGTCTGTCAGGAAGGCATGGTCAACTGGCAGCTGCAGCAGCTCTCTGCGGGTACCCTCGATGTTGCCTTTGTGCTGCTGACCGCCCATCCCGAAACAGACGACCAGTACTTTGAGCTCAGCCAGGAGAATCTTCTGCTCGGCATCCCGGTCTCCCACCCGGTGCTGCAGCAGCTGCCCCGGGAGCTCCGTGCGAAAATCTCTGTACAGCAGAGCGTGTCAGTTTCCGGTGATAACAGTCAGACTCTTCCCCTGCCGACTTTCGATCTCGCTTTGCTCAAAGATGCTGACTTTGCACTCATGCGAAGCAAGTCCACGCAGCGTCAGAGCATCGATCCGCTTTTCCGTCAGGCCGGCTTCACGCCCCGCGTCATCATGGAGTCCACGCAGAATCGTGCGATCCGCAGCGTTGCCTCCAAGCAGCTGTGCTGCTGCATCGTACCGCAGACCTATGCGATGGAGGATCGCGAGAATCTTGTCTGGTTCAGCCTTCCGACTTGCCCGCGCTTTACTTTTTATGCTGTCATCAAAAAGGGAATTCATCCGGCAAAGCCGCTGAAGCATCTGATTTCGCTGTACCGCGAATATGCGCAGGCACACTTTGATTATCCATTCCCGTTCGAAGCGGAAGATCTGTAAGCGATTTGTTCACCTGCATGTTCCTGCAATTCACACATCTTTCGTAACCCGCACTTCGATTATCTAAGATATACTAAAAGACAGGCTTCTCCTGCCCGCCCTTATCCGATGAACTTTAGGCTTCGGACTGAAGGGACCCGTTGGAGAATCCTGTCTTTTTGTTTTCCCGGACTGCGGCTGCAGACTCTTACTTCTTTATGATTCTATACAGAACCTGCGGACGTCCGCCTGTCTCATAATTCATTCTGTTTTCCGCATCGCCCCGCTCCACCAGGAAGGTCATATATCTTCTGACCGTGACAATCGTCAGATCCGTCTTCTCGGCAATCAGATCACAGGGATAATAGGCACCTGCATTCTGTCCCAGAAAATCCAGCAGAATCTGCAGCGTCCGCGCCTGAATTCCCTTCGGCAGCGCCTGCTGTTCCTGCGGCTTCTTCCTTCCGTTTGTCTCGACAATCGAGTCGATCAGACTCTGGTTGAATTCCGTCTCACTTCCGAATGCATACTTCTGTGCTGCGAATTTATCAAGTGCCATCTGAAAGCGCTCCAGTGTGAACGGCTTCACCAGATAATCCACCACGCCCATGTGCAGTGCCTTCTCAAGCGTTGTCCTGTCGTTTGCCGCCGTCACCATGATCACCTCGACAGGCAGTCCTTCCGCACGCATCTCTCCGAGCGCCTCGATGCCGTCCATAACCGGCATATAGACATCCAGAATAACAAGATCCACCTCATTTTCTTTGACAAATGCAACCGCAGACTTTCCGTCACGCGCTTTTCCGACCACCGTGTAATCCTTGTTCTTCTCAACGTATTTCTCGTTGATCATCGCAACCATCGGGTCATCTTCTGCAATTAAAACCTTATACATGACATTCTCCGTCTCTCTTCATGGAAACATGGAAGGAAGTTCCGACACCTTCTTCGGATTCGACTGTAATCGTTCCGCCAAGACGGTCGATGATGGACTTCACCTGATACAGGCCCGTGCCGTGTCCGTCTCCCTTCGTCGAAAAGCCGTTCTCAAAAATATGATCCATGTTTTCCGCACTGATGCCGTCTCCGGTATCCTCCACCGTAATTACAAGCTCCTCAGGGCTGGAATAGATACCGAAGAGGAGTTCTTTTACTCCATCGTATTCCTTCTGATTCATCGCCTCAAGCGCATTATTAATCAGATTGCCGATGATCGTAATCAGGACATCCCCCGGAAGCGGGAATACCGTCCGGCAATACTCTGAATTCTCACGGATCTTGAACCTTACATTGAGTTCACTAGCTCTGGATAGTTTGCCGATCAGAAGTGCGGCAAGTGTCGGATCATCAATCTTTCTCATGATTTCACCGATCATTTCGCGCTGCACAACGGTAATATTCTGGATATAGTTTTCCGCCTCGTCGTACATTTCCATCTGAATCAGTCCGAGAATGACATGCAGCTTATTCGTAAATTCATGGTTATTGGCACGCATCGAGTCAACCAGATAACGTGTACCGGCGAGGTCCTCCATCAGCTTCGTGTAAGCTTCCCTGTCACGCAGAATGCTGATGGTGCCGACATTCTCATCGCCTTCCTGAATCGGCGCAGATTCCACTATCAGCTTTCCGTTTTTATACTGTGCCTCCTGCGGGTGGAAGCTCTGCGGTCTTTCGCCCAGGATCCGCTCCGCTGCCCTGTTTGCAAACTGTACCGTTCCCTCATGATCCGCCGCAATAATGCCTTCGTCGAGAGACTCCAGAATATTATCGCGCATTCTGAACATTGCGGAGAAGACATCCGGCTCATAGCCGCTTAAGGCCTGCTTGACGCGGTTAGACAGATATCTGGAAATCATCACCTCCACGAGAAGTGCGAGAATGACAATACCCGTGAAGATCAGAATGATCTTTAAAATATCCCTGTGAATTCTTTCCATCAGCGAAACCGTCAGTACAAAGCCCAGATAGGTTCCGTCCTCTCTGTAGATCGCCGCATATGCTCTTCGCTGCGTGCCGGACGGTCCCACGTCATTTGTAATATAGTAGGGATCCGACAGCTTCTGCAGCTTCGGCATGGTGCCGTCGTACTCTGTTCCTATCAGTTCTTCATTCGTATGGAAGACACGGATACCGTCTGCATTAATCACAGAGATGACGTCGACATCATGAATCGTGTCCCGAAGGTAAGACAGATACTCCTTCTGATTATCTGACACCATGACGTCCGTCTCGTCTTCTGTGAGAATCAGAGATTCTACAACTGCATTTGCAATATCACGCAGAATCTGATCACGCTTCCTGTTGTGATCATTGAGGTTGATCGCAATACCGGCTGCTCCCAGGAACAGGGAAAGAGAGATGATCAGGACCAGCTGTGTGCGGAAGAACTGCTTTTCTATACTTCCGAGTGACGAATGATTTGACTGCTTTTTCATAAGAAGATTATCCTCCTTTTTCTATTTTATCATAGAAGTTCTTCCAACCTTTTATGTTAATGAAGATCAGGGACTTTTGAAAGTAAAAAAAATGCATTTACTTATTTTTCTTTTTCATCTTTCTTAAACTATTCTGTTTCAGGAGCCGGTGATAGGATACAGACAACGAAAGAAAAGGAACCACCTAAGGAGGAAAATCAAATGGCTTCTGTTTTAGAGACAATTATGCTGATCTGTTTCGGATGTTCATGGCCGCTGAACGTCATGAAGGCTTACAAGGCAAGAACCGCTAAGGGAACAAGCCTTCCGTTCATTCTTCTGATCATCACCGGCTACATCGCAGGAATTACCGCTAAAGTCTTAAACGGTCAGATCAATTACGTACTGGCTGCTTATATCCTGAACATCGCCATTGTCTCTTTAAACGTTGTTGTATACTTCAGAAACCTTGCACTTGATGCCAAGAGAGAGAAAGGAAGAACAGTATCATGCTCGAACGCTACGCCGCAAAATATCTGAATCGTCCGGAAAAGAAATCCGTACTTGTATTATGGGGCACTGACAGTGATACCGACATCCGTGCAGAAAAGCTCGCAAAGGACTTCAATGTTGATGCAAAGGTATATAACAAAAGTGTCAGCACTCTTTCTCTGAAGGATGCAGCTGCTTATTACGAAGAGCAGATTCATCCGCTTCATCCGAACAGACTGCTTCTGCACCTCGGTGCATCTGATCTTGCAATGTTCATCTCTACACCGACTGATTTCGACATTGCCTACAGAGATCTGATTCAGAAGGTTCGTTCTCTGGATGCTCTCTGCCGCATCGGCATTCTGACTCTGAAGAATCCGGAACACAGCGAGCAGATCACAAAGCTGAATACACATCTTCGTGTTCTTGCTGCTTCTGAAGGCTGCGAATTCGAAGACATCTCCGTTCCGCGCGTCTGGAATCCGGCCGCTACAAAGAGCGCTATGTCTTTCGCCTTCGGAATGGGCTTATCCAAAAAGCATAAGACAGAGAAGTCTCTGTATGACCTTGCAAAGGTCTTCTACTATTCCGAGCAGCAGATGGTTTCCCGCGAAACTGTCAGCACCGGAAGAGTTTATACAGGCGGTGCAGGCACTGTCTGCCCGGCTTAATGAGAAGTCATCTTCCTCATAACATCATATACAAACAGAAAAACCACCTGATCTTGTTTACACAAGACCAGGTGGCTTTTCTTATAAGGCTGTTATTTCACACCCTTATTATGTTTTTCTCCGATGTGATAAGGTTTTTAGCCTTTGGAAGTGCGAACACAGCCAGAAGCAGATCGTCAATCGGTCCAGGGAAGAAATCAATCGGAGATACAAAGTAAATCATCACTGCTGCAACAATAATCATAGCTACTAATACACTAACTGCTCTATCCATTTTGTTCCCTCCTCATTAGTTGATTAAATGGAATGGTTTTTCTTGTTTGTATGATCAAATTATAGAAGTGAATGGATAAGAAATACATGACAACCGTAGCAAAATAAGCATTAAAAAACATCAGTTGCAGCAAAATGTCAGTTTGCAAAGCTTAATAAAAAACGCATACCTTATCTCCCACAAGGAGATTGGTATGCGCATTTTTCTTCTTCTGTAAATTTCGTCCAACACTTCTTACAGTAACCCCAGTGTTCCGAACCCGAAGGTATAAAGGAACAGCGTCACAACAGAAATCAGTGTGGTAAAGCAGACCAGCTGTCCTGCCAGCTGTCCGTCCGCACCCATGACAACCGCCATCGGATAAGAGGCCACCGCAACCGGTGAAGCAAACAGAATAATCAGACCGCACAGACTCTGTGACCGGAAGCCCAGTAAAAGCGAAATCGGTATAAAGATCACCTGTATCAGCAGGATGCGGAAAAGCAGACCCAAGCCAATCGGATATCGATTCGCCTGCATTTCCCCCATATCAAGACTGACGCCCAGTGACAGGAAGCTGATGGTCGTTGCCACTCCTGCAAGGCTCTTGATAATAGACCAGATCAGATCCGGAAGTCGGAACGGAAGTGCCAGGCAGATAAAGGAAAGGATCGTCATCCGCACCATCGGGTTTTTCAGGACCGATCTGATGATCTTTCCCGGCTTTGCCTTGCCGGACAGTGTCCATTCAATGATGATAACGCCAAGTGCGTTCGACAGCGGAACCGCCAGCGCACTCAGTGCCGCAATCTGACCGAACTTTCCCGGTCCATAGATAGCCTCTCCCGCAGCGATTCCGAACAGAATATTATTGGAGCGGATCATGGCCTGGCCGACTGCCGCCTGCTGCTTCGGATCGGAAAGAAATCTTCGCGGCAGCAGCATGGCCAGTCCAAAGATCGCAGTCATGGAAATCGCCGCAAATACGAGCAGCTTCAGATCTACGCCTCCTGAAAAATCGGATTCATAGATATTTTTAAACAGAAGCATCGGCATAAAAATATGAAAGGTCAGCTTATCGACATTCCGCATAGTCGGCCGGTCTATAAGTTTCTTTTTTCTGATCCCACAGCCAATTGCAATCAGCACTGTCATCGGAAAAACCACATTCAGTGCCATCAGAAAATTCTCTAACATCTTTCCCATCCTCTTCTGCAGTGTTAAGATATCTTTTAAACCTGATTCACGCAGATGATATTCTGAACTTTTTGCAAAGAGTTCAGCGCAGACTGTCAAAATTCATCCACGAATCACTATATAGAAAGAAGGAGTCCTATGTCAACATCAGCAAAGGCAGAGTCTTCCTCTGCTCCTTTTATGAAGTCCGATGAACTGCAGCGTGAGCAGCAGATCGTCAGAACCAGTATCATCGGCATTGTTGCCAATGTATTTCTTGCCGCATTCAAGGCCGGCGTCGGCTTTATCAGCGGTTCCATCGCCATCATCCTGGATGCGGTGAACAACCTGTCTGATGCAGCCTCCTCTGTCATCACCATCGTAGGCACAAAGCTTGCACGCAAGGAGCCGGACAAGGCGCACCCCTTCGGCTACGGCCGTATTGAGTATCTGAGTGCGCTCCTGATCTCCATCATCGTCCTTTATGCCGGCATCACCTCTCTGACCGAATCCGTGAAAAAGATTCTTCATCCGGAACAGGCAGATTATTCAGCCGTCACGCTCATCATCGTTGCAGCCGGTGTCGTTGTAAAACTCCTGCTCGGCCGCTTCGTCAAACAGGTCGGCGAGAAAGTCAATTCCGATTCCCTTGTGAATTCCGGTCAGGACGCCCTGCTTGACTCGATCATCTCCGCTTCGACTCTGGCAGCCGCCATCCTGTATCTGTTATCCGGCCTCTCACTGGAAGCCTGGCTCGGCGCAGTCATCTCCCTTGTCATCATCAAGTCCGGCATCGAGATGATCCGCGAGACGCTTTCCAAGATTCTCGGCGATCGCGCCGATGTGGATTTTGCCAATCAGATCAAGGCAACCGTCCGCAGTTTCCCGGAGGTCAGCGGCGCCTACGATCTGGTTCTTCATGATTACGGCCCGGACCGGTTCAACGGTTCCATTCATGTTGAGGTGCCGGACAGCTTATCCATCAATGATCTGGATCAGCTGAACCGCGATATTGAAACAACGGTTTATCAGGATCACGGCGTCATCCTGACCGCCATCGGCGTCTATGCCGTCAACACAAAAGATCCGGAGACAGTACGCGTCCGCGAAGAAGTCCGCTCCCTTGTCATGGGGATCGATCACGTCCTGCAGATGCACGGCTTCCATTATGATCCGGAAAAGAAGAATCTCCGCTTTGACGTAGTCATTGCCTTCAGCGCCGGAAACCGCGGTGCCGTCTGGAGGAAGGTCTGCGAAACCGTTGCTGATGCCTACCCGGGCTACACCCTGCAGATTGCAGCCGATACGGATTTCAATTCCTGACGCCTTCATGATTCCTTAAATTTATTATTTTGAAAATGCAGCTGATAAGGCCGCTGTTCCCGATGATCTCATCAGGACAGCGGCCTTTTGTTTTGTGTTCTTCAGCGAACTTCGTTTGCTCTCGTATACAGTTTGTAGTAGGCACCCTTCTTTTCCATCAGTTCCTGATGCGTGCCTTCTTCTATAATGCCGTCCTCCGTCAGAACGAGAATTCTGTCGGAGTGAATAATACTGCTCAGACGATGTGCAATCGTCAGCGTTGTTCTGCCGACCGAAAGCTCTGCCAGTGATTTTGCCACCTCGTACTCACTCTCGTTGTCGAGTGCCGAGGTTGCCTCATCGAGAATCAGCATCGGCGGATTCTTAAGGAAGATTCTTGCAATAGACAGTCTCTGCTTCTGTCCTCCCGAAAGCTTCACGCCTCGCTCACCGATATAGGTATCGTAACCGTCCGGAAGCTCTTCGATAAATTCTGCCGCACCTGCACGTCTGGCGGCCTCTTCCATCTCGGCACGGCTTGCCCCCGGGCAGCCGTAGAGAATATTATCTGCCACTGTTCCGGAGAACAGGTAGACATCCTGCTGCACCATACCAACCGCACCGCGCAGACTCTTCAGTGTATAAGAGCGGATATCTCTGCCGTCCAGCAGAACTTTTCCTTCGGAAACATCGTAGAAACGCGGAATCAGATTGCAAAGTGTTGTCTTTCCGCCGCCGGACGGTCCGACAATGGCGACCTTCTCACCCGGTCTGATCTTCAGATTCAGATTACGGAACACAATGTTGTGGTCATCCGGATACTGGAAGCTCACACTGTCAAAGACAATCTCCCCCTTCGGGTCTTTCAGTTCCTGTGCATCCGGCTCATCGAAGATCTCGACCTCTGCATCCATCAGCTGCAGGAAACGCTCGATGCCGGTCATGCCTCGCTGGAACTGCTCTGCGAATTCAATAATTCTGCGCACTGTTGCAATCAGCGTCGTCACATACATGACATAAGCGACCAGATCGCCCGGTGCAATCTGTCTGTTGACAAGGAAGATACCGCCGCCTACCAGCACGACCAGATACATCAGTCCTTCAAAAGAACGGACGGTAATCTGGAAAGCTGCCATATAGCGGTAGGTATTTCTCTTCATGCGGAAGAATTCCTGATTCTCCGAATTGAACTTCTCCTCCTCCAGCTTTTCATTCGTGAACGCCTTCACAACGCGCTGTCCGAGCAGGCTGTCCTCAATTCGTGCGTTCAGCTCACCGGTCTGGTGTCTCTGTCTGGCAAATGCAGCTCTCATCCAACGGTTCACCCTGATGCATACCAGCAGCATCACCGGAACGACAGCGAATACGGCTATTGTCAGTCTCACATGGATCCGCACCAGAATCACAAAAGATACCACTGCCTTCAGTGCGGCAATAAAGAATTCCTCCGGACAATGGTGAGCAAATTCCGTGACATCAAACAGGTCGTTTGTAATACGGCCCATGATCTGTCCGATCTTGGTATTGTTGTAAGAGCTCACAGAGAGACGGAGCAGATGCGCATAAGCATCCTCTCTCATATCTGTCTCAATATAAGTTCCCATGACATGTCCCTGATAGGCCATGTATCTGGCTGCCAGCACATCGATGACACGCAGCGTCAGATAAAGCAGACCGAGAGTCAGAACCGTCTTTAAGGTCAATGATGCCAGATCATTCATACCGGTATTGGTCAGATACCGTAGAATCATCGGCAGCGTCAGATCTGCCAGACAGGTCAGTGCGGCGCAGCACAGATCTGCAATCAGTACCTTCCGATACGGGCTGTAATACGGCCGGAAGCGGCGGAGCAGCTCCCCCGTACTGTATGTTTTTTGCTCTTCCTGTTTTTTCATAACGATAGCTGCCGGAGCGAAGTGCAGCTCTCCTCCTTTCATGCAGGTACAACTTTCCCTGTTTTGAAGAAGCCCTCAAAACATTTCCTATTATATACATTCCGATTTCCTGCGTCCACCTCGCACACGCTCAAACCAATTTTCATCCATCCTAAAAATCTTTCTTATTATTAATACGGTTTGTGTTTCCTAACCACTAATATTTATGTATAATTTACATAAAAATAGGAAATTTTGCTGAATTTTTGTAGACTCAGCCAGAAAAGGAGGGAATCTTGAGCAGATTAAGTGTCAGAACAAAATCACAGTCCCAAACCGTGATTGAGGGACTGTATCAGGATGTTGAACGGCGCATCGTAGCAAGCCCGCCGGGCTTGTGCCCTGTCGATATGGCCGCATCATTCCTGAAGCTGTGCCACGCACAGACCTGCGGCAAATGCGTACCCTGCCGCGTCGGTCTCGGCCAGCTTTCGAAGCTTCTCGAAGATGTCCTCAACGGTCTTGCCGACGAGGACACCGTTGAGCTCATTGAGAAAACCGCCCGCGTTGTCAAAAACACGGCTGACTGCGCCATCGGTTTCGAGGCTGCGGACATGGTTCTGAAGGGCGTCATCGGTTTCCGCGATGACTATCTCGAACACGTCCGTCACCATCGCTGCCTCGGTTCTCTCAATCAGCCTGTCCCCTGCGTGGCTCTCTGCCCTGCAGGCGTTGATATTCCGGGCTACATTGCGCTGGTTCATGCCGGCCGCTATGCGGATGCAGTCAGACTGATCCGCAAGGATAATCCGTTCCCGTCCACCTGCGGTCTGATCTGCGAGCATCCCTGTGAGGCACGCTGCCGCCGCAATATGGTCGACTCCTCTGTGAATATCCGCGGTCTGAAGAGATATGCCTGCGAGCATGCCGGCAACGTCCCGGTCCCGCCGCGCGCAGAAAGTACGGGCAAGCGTGTTGCCATCATCGGCGGAGGTCCGTCCGGCCTCTCCGCTGCCTACTATCTCACCCTGATGGGCCATGAAGTCAAGATCTTCGAGCAGAGAAAGCAGCTCGGCGGCATGCTGCGCTACGGCATTCCGAGCTATCGTCTGCCCCGTCAGCTCCTGGATTCGGATATCAATTCCATCCTCTCCGCCGGCGGTATTGAATATGAAACCAATGTCAGCATCGGAAAGGAAATCCATCTGGAAGACCTGGAGCAGAATTATGATGCTGTCTATGTGGCAATCGGCGCGCATACAGACAAGAAACTCGGTCTGGAAGGCGAGAACGGCCGCGGCGTCATCTCGGCAGTCGAGATGCTGCGCTCCATCGGTGACGGCTCCATGCCGGACTTCACAGGCAAGAACGTCGTCATCATCGGCGGCGGCAATGTTGCAATGGACTGCACGCGTTCGGCAAGACGACTCGGTGCCGCCAACGTCACCTGTGTCTACCGCCGCCGTCAGGTTGATATGACTGCACTCAGTGATGAGATTGAAGGAGCTATTGCAGAGGGCTGTGAAATTGCCACCATGCAGGCACCTGTACGCATCGAACTCAACGAGAACGAAGAGGTTACCGGTCTCGTTGTCCAGCCGCAGATCACCGGTCCGTTTGACCGCTCCGGTCGTCCCCGGCCGGTCAATGCAGAAAAGCCGGAAAAAACCATTCCCTGCGATCTCATCATCGTCGCGATCGGTCAGGGCGTTGAGTCCAAGCCGTTCGAAGATGAAGGCATCCCGGTCAACCGCGGTTCC
>JAUNAG010000064.1 GCA_030527685.1 Lachnospiraceae bacterium | reverse complement strand
CGGAGATAACGCGGCCGCTGCCGATATCCTCACGCAGCTTTGCGCACATATCCAGGATAGCCGCATAATCCGGCATCTGGTTCTCGTCGCTCTTTGCGCTGATGCGGATAATATGGCTGCCCGGCTTCTTGAATTCCGGTGTAATCAGATCCTGTACCTTTGCCACATCTACTGCGAAGGAAACCAGTGTCGGCGGAACATCGATATCTTCGAATGTTCCGGACATGGAGTCCTTGCCGCCGATAGATCCGAGACCGAATCCGAGCTGTGCGTCATATGCACCGAGCAGTGCAGCAAACGGCTGGCTCCATCTCTTCGGATCGCTTGACATTCTGCGGAAGTACTCCTGGAAGGTGAAGTGAATCTTTGTCACGTCACCGCCCGCTGCCGCAATCTTTGCAACAGAAGAAGTAACAGCCCATGCAGCACCGTGATACGGGCTCCAGCTCATCAGGTTCGGATCATAGCCGTAGGACATCAGTGTTACGGTATCTGTCTTTCCGTTTGCAACCGGAACTTTTGCAGCCATAACCTGTGTCTCTGTCAGCTGGTATTTGCCGCCGTACGGCATCAGAACAGAACCTGAGCCGATGGAGCTGTCGAACATCTCAACAAGTCCGCGCTGTGAGCAGACATTGAGATCACGCAGCATGGAGATCCAGCGGTTTCTGAAAGCCTCGTCGCCGCCGAGATGCCACTCCCACGGCTGCGGATTCAGCTCGGAGGAAGCACGGCTCGGGATCTCAACAAAGACTTCTGTCTCCTGATGTGCACCGTTTGTATCGAGGAATGCGCGGGACAGATTGACAATCTCCTGTCCTTTCCAGTTCATGACCAGGCGAGGCTCCTTAGTTACGACAGCAACTCGTGTTGCCTCAAGGTTTTCTTCCTTTGCAAATGCAAGGAACGCCTTTTCGTCAGCCGGATCAACCGCAACAGCCATACGCTCCTGAGATTCGGAGATGGCAAGTTCTGTGCCGTCAAGGCCGGCATATTTCTTCGGAACAAGATCCAGATCGATCAGAAGGCCCGGAGCAAGCTCGCCGATTGCAACGGAAACACCGCCTGCACCGAAGTCGTTGCACTTCTTGATGATGTGTGTCACTTCCTCACGGCGCATCAGGCGCTGCAGCTTGCGCTCTGTCGGCGCATTACCCTTCTGGACTTCCGCACCGCAGGTGTTGGTGGATTCTGTATTATGTGCCTTGGAGGAGCCGGTTGCGCCGCCGATGCCGTCGCGTCCCGTACGTCCGCCGAGGAGGATGATCAGATCACCCGGATCAGATGTCAGACGCTGTACAGCTCTTCTCGGAGCAGCACCCATAACAGCACCGATCTCCATACGCTTTGCAGCGTAGTTTGGATGATAGATTTCCTTGACATAGCCGGTTGCAAGACCGATCTGGTTGCCGTAGGAGCTGTAGCCGTGAGCTGCCTGGCGAACCAGCTTCTTCTGCGGCAGCTTGCCCGGAAGAGTCTCGGACTGCGGAACAGTCGGATCAGCCGCACCTGTTACACGCATAGCCTGGTAGACATAGGTTCTTCCTGAAAGCGGATCGCGGATTGCACCGCCGAGGCAGGTTGCAGCGCCGCCGAACGGCTCGATCTCTGTCGGATGGTTGTGTGTCTCATTCTTGAAGTTGATCAGCCACTCCTCTTCCTTTCCGTTTACATCAACCGGAACAATGATGGAGCATGCATTGATCTCTTCGGACTCTTCCTGATCTGTCAGCTTGCCTTCCTTCTTCAGCTTCTTTGCTGCAAGGAGAGCCAGATCCATCAGACAGATGTATTTGTCGCTGCGACCGGCATAGAGTGCATCTCTGTCAGCCAGATACTTCTTGAAAGTATTCTCAATCGGTGCGCGGAAATCGCCTTCACCGAAGGTAATCTTCTTCAGTTCTGTGGAGAAGGTTGTATGACGGCAGTGGTCAGACCAGTAGGTATCCAGAACACGGATCTCAGTCAGAGTCGGATCACGATGCTCCTCCTCTGCGAAATATTTCTGAATAAAACGGAAGTCTTCAAATGTCATTGCCAGGTTGAAGCTCTCATAGAGTGCCTTCAGCGGCTCTTCCTTCATCTTGCAGAATCCGTCCAGAACCGCAATTGCTTCCGGCTCCGGGAAGACAGCTGTCAGAGTCTTCGGCTTGACTTCATCTGTCAGACGGGAATCAACCGGGTTGATGCAGTCCTTGATGACGCGCTGCAGCTCTTCTTCGCTTACATCGCCGATCAGCATATAGGTGACAGCAGTTCTGACAACCGGCTGTGCACTTTCATCCAGGAAGCGGATGCACTGCTCAGCGGAATCTGCGCGCTGGTCAAACTGGCCCGGCAGATATTCAACAGAAAAGACATGCGCATTGTCTGCTTCCGGAAGCTTCTCCTGATAAACAAGATCTACAGGAGGCTCGGCAAATACAGTGCGGCATGCCTGTTCATATAATGCATCGGAGATATTCTCTACATCGTAGCGGATAAAAATTCTGACCTCATCCACTCCGGACACATGCAGATAGTGACGGATTTCGTGGCGAAGGTCCTTCGCCTGACCAGCATAAGTCTGCTTTTTTTCAACGTAGATTCTTCTGACCATTCGTTCTATACCCCGTATAATTCTTTGATGACAATGGCACTTGCGTGCCGACGAACTTGGTGTGGCATCAGAGCACACAAAAAGAAGCGGTTTTGCGCTCTGATACCGCCATTATAGATGATAAAGACGATTCAGGAAACCCAAAGATCTTCTCAAAATACATTTTTTGAAGGTTTTTGAGACATTATGAAGACGATTCCCCTTCCGGATGCCCCCAGAAAGCCTCCAGATGCTCACTGACATTTTCCAGATAACAGACCTCGCAGTCACTCCATTCGGCCGGATAAAGCCTCCTGTAGGAGGGCTCCGCCAGCCTGCTGTCGAGCAGAAGGATGACTCCCCGGTCCTCTGCCGTGCGGATTACACGCCCCGCTGCCTGCTCCACCTTGTTCATGCCCGGGTAGCGGTAAGCATAGTCAAAACCGCAGTTTTCCTGATCAAAAAAGTGTTTCAGGATCTCCCGCTCATTGGAAACCTGCGGAAGTCCCGCACCGACAACAACGGCTCCGATCAGCCTTGTCCCGGTCAGATCGATGCCTTCCGAGAAGACACCGCCCATTACGCAGAAGCCGACCAGCGACTTTTCCGGCTCCTCATAGAAGTTCTCCAGAAAGATCTCCCGGTCATCCTCCTGCATGCCGCTGCTCTGCACCACCCAGTTGACCGCATCCGTGTCGAACTCATCCCTGTAAACCCGGAATACATCCCGCAGCATTTTATAGGAAGGAAAGAATACCAGATAATTGCCGGTCTTCGCCTGTGCCGTCTTCGCAATGTAGGAAGCAATGCGTCTGTAGAGCTCCGTGCTTCGCGCCGCATAGCGTGTGCTCACGTCCCCTGCCGCCAGTAAAAGCCTGTGTGACCGGTCAAAGGGCGACGGCGCATATACGGCCTTCAGCTCTTCTCTCGTACTGAGTGTCTTCTTATAATATTGAATCGGAAGCAGCGTCGCAGAAAAGAATACCGCTGCCCGTCCCCTGTCGATACAGGAGGTCAGGCGTGCAGCCGGATTCGCGCAGAACAGGCGGACACCAAAGCCCTCCTCCGTCAGCTCCGTATAGACACGGTAATTCTCATCCACATAATCGATCGTATTGCAGAAGCTTCTGATTTCGAAAAATGCATCTGTCAGGCGATCCTTCTTCGCTGTATCGCGGCTGTTCTGGAAATACCGCTGCAGTGCTTCATACAGGCTCTGTGCCGACGCGAAAAGACGGTCGAGTTCATTGTATTCCCAGATGCGGTAGGGTGTCTCCATCGTAATGCCGGTGGGGGCTTCTTCTGTCTCATGCTTCAATGTGAGAAGAATTTTGTTCAGCCGCTCCGCTGCCAGAACCGCTTTTTTTGCATCTCCCTCCGGCTTCTGCTCCTTTCCCGGAGCCAGCACCCGCTTCATGGAGAGTACGTGTTCTTTTACAAGAACAGCACTGTACATCTCTCTTCCGCGGTCCACCAGATTATGCACCTCATCAGCCAGAAAGATGGCTTCACTCTTCACGCCCTGACCGAAAAAGCGCTGCAGTCTTGCATCCGGATCGAACACATAATTGTAATCGCACAGAATCGCATCGCACCACGAGGACACATCCAGTGTCAGTTCGAACGGACAGACATTCCGTTCCTCTGCCTGCCGGAGCAGTGTCCCGCTGTCGTAATGTGTCTTCGAGGTCAGCAGATCCAGAACTGCATCATTGATCCTGTCAAAATGGCCTCTTGCATACGGACAGGATTCCGGATTGCAGTTGACCTCCGTGCGCGGACAGATCTTCTCCTTTGAGGTAATCCGGACTGTACGGAAATCCAGTCCCTTTCGGTCCAGGATGGAGAAGGCCTCCTCCCCGACAGAAAGGGTCTCATTCTTTGCAGTCAGATAAAAGATCCGTTCCCCGAATCCCTGGCCCATAGCTCTCACGGCGGGAAAGACGCAGCTCATGGTCTTTCCGACACCGGTCGGTGCCATCAGAAAGAGCTCTTCGCCGGCCTCAATCGAGCGATAGACCGCTGCCGTCAGTTTTCGCTGTCCTTCTCTGTAAGGGAAGGGGAAATTCAGATCCTGCATGGATCTGTTTCTTGCGCGAATATGTGCCAGCTGCCAGCTCACAAAACGATGATAGGAGGTCACCACCTCCAGAAACCAGGTTCTCAGTTCTTCCTTATTATAGGAAGAATCAAAATGTCTGATTTCCTCGGAATCAAGATCTGCATAGGTCATCCGGATTCCGACCTCCGAAAGCTCCTCTTCCTCCGCCAGCATCGCCGCATAGCATCTGGCCTGCGCCAGATGAAGAGGAAACGGCTCTTCCAGAAGTGCGAGATCGATATACATGCCCTTGATCTCTTCGATAATCGGACGATCCGTGTGGCGGTCGATGATACCGTCTGCTCTGCCTTCAATGCGGATGATCACATCATCGTATTCCACATCCTCCAGCAGAACGACTTCCGCCTCGTAATCTCCCTTCGCCGCCTTCTGCAGTTTTCTGTGCAGACGGCTGCCGGCAAGAGCTGCCTCAAGATCCGAGCCGCGCTGTGAGCGATTGTCCAGATCCCCGCTGCGAAGAATAAATACCACCATGCGGCGCACAGAAATACGGACAACCGGTTTTTCCTCCCGGCTGTCTGACGCCTGCTGCATCTTCGCTGTTTCTGCACTCTGCTCCATCTTCGCTGCACTCCTGCTGTTTCGTTTACTTCCTATATAATAGCGCAAAAGAAAACAGCCCACAACGCACTGGCTGCGCTGCAAGCTGCCTCTAGCAGAATAATATAATATTTAGCTGCGGCCTTTCGGCCCCGAAAACTCTCAGGCGATTGAAAATCTTCTGATCTGTCTCTCAAATCTCTCGTCGCGTTCTGCAATTCTTACAGTCAGCGGCTGTCTGAGATCCAGGCTCATTACGCCGAGAATGGACTTTGCATCAATAATAAATCGATTATAAAAGATGTCGACATCGCAATCGCAGTTTTCGGCAGCGGTTACAAAGTCCGGAACATCGTCCTGAGAAAGTCTTACTCTGTATTCCATCATGACCTCACCTCCATTGCTTTTTACGATAGCTGTATTTTAGTGTGATCGATTTCAGATGTCAACGGATGCAAAAAGATGATACAAAAAATTGGATATTCGTACATATTTTATTCATATTTCATCATGCCCCGGCAACGTGTTCATACATTGCTCAGTTTGTCTTGTTTCTTTCCGTTGTCATTAACCGGCAATCGTTGTAGAATGAAAAAATGACAGGCAAATGTCTGACAGCAGCTAAAGAAATGCTGCCTGCACTGCCCCTTCCGAAAGGGTGCAGCACCCGCAGCGCAGCCGACTTAAAAGGAGAATTAAATGAAGGCTCTCGAAGAGAAGATTCTGAAGGACGGTCAGGTCAGACCGGGTCATATCCTGAAAGTAGACAATTTCCTGAACCACCAGATGGACATCGCATTCATCAATGAGATCGGCAAAGAATTCTATCGTCTGTTCGGCGATCGCCCCATCAACAAGATTCTGACAATCGAAGCCTCAGGCATCGGCATCGCATGCATCACCGCACAGTACTTCAATAATGTGCCGGTTGTATTTGCCAAGAAAGCACAGAGCCTCAATCTGGACGGCAGCCTTTACATCACACAGGTAAAGAGCTACACACACGGCGGAACCAAGAACGTCATCATGTCCAAGAAGTTCCTCTCTGCAGATGATCACGTCCTGATCATTGACGATTTCCTGGCAAACGGCTGTGCCGTAAACGGTCTTCTCGACATCATCAACGAAGCAGGCGCAACACTTGAAGGTGTCGGCATCGTCATCGAGAAGGGCTTCCAGGACGGCGGCAAAGAGCTTCGCGCAAGAGGCATTGATGTCAAGTCTCTGGCAATTGTTAAGTCCATGACTGATACGGATATCGAATTCGAAGAACAGGACGACTGAAATCACATGACATATCAGGATGCATTATGCAAGTTGAAGGCGCTCGATCAGGAGCACCTTCTTCAATTTTATGACACTCTTTCTGCAGATGAACAGCAGGCACTCCTGCAGCAGATTGAGGAAACCGATTTTTCCTACCTGCAGCAGTTTGCCCTTCGCAGACAGGCTGCAAAAAGAGGTGAAGTCTCTCCTCTTCCGGCTATGACGCTCTCCGCAATCGATAAGCATCGGGAAGAATACAGAAAAGCAGGCATCGAGGCAATCCGTGCCGGAAAGCTCGCCTGTGTCCTTCTCGCAGGAGGAATGGGAACCAGACTTGGCTCAAACGGACCGAAGGGTATTTATGATATCGGTATCACACATCCGGTATACATCTTCCAGCGTCTCTTCGAGGAGCTGCAGGACACAGTGAAAGCAGCCGGTGCTCTGATGCATTTCTTCATTATGACCAGTGATGCAAATGATGAGATGACCAGAAGCTTCCTGGCTGAGCACAATTATTTCGGCTATCCGGAAGAATATGTTCACTTCTTCCGCCAGGCGATGGCACCCTGTGCAGATGAGAACGGAAAGCTTCTGCTGGACGCACCTTCCCATCTGGCTGTTTCTCCGAACGGAAACGGCGGCTGGCTGCTCTCCCTCTCCGAAAGCGGCATGCTGCGCATTGCAGAAGAGGCAGGTGTCGAATGGCTGAATGTCTTTGCCGTTGACAATGTGCTGCAGAAGATCGGCGATCCGGTATTCTTCGGTGCTGCTCTTGAAAGCGGCTGCGCAAGCGCTTCCAAGGTTGTCCGCAAGAGTGAACCCGCCGAAAAGGTCGGTGTGATGTGTCTGGAGGACGGAAAGCCCTCCGTCATCGAATATTTCGAAATGAGTCAGGATATGCTGGAAGCACGCAATGAGGACGGCGAGTATGCTTATTACTTCGGCGTCATCCTCAATTATCTCTTCCGCCTGAAAGACTCTGTTGCTGTCATGCATGAAAAGATGCCTCTCCACTTTGCTCATAAGGCCGTTCCCCATATCGGAACAGACGGCACAACAGTCCGTCCCTCCGAGCCGAATGCCTGGAAGTTCGAGTACTTCATCTTCGACCTTCTGCATGAGCTCGATGGCTGCCTTCCCTTTGAAGTCATCAGAGAGAAGGAATTTGCGCCTGTCAAGAACCGCACAGGAGTCGACTCGGTCGATTCCGCGCGCGCACTGCTTTCCGCTCAGGGATATGAATTATAAACTCCCTGCAGCGAAAGGCGCGAAAGCATTGCCTTCATAAGGTAATGCGGCACGCCATGTCCGAAACTTCTTTCCGGCATGGACTACCTGATGAAAGGCACATAAAACCATGGACGAAGAAAGAAAACTGGCACTCCTCATCGATTCCGACAATATTTCCTATAAATATCTGAACGGAATCTTTGACGAGCTCTCCCAGTACGGCATCATCACTTATCGCCGCATCTACGGCGACTTTACGGCCCAGGCCAATGCGCGCTGGTCCAACCGGCTGCTCGAAAAGTCGATCACACCGATTCAGCAGTTTTCCAATACATCCGGGAAAAATGCAACTGACAGCGCTCTCATCATTGATGCAATGGACCTTCTCTACACCTCTAACGTAGACGGCTTCTGCATCGTGAGCTCCGACAGTGATTTTACCCGTCTTGCATCGAGACTTCGCGAATCCGGCAAGATCGTCATCGGAATGGGCGAAAAGAAAACGCCTGACTCCTTCCGCGCAGCCTGCACGGTCTTTACCGAGCTTGAAAATGTTCTGGCCAACGAGGCAACTTCTCCGACCAGCAAGGAAGCCATTGTCGCCGATATTATCAATATCATCACCAAGAATGACAATAACGGCAAGACAACAGGCCCGGGCGAAATCGGAAGCCGCCTGCAGAGCAAGTATCCGGACTTCGATATCCGAACCTTCGGCTACAGCCAGCTGATCCGCTTCCTGGAGGACATCCCGGAATTCCAGCTGACCAAATCCCGCAATACCATTACAGTTGCTCTGAAGGGTGAAACCGCAGACGACGATCCGATCATCCGCGACATCCGCGAGATCGTCCGCAGCCGCGGCAAGAAGGGCATTGCTCTGGCAACACTCGGTCAGGAGATCCGCAAGCGCTACAACGGCTTCAACGTCAAACTCTACGGCTACACACAGCTTTACAAATTCATCGGCTCGATCAAAGGCCTTGAAATCAAGGGTGAATCGACCAACCGCAAGGTTTATGCCAATTAATATGCTTTGCGCAGGCACCTACTGTGATATAAGCGTATGATCTGACCGTATTAATGTATGAATTTAAAAAATCTCCCCGCAGTAAATTCCGAATCATTTTCGGACTCCTGCGGGGAGATTTTATGTTCCGGGACAAAATATACGATTTCGTCCTTCTTATTCTGATTTAGATCCTGATCATTTTTACTGCGTTGGCACGGCAGACATCCATTATCTGACGAAATGAGTCGGTGTCCATGCCTCTTTTTCCGGAAGACCGAATTCCTTCTTGCCTAAAGCAATGCTCTTCATCAGGAAGGTCATATTTCTTGCAAGAACGCGCATTGTCTGCTTTCCTTCTTCATCAACCTCGGCTTCGCCCTTTGCTCTGCCGTGGATGCTGTTCCAGTACTGGCTTGAAGCAACCGGCATGCCGGAGATGGTGAAGAACTTATTCAGTTCATCAAATGTTGCGGATAAGCCGCCTCTTCTTGCACATACAACGCTTGCTCCGACCTTCATGGTCTTATCAAAGCCTGTGCTGTAGAACAGACGATCAAGACATGCCACCAGAGTTGCATTGGCAGATGCATAGTAAACCGGTGAAGCAATAACCAGACCATCTGCTGCTTCAAACTTCGGTGCAAGTTCGTTGACTACGTCATCAAAGACACACTTTCCGAGCTCCGAACATTTGCCGCAGGCAATACATCCTCTGATGTCCTTCATGCCGACCTGCACAGTCTCAACCTCGACATCCTCTGCACGGAAAACCTCTTCCATCTCTCTTAAAGCAATGGTTGTATTTCCGTCCATTCTCGGGCTTCCGTTTAAAATCAGTACTTTTAACTTTTCTGCCATTACAATATCTCCTTATTCTGAAAATCTTTGTCTGTACCGTAAAAGCCTGACGGGTTCCGCAATTCTTTTACGATACACTTCTGCGATGCTTTTCTGCGATATGCATCTTTCGATACACTTCTGCGATGCTTTTCTGCGGTATGCATCTTTCGATACTTCGTTCCTGCCTTATCTCTCCTCACAAATCTGGAAGATATAGAATTTCAGATAATAGGACTCAGCTGCCGTCCAGAGAATCGGATGATCCGGCGCCTGTGCTCTTGCCTCAATCTGACGGACGCGCACATGGGCTGCTCTTGCCGCATCATGCAGCATCTTCTCGAACAGATCCGGCGTCATAAAGTGTGAGCAGGAGCAGGTGGCAAGATATCCGCCCGGCTTCACCAGTTTCATACCGTCGCGGTTGATTGCCGTATAGCCGCGCATTGCATTTTTCACATTCGAACGTGCCTTTGCAAATGCAGGCGGATCCAGAATCACGAGATCATACTGCTTTCCTTCTTCACGAAGTGCCGGAAGAAGATCCAGAACATCCGCTGTCAGGAATTCGACATTGGAAAGTCCGTTGAGTTCTGCGTTTCTGCGGGCCATGGCGGATGCGGTCTCGGATGCATCGACGCCCGTTACATGATCTGCACCGCCCAGTGCCGCATTCAGTGCAAAAGAGCCTGTATGGGTAAAGCAGTCAAGAACCTCATGAATTCCTGTGTCCAGACCTCTGCTGTTATGACCGCGCACCAGCTGCTGAATCGCCAGACGGTTGTATTTCTGATCCAGGAAGAAACCGGTCTTCTGACCGTCCTTCACGTCGACATGGTAATGTACACCGTTCTCAACGATCTCGACTTCCGTGTCAAAGGGCTCCCCGATAAAGCCTTTCTTTCTCTCAAGGCCTTCCTTCTCGCGCTCCTTCGCATCGCTGCGCTCATAGACGCCGCGGATCCGGATACCGTCCTCCAGAAAAATTTCCTTCAGAAGATCAACAATGACTTCCTTCCATCTGTCAATTCCGAGTGCCAGTGACTGCACAACCAGAACATCCTCATATTTATCGATTGTGATGCCCGGGATGAAATCTGCCTCCCCGAATACCAGACGGCAGCTTGATGTATCGACAACTGCCTTGCGATAATCCCATGCTGCCTGCAGCTTTCTTCTGAAAAATGCTGCGTTGATCTGTTCCTCCGGATTTCTTGTCAGCATACGGACACGGATCTTCGAATTATGATTGATGAATCCTGTTCCGAGCTGATATCCGTCAAAATCCCTGACTTCAACGAGATCACCGTTGCTGTGTGCTCCGGTAACCTCTGCGATTTCATTATCAAAAATCCATGCTCCGCCGGATTTTAAAAGACGACCTTCATGCTTTTTCAGACGCACCTCTGCCATCTTGCTGCTCCTTTCAGTTATTTTACTTTAGCTGCATAGGCAAAGATGCCTGCAACTGTTTTCCCATCTGTAATTTCACCGTTCTGAATCATCTGCATCAGCTCGGCAAGTTCATAGACCTCTGTCTGAATCTCCTCTGCCTCATCCAGCTGCATGTCTCCTTCTTTCTGCAGATCCGTCGCGAGATAAATCTCCGTCGTTTCATCGCAGAAAGCAGGTGCCGAATAGATCTTTGCCAGAAAGCTCATCTTACCGGCCCGATACCCGGTCTCTTCCCGAAGTTCTCTTGCTGCCACTTCTTCTCCCGGTTCCTCCGGATAATCGCGTGCTCCTGCCGGAAGCTCCAGCATCTCCTGATCTACAGCGGGCCTCAGTTCTCTCACAAGAAGGATCCTGCCATCCGGAAGTACCGGTACAACGGCAGCTCCCCCGCCATGAAGATGATGGATGAAATCCCAGGTCTCCAACCGTCCGCCCGGCAGCTGCATCGTGTCAGCACAGAAATCCAGGGCGTGGCCGCCGGTGATTCTGGTTCTCTTCAGACGTTTCAGTTGATAGTCCATATCGGTTCCCTCTTGTAAAATATCTTATTATGCAAAAACAGCCAAACACAATGCTGTGTTTGACTGTTTCATAAAGCAGGGGAAGAGGGAGTCGAACCCCCATTGACGGTTTTGGAGACCGCTCTCCTACCATTAGAGGATTCCCCTGTGCGGCTCACTGCCGACTTTGCTATAATAGCACAGTGAGCCGTCTTCGTCAATCTTTTATTTCATATAATTAAAACAATTCGCATAAAAGCCGCATTAACCTGAACGCACGAATCGTTTGAATTACGCAAGTCCGCCGTTTCCTGCAAGTCCGATCTCCTCTGCGTGCGGTTTCATGCCTTCAATGCAGAGTTCTGCAACTTCACGAACATCCATGCCCATCATCTCACAGCCCTGTTTGATGATCGCGCGGTTGCATTTTGCAGCAAATTTCTTATCTTTAAATTTCTTCATAAAGCTTTTGACTTCCAGATCCGTCAGACCGTTCGGACGCATACGGGCACATGCCTGGATAATTCCTGTCAATTCATCAACGGTAAAGAGACTCTTTTCCATATTGGTAACCGGTTCCACGTCATTCACAATCGTATACCCGTGGGAAAGAATGGCACGAATGTCCTCTTCCGGGACGCCTGCTGCACGAAGCGGTTCCTCCGTATGCTGAAGATGTTCCTCAGGCCATTTCTCGTAGTCATAATCATGGAGATAACCGACAGCCATCCAGTGTTCCTGATCTTCTCCGAAATGCACTGCCATAGCGCCCATGGCATACATCACGTTCTTTGCATGAATGCGCAGGTGTTCTTCTGTCACCTGCGAATCATTAAGTGCGACTGCTTCCTCAATTGTCAGCTTTTCCATCTTGTGCTCCTTTCGATTTATACTTCACAGATTTCTTATACCAGCATACTGAGTCCGATTCGCTTCTTTGCCATATCAATACTGAGAACCTTGACTTCGATAATGTCTCCGACCTTTACCACATCAAGCGGATGGCGAACGCGTTTTCTGCTCATCTGTGAGATATGAACCAGTCCGTCCTGATGTACGCCGATGTCAACAAATGCACCGAAATCTACGATATTGCGTACTGTTCCTTTCAGAATCATACCCTCTTTCAGATCCTTCAGATCCATAACGTCGGTTCGAAGGATCGGGCGCGGAAGATCTTCACGCGGATCGCGGCCCGGGCTCGCAAGTTCCTTCACAATATCGCGTAAGGTCGGCTCGCCGATCTGCAGTTCTTCCGCAAGCTTTTTATAGTCCTTAACAAGGATGGCACTCGGTCCGTTGACAATTGACTCCGGACTCATGCCCAGCTTCTCCAGAAGCTCTCCTGCTGCCTTGTAGCTCTCCGGATGCACAGAAGTACCGTCGAGCGGGTTCTTTCCGTCTCTGATCCGCAGGAAGCCTGCACACTGTTCGTAAGCCTTCGGGCCGAGTTTGGAGACCTTCAGAAGCTCTCTGCGGTCGGTAAAGCGGCCGTTTGTCTCTCTGTAAGTCACTATGTTCTTTGCAACAGCCTTCGAGATACCGGAAACATAGGTCAGAAGAGATACCGAAGCGGTGTTCAGATCGACACCGACACGGTTTACGCAGTCTTCTACAACCGTTCCCAGAGCTTCACCAAGCTTCTTCTGGTTCATGTCATGCTGATACTGGCCGACACCGATTGCTTTCGGTTCAATTTTGACAAGTTCTGCAAGCGGATCCTGCAGTCTTCTCGCAATCGAAACAGCACTTCGCTGTGCGACGTCAAAGTCCGGGAACTCGTCTGCTGCCAGCTGGCTTGCCGAGTAGACGGATGCGCCTGCCTCATTCGTGATGACATAGGCAACCTTATCCGGAATTTCCTTTAAAAATGCTGTGATAAACTGTTCGCTCTCTCTGGATGCGGTTCCGTTGCCGACGGAGATGACTGTCACATGATATTTTTCTATAAAATGTTTCAGTGTCTCTTTAGCTTTCGCGATCTTAAAATCATTGGTCGGTGCTGTCGGGTAAATAACAGCGGTATCCAGTACCTTGCCTGTTGCATCGACTACGGCAAGCTTGCAGCCTGTTCTGAAAGCCGGATCCCAGCCGAGAACGGTTTCTCCTGCAATAGGTGGCTGCATCAGAAGCTGAGAAAGATTCTTTCCGAATACATCAATTGCACCGTCCTCTGCGAGAGCAGTCAGCTCATTGCGAAGTTCTGTCTCAATAGAAGGCGCAATCAGGCGGCGGTAAGAATCGCAGACTGCATTTTCAAGAAATGCACGTGTCCGGGAAGTATTCTTCTTGACAAGATGCCAGTTCAGATAGCGAAGGACATCTTCTTCCGGCGGCTCAATGCCGACATTCAGAACTTTCTCCTTCTCGCCTCTGTTTAATGCAAGGACACGGTAGCCGGTCATCTTCTCGACCGGACTGGAGAAGTCGAAATACATCTCATAAACGCTGTTCTCTTCTTTCTTCTTCGCCTTGGAAGTCAGAATTCCGTAAGCACGGGTTCTGTTTCGGATCCAGGTGCGGAAAGATGCTTCATCGGCAATACGCTCCGCGATGATGTCTGAAGCTCCTGCAAGCGCATCCTCAACCGTTTCAACTCCGAGATCGGCATTGAGATAAGCCTTCGCCTCTTCCTCAGGATTCGGGTCATTTGCCTGCTTCAGCAGAAGCTCGGCAAGCGGTTCCAGACCTTTCTCCTTCGCAATGGAGGCACGGGTCCTTCTCTTCTGCTTATAAGGTCTGTACAGATCCTCCAGGGCAACAAGTGTCTGTGCTTCTTCAATTGCCTTCTTCAGCTCTTTAGTGAGCTTTCCCTGTTCGTCAATGCTCTTCAGAACGGCTTCTTTTCTCTCCTCAAGTCCGCGGAGATAGTGAAGACGCTCCTCCAGACTACGCAGCTGCGTATCATCGAGGGATTCTGTCATCTCCTTGCGGTAACGCGCGATAAAGGGAACTGTGTTGCCTTCATCCAGCAGACGTACAGCCGCCTCTACCCGATGCGGTTTGACAGAAAGCTCCTCTGCAATAATCTGAATAATATCCATAAAACTCCTTCAGTGTTTTTTATTATCTGAGAACATTTCTAAATATTAACACAACAGGCAAGGCTGCTTCAACTCTGCGGTATTACCTGCTGATAATTTTCCTGATAACACAAAAAAAGCTTTCCCTATTCAGGAAAGCTTTTTTGAGCACTTACGTACCTTCAAAACCGCATATACTTTAATTATTAGCTATTGGTCAAGTCCTCACCCTATTAGTAACAGTCAGCTCCATGTGTTACCAC
>JAUNAG010000063.1 GCA_030527685.1 Lachnospiraceae bacterium | reverse complement strand
TCGTTCACCTTCTTTCTTGGGATCCCTCTACTTATATGTTACAGGAAGCTTATTTGTGATAATAAGAGAAACATTGCCGCAGCCGAGCGGATAGCGGCCCAGCGTATATTCCCTGACTTTCTTTTCTCCTTCGCCAAGGGCAATATTATCAACGCGTGCAACTGTAGAGTATTTCATCTTTGCGACCGCTTCAGGTGCTTTAATAACAGGCGCCTTTACTGTCTCTGCAGCGCCGGATGAGCAGGTGCAGTACTCCATCGGTTTACCACATTTACCACAAAACTTACCCATAATGAACCTCTTTCCTGATCTTTATCATGCTTGCGGCAATTGAATATAATGCATATATTATTACCATTATTTACATTCAACTATATTGCTATTTCACAGTGCCTGTCAATCCAATTTTCCCCCTCCAATCCTTTTCTTTATGGCTGCTCTTCCCCTTGCCACTGCTATGTATTCCGAGTAATATGGACAGGAGTGTCCGGAGCATTTTATTTCTTCTGATAAGATTCTCACGGACTGCCACTTTCACCCGAAATATATGGAGGATTAATACTCATGTCACATCAACAGTCCGGAGGACGGGTCAGCCTGACCGAAGGATCCATCGTTCGCGGAATTCTGGCTTTCGCTATTCCGCTGTTTTTCGGTCAGCTTCTGCAGCAGCTCTACAACATGGTAGATGCCTGGGTCATCGGCAACTTTGCGGATAACGATTCCTTTGCCGCGGTTACCTCGACCGGAACGGTTGTCTTTCTCATCATCGGATTCTTCTCCGGAATTGCCATCGGCGGAAGTGTCATCATCTCCCGCTATTTCGGCGCTGATGATAAGGAAAATGTCTCGCGGGCCATTCACACGAATTTCCTGATGGCCGTCATTGCATCGATTCTTGCAACCGTCACAGGATTGCTGCTCACGCCGCATCTGCTTCGCTGGCTCGGCACACCGGCTTCCGTCATGCCCAATGCCACGATTTATCTGAAGATTTACTTCGGAGGCGTATCGACCGTCATTCTCTATAATGTCTGTATGTCGATCATGCGTGCGCTCGGCGACAGCATTCATCCGCTGTACTATCTTCTTTTTTCATCCGTTATCAATATTCTTCTTGATCTGCTCTTTGTCGTTCATCCGGCTTTCCGGTGGGGCGTCAGAGGAACTGCCGCCGCAACAGTGATTTCTCAGGGCATCAGTGTTGTTCTCTGTCTGAGAAGAATGTGCCACAGTCAGGATTATACACGCTTTGAATTCCGCAAACTCCGTCTCCTTCCACGCATGATGATCATGGTTCTGCAGCAGGGCCTTCCGTCCGGTCTGCAGAATGCAGTTATCACCGTGGGAAATCTGGTGATTCAGAAGAATATTAATTCCTTCGGTGCCTATGCGATGTCAGGCCAGGGCGCCTATTCAAAGATCGAGGGACTGGTCTTCCTTCCGATCATGAGTATGGCCATGGCTCTGCCGACATTTATCAGTCAGAATCTCGGAGCCGGGAAATACAACCGCGCAAAGAAAGGTGCTCTCTTCGGCATTCTCTTCGGGGTCGTCACAGCTGAGCTCACCGGTGTTCTGATCCGTCTTTTCACCGAACCGCTCCTGCGGATCTTTCTCAGCGAGAGCGAATCGATCCGATACGGCGTCATTCACGGTCATACGGTCAGTCTCTTTTTCTTCCTGCTTGCATTTTCGCACTGTGCAGCAGGTGTCATGAGAGGCTGCGGAAAAGCAGTTGTTCCGATGGCGGGCATGCTGCTCTCCTGGTGCCTGATCCGTATCACCTACGTGACTGTTGCGCTGAAATTCTTCCCGGTCTACCGGACCATTTCCTGGGCTTATCCGCTCACCTGGAGCATTACCTCCGTTCTGTTCCTGATTTATCTGCTGCGGGTAGACTGGAAACATGTACTGAAAAAATAATCAGGATCATTACTGTCTTTGCAATTCACTCCGGAGGTTATTCGTGGCCTTTAATTCACTGAATTACATTCTGCTGCTCATTTCGGTAATTACATTATATTATCTGCTGCCTCAGCGCTTTCGCTGGGGCCTGCTTCTTATTGCGAGCTATATTTTTTATATGGCGTGGAAACCTGGTCTTATTGTTCTGATTCTGTTTACCACCGTGTGTAATTATTCATTTGCAAGACTGATCGGAGCAAGCAGCTCTCCCCGCGCTCGAAAAACCTGTCTGCTACTCACACTGCTGATTGATTTCGGATTGCTGTTCGTCTTTAAATATCTTGTATTTTTCAATAATACGTTCCTCGGTATCTTCGGAAGCCATTGGCCGGTATCAGCTTTTGATCTGATTCTGCCAATGGGTATTTCCTTCTATACCTTCCAGTCTGCAGCGTATGTAATCGATGTTTACAGAGGCGAAATTCAGCCGGAAAAACATTTCGGTATTTTCGCCCTGTTTATCACATTTTTCCCGCAGCTGGTTGCCGGTCCGATCGAGCGCAGTAAAAATCTTCTGCCGCAGTTTTATAAAAAGCATGCATTTTCCATTGAGAATCTCCTGTGGGGATCCAAACTGATGCTCTGGGGTTTTTTCAAAAAGATCGTGATTGCAGATCGTGCAGCCGTACTTGTCAATAAGGTCTTCAATCACATTGACGAATACTCCGGTCCCTCTATTGCACTTGCCGCACTGGCATTTACATTTCAGATTTACTGCGATTTCTCCGGATATTCTGACATTGCGCAGGGAAGTGCCCGCTGTCTCGGATTTCAGCTGATGGACAACTTCAAAACACCGTATCTTTCCAAAAGCATCAGAGAATTCTGGCGCAGATGGCATATTTCACTCTCCGGATGGTTTTCCGACTATATCTATATTCCGCTGGGTGGCAATCGAAAAGGAACTGCTGTCAAATGCAGAAATCTCATGGTCACCTTCCTGGTGAGCGGACTCTGGCATGGAGCAAACTGGACCTTTGTTCTCTGGGGAGCTCTGCACGGCATCTATCAGATCATCGGCACGCTGACTCTGCCTGTACGAAAAAAGATTGCTGAAGCGCTGCATTTTGAAAATCACGCGTTCACCAATCTTCTTCGTTCTTTCTTCACTTTCGTTCTTGTAATCTTTTCCTGGATCCTCTTCCGGGCAAATTCAATAGCAGACGCACTTACCGCCTACCGGCATCTCATACACGGCTGGCGGGCCATGCTTATTCCGCAGCGCGCTTATGAAATACTGCTGACCCTCGGGCTGAACAGCTTCGAGTTGGTATTACTCGGTTTCTGTCTGCTGATTTTAGTCATGACAGAGGTCTGCAGCCGAAAAAAGAATGTATATCTTACACTTGAAAATGCACCCTCTGTCCTGCGCATTGTTTTTTACGCACTTATAACCGTGCTTATTTTTACCTCAGGAGTATTTTATGACGCGGCCTCGTTTATATATTTCCAGTTTTAAATGCAGCTTGCAAATTCTTGCCTTTCTTCTGATCGTCATAATCGGCATACACCTCACCGGCAATATCTACACTGCTGCCGTATCTATGAACGGAACCAATAAATTCACAGAACAGCGCTATCAGGAATTTTATTCCCTGCCTGAAGGGGATGTTGATTTATTATTTATCGGATCTTCTCATTCCTACTGCACCTTTAACCCTGCGAACTTCCCTGCCTATCGGGGATATCAGCTTGGCACCCCACTACAGCATGCAGATACAAGCTATTATGTCCTCAAAGATGCCTTAAAGCATCAGACGCCGAAAATCGTTGTACAGGAAGTGTACTGGGATATGCTGGATGATGATTTTGATCTGAAGCAGGCATCCACTTTCTTTTCTGTCCTTGATGATGACTCGATTCGAAAAGAATACATAGACGAAGTCTTTCCGCTTGCCGAAAAATTCAAATATTCGATTCCCGCAATTCGCTATCAATCCGATTACTTTGCTTACCGGGCTGCAAAAATAAACGCAAATCTCGAAACAGCCTATGGTGTAGCTGCTCCAAAGGAAAACGGAAGCGCCGGCAATGAATATTATGTAAACCGGGGCTACGTCTATTGTGACACAATCATGCCGGAAGCTGAGTATGACCGGACCAATCAGTTCAAAACACTAAACGGAAACAATCTGAAGATTTCTGATACACAGACGCTCTATCTCAAAAAGATAAAAACGCTGTGCGATCAGAATAACATTCTTCTGATATTTGTAACCGCACCGATCGCACCGGTCTCCATGAACTATATCCGGAATTATCATGCACTCCATGATCAGATTGCTTCCATTGCAGATCAGCTGGAAGTCCCTTATCTCGATTACAATCTGATTGATCTGGGACTCACAGACTTAAATTTTCGGGATGATGCCCATCTGAATGATTCCGGTGTAAATATCGTAGATGAACATTTCAATGCCTGGCTGAACAACCTGGCTGCCTGAGAACAGCGGATGACAAAGAACCGGCTTTTGCGATCACGCTCTCTTTGGCCGCTTTCATCTTGTCCTCAGGATTTATCCCCGGCCGCTATCTGCACCAGCTCCGAAAATCTTCCGATCCTGTATGTGCACGCATCACCGACTGCAGCTCCGATTCCCGCGGCATCCATTCCGCCTGCCGCTGCCGCACGGATGCCTGCTTCGGCATCTTCCACGACAAGGCAGTCTTTCGCCGGCACGCCAAGCAGGTCTGCCGCAAGAAGGAAGACCTCCGGATCCGGCTTTGAGTGTGTGATCTGATTGCCGTCTGATACCGCATCAAAGAAGTCTCCGAGACCGAGGCGCTCCAGAATCATCACCGTATTTTTGCTGGAAGATCCGATTGCCAGTCTGATCCCTGCATCTCGCAGAGCCTGCAGAGTTTCCGACACTTCCACCGGCAGATCAGCCGGTGTCATCTGCATCAGAAGGCTGCGGTAAAGCTCATTCTTCTGCGCTGCAAGCCGCTGCTTTTCCTCTTCCGGAAGCTGCACGCCGCCCTCCTTCAGGATAATTTCAAGAGAAGCCATGCGGCTCACGCCTCGAAGCTGATCATTGATTGACTCATCGATTGCGATGCCGAGTCCGTCAGCCATCTGCTTCCATGCCTGATAATGGTACTGATCTGTGTGACAGATCACACCGTCAAGATCAAAGATGATCGCCTGATACTTCATTTGCTTCCTCCCCCAGATTCGAAATAATAACGGCCGTGAGAATCACTGCACAGCCAATCACCATGCGCACCGTAACAACCTCATGCAGGATAAGAATTGAAAAAACCGTTCCAAACACGGACTCCATCGACAAGATGATGGCGGATTTTGTTCCGTCCACGTATTTCTGGCAGGCTGTCTGCAGCAGGTAGCAGACCGTTGTGCTCACCACACCGAGATACAGTACACTGAGCCATCCTGCCCTTGTTGCTGCAATTCCCGTCTCCCCGCAGACCACAACGAAGATCAGTGATAAGACAAAGGCCGTCAGCATCTGCACAAAATTGATCACCGATGCCCGGTACTTCCGCACAAATTCACCTGTCAGAAAGATCTGCACCGCAAAGCCGACCGCACAGAGAAGCGTCAGCCCGTCTCCGAGTCCAAGCGAAAGATCGCCGTTCAGAGACAGGATCGCCGCCCCCGCAACCGAAAGCAGAGCACCTGCAATTCCCCTCTTTCCGACCTTTTTCTTCAGGACCAGATAGGAGATAAACGGCACCATCACCACATTCAGTGCAGTCAGAAATGCATTCTTCGAAGGTGTCGTGTACTGCAGACCGATGATCTGCAGGGCAAATGCAGCGAATAACGCTGTTCCCATCGCAATACCCGCCAGCACTTCATCCTTGTTTACATTCTTCAGTGATTTCAGACTGAGAAGTCCCATCAGCACTGCTGCCAGAAAGAACCGGATCACCATGATCTGGAAGGGCTTCATACTTGCAAGCGCCATGTCACTTGCGACAAAGCCTCCTCCCCAGATCATCGTCACCACAAGCAGTCCGACTACCGCCAGCTTCTGTTTCACAGCTCTCTCCTCTCTCCGTTGATCTCCACTGTCAGATGCAGTCCGGACAGCAGACGGACCTCTGCTGCATTATCCGGTGTCACGCTGATTTCCACCCTGGACGCTCCGCTGTGAATGCGAAAGCGCAGTGATGTCCAGTCTGCCGGCATATGCGGACGGATCTTCAGCATGCCGTGTTCATCCGTCTCCACACCTGCAAAACCAAATACAATTGTCTGCCAGACGCCGGCTGTATTTGCCGCATGAATTCCTTCTCTTGTATTCTTCTGCAGATTCAGCAGATCCAGCATGGCGGCGCGTCTCAGATAGCGGCCCGCTTTGGAATCATCTCCGACTTTTAAGCCCATGGCTGCATAGATACTCGGACTCAGCGAAGAACCGTGCATCGTTCTCTTTTCGTAATAGCGATAGTTTTCGAGCTGTGTCTCCGCATCGAATTCCTCGCCGAGCAGATGCAGCAGCATGACGACATCTGCCTGTTTGATAATCTGCGTCTCGCTTACATCCTTTGTCTTCAGGATGGCGGGACGGACCGGCCAGTCGTGACTGTCGTATTCCTCAATCACCACATCGTCCAGCTCAAAGTAGCCCTCGAATTCCTCCAGGAGCTTCGTTCCCTCCTTGCGCGGCAGATAGATTCTGTCTGCCACATATTTCCAGTGTTCTGTCTCTTCCACTGAAAGACCGGTCTTTTCAATCACGGCACTGTAAGCATCCGCATCCTTTACCGCCATCTCCTCCAGAAGAGCTCTCACGTAAAGCAGATTCCATCTTGCCAGATAATTGGTATACAGATTGTTGTTGACCGGCTCATGCCATTCATCCGGTCCCGTCACCCGGCGGATCTCATAGCGGTCCTTCTCCGCGATATACTCGCAGCGGCTGTCCCAGAAGCGTGCCGTCTCAATCAGAATCTCGGCTCCTTCTCCGTAGAGGAAGCCCCTGTCTCCTGTAATACGCGCATAATTGCGGATGCCGTATGCCACAGCTGCCGTCACATGATGCTCGTAAACCGCGACATAGCAGCGATAGCAGGAGCCGTCCGGCTCAATGGTCCAGTCCGGGCACTGCTCCGTGCCGTCGTCAGCCGATTCCCACGGATACTGCGCACCTTTAAAACCGTTCTTCGCCGCATTCGCTCTTGCCGCATCCAGCAGATGATAGCGGTATTCCTCCTGCCGCTTTGCCATCTCCGGGAATACATAGGCAAAGAACGGAAGCAGGAACATCTCATTGTCCCAGAATGCATGTCCGCCGTACTCCTCGCCTGTGAGCAGCTTTGCGCCGATATTGATCCGGCTGTCAGATGCATTTCCCGTACTCATCAGATGGAAGATATTGAAGCGGACGGCACGATCCAGCTCCGGATCGCCTTCGATCTTCAGATCCGCCTCTTCCCACAGCAGCGCGTATTCTGCTGCGCTCTGTGCAAGCTCACCCGCAAAACCTGTAATCCGGAACTGTTCGATCTCACCGGCCGTTCGGCGCAGCAGCTCCTCTGCCGGGCACTCGCGTTCTGTATAAATCGCGATATACTTCACGATCTCCGCTGTCTGTCCCTGCGCCAGGTGCAGATCACCGAATTCAACTGCACTTTCTCCGTAGCATCCTGTACGTCTGTTTCCCAGAACCTCTTTTCCGTCCACGTATCCGAAAGTCCGAGTGCCGACACCGACATGAAGGCCGTTGTCACGCGTTGCCGTCTCCACATAACAACCGTCCTGTCCCAGCATTTCATTGGCTGTCATCACGGTATGCTTGACCTTGAAACGCGGTGCATCATGAAAATTCACGATGCTTCCGTCGATGATACTCTCCACCTCAACGATGCCGCTGTAATTGAGCGGCGTTACCAGCATGCGGATGCCCATGCGGTGCTCATGTTTCCGGCTCACAAAACGTATACTCTCAATCAGCGTTTCGCGTCCCTTCGGGTCCCTTGCAACCATATGGCGCAGCACTGTTCCGTTCTTCAGATTGAGCACTCTTGCAAAATCCCTGATTTCACAGGTCTCAATCCCCAGCGGCTGCTTGTCGACGTAAAGCTTCAGTCCCAGCGGATTCGGCTGCGTCGCCAGCTCACGCATAAAGGTCTCGGACTTATCAAACACACCATTGATATAGAAGTAAGGCAGGCTCTTTCTCGTGCCTTCCTCAAACACGCCGCGGATTCCGAGATAACCGTTCGAGAGTGCAAACAGACTCTCGTTCGCCAGATTTTCCTCCTCACGGTATGCATCCTGCAGAATCAGCCATTCATCTGTCGGCATTGTCTCCTGAATCGTCTCCGAAAACTGTTCTCTGATCATCTTTCATTCCTCCTCTTTTAGCGAACCGTTTCCGAAAGCGGCTGTCTTTCTCACTCGGCTCTATATTGTGTCTTTGCCTCTTCACGGATCTGCTCCGGTGTCGTCATTCTTACGGCAAATGCAATTGCAAAGTCTTTTACCTTCACCTTTTTCCCGTCTGCCTGTTCCTCGCCGCAGCTGTTGCTGCCAAGACCGGAATGTGCGCTGTCGATGTGGATCACCACGTCATCGGACGGACAGATCTCATGCGGATGACGCGCCTCTCCGAGGCTTTCATCTGTGCAGTTCATCAGGTTCAGTCCGGTCTCCTTCTCTGTGAGGAAGAGGACCGCCTTTCTATGATCATGAAGGCTGAACCAGCGGACGCGCTCTCTGTGTCCGTTTTCCTGCGGTCGTACATAGCGTGTTCCCATTCCGTCAACGGTACTCTCGAAGATTCCCATATGCGCCGCCTCCAGGCTGTCCGCGTAATTCTCTCCCGGACCGAGTCCGTACCACACTGTCTGCTGCAGCTGCTTCGCAGCCTTCAGCTTCAGACCGAGACGCGGCAGGAAGGGCGGAACAAGACCTCCTCTGATCACGGCCTTTCCTTCTGTCTGCACCTGCAGCTCGCCGTCCTCGAAGATGGTGTAGGTGTACTGCATTCTGTAGCCCCAGGACTGGCAGTAAGCACCGAAATAAGTTCCGATCCGGACGACAACGCGGTGTTCCTCGCTCGTCCAGTTAAAGTATTCTGTTTCCTCAACCGTCTGCTTCAGGAAGTGTTTGTTCTCCCAGTCATCGCGCTTATACATATCGTTGTCGATCGGTGCGCGCCAGATGGAGACCCCCGGTCCCTCCGTAATCACGGCTCCGTCCTGCGTTCCGTAGGACAGAAGCTTTCCGAATACGGGGCTGAAGACCGCTTTGACAGCTGCATTTTCAATAACAAGCTCCGCACTGCTTTCTGTCACGCGGAGAGGCTTTCCGTTCCCGCGGATCTGAAGACTGCGCTCATAGACATCGATCGGGAACTGGAAGGATGCGATTTCATGACCGCGTGCGGCGTACTTTGTGTCCTCTTTTGTGCAGACCGAAAGGCGCAGATAATAGTCCGTGTTTGCTTCCGGCATGAACTCCCGGTACGGAATCGTGATCTCACCGGACTCATGCGGTCTTACAGAAAGAGTCGAAATCACGCCCTTTTCAAGAGTCTGATCTCCGGACTCCACTTTCCATCGAAGTTCGATGTGCTGCAGTGTCAGGAAATCGTAGTCATTCCGGATGCGGAAGTTCTTCGGATCATCTTCTGTCTGCTCAATCACGACCGGCGAAATCACCTGCTTGTACTCTGCCAGTGCCGGTGACGGTGTGCGGTCCGGCATCAGCATGCCGTCGATACAGAAATTGCCGTTCGTCGGGGTATCACCGTAATCACCGCCGTACCGGTAGAAGGTCTCACCGTTTTCGGTCGTCTCGATTCCGTGGTCATACCACTCCCAGATGAAGCCTCCCTGCAGTCTCTTTTTGCTGCGGTACAGATCCTGATAGCGGCGAAGACCGCCCGGTCCGTTGCCCATCGCATGACCGTACTCACACATCACATGCGGCTTGCCGGCTCCGATCTTCGGATCATCGGCCAGCTCCTCCAGAGCTTTGACTCTCGTATACATCGTGGAGTAGACATCCGTTGATTCCGCCTCAAAGTCACCCTCGTAGTGAACCAGTCTGGTCGGATCCATCGCACGGATCGCAGCAGCTGCCGCGCGGAAATTGCAGCCGAAAGCAGACTCATTGCCCATCGACCACATGAGAATCGACGGATGATTCCGGTCACGCGCAACCATCTCCGTGCTGCGCGTCCTGTAAGCGGTCTCCCACTCCGGATCATCGGTGATCCAGGTGTAATTCTCCGCCCACTCGAAGCCGTGGCATTCAAGATCCGCCTCATCAATCACATAGAAGCCGTATTCATCGCACAGATCATAGAACCAGGGATTCTTCGGGTAGTGCGAACAGCGGATTGCGTTGATGTTGTACTGCTTCATCATGCGGAGATCGTCCTCGACCACATCGCGTGATACCGTTCTGCCTGTCTTCGGATCGTAATCATGAAGATTGACGCCGTTTAAAAGGATGATTTGTCCGTTGACCGTAAAATTTCCATTCTCGACGGCAATCTTCCGGAAGCCGATGCGGACCGTCACCGTGTGATCTCCGGTCGACACACAAAGCGTATAAAGTGCAGGCGTCTCGGCTGTCCACTGTTCGGCTTCGGCAAATGCAGCCGCAATCTCTGCCGTGCCTCTTCTTGCCTTTAGTTCTCCTCCGGCCAGCTTCTGCGTTCCCTTCAGCAGCTTCCAGGAGATATTTGTTTTTTCCTGCTTCAGTTTGATTTTCGCCTGCAGTGTTCCGCCGCCCTCACCGTCCGGTTCTGCAGTTGTCTGCAGATCGAGGACTGCATTTTCCGGCTCATTGATCAGTTCGACATCACGGTAGATACCGGAGAGCCACCACATGTCCTGGTCCTCCAGATAAGTGCCGTCCGACCACTTGTAGACGCGGACCGTGAGATCGTTCTCGCCCTCATGAACCAGATCCGAGATATCGAATTCAGATGGAAGACGGCTGCACTTTCCGTAACCGGCATGTGTGCCGTTGACCCAGACGTCATAGGCACTGTCGACACCGTGAAAACGCAGTATAGAAGAGTTCTGCAGCCACTCTTCATTTAAGAAGAAGGTCCGCTTGTAGATGCCTGTCGGATTTTCGGAAGGCACGAAGGGCGGATTCAGGGGGAACAGATACCAGACATCGGTGTAATGCATCCGGTCGTATCCCTGCAGCTGCCAGGCGGACGGAACCTGAATTCTGTCCCAGCCGCTGCCGCTGCCGGGCTGTTCAAAATCCTCCGGAGAGAGCTCCGGAGCCTGCAGATAGCAGAACTTCCACTCTCCGTTCAGGCTGACCGTACGTGCGGAATCTGTATAAAAGGAAGTGCGTGCGGGACGTCTGCTGATTCCGGTGATTGAGGGATCTTCCCAGCGTTTTTTCATTCTCTCCATAACGAGGACTCCTTTTTATGTGCTTTGGCGAAGGTCTTTCGAAAATACACGCCGGTTCACTCCGCTGTCGTGGAGCAAGCCGGCGCATAATCCTGATACTTTGTACCGGTCTTTCCGATCAAACCGGCACCTCTCTTTTATTTGATTGCGCCGCTGGTTCCTTCTACGATGTATTTCTGCGCGATGATGAACAGGATGATCGGCGGAATAATCATGATCACGGTGATGCAGAGCATCGGGATGATCTGTGTAGAATGGACACCCTTGAATGCAGCCAGGCCGAGCGCAAGTGTGTACTTGCTTCTGTCCTGTAAGAAGATCAACGGACCGAGGTAGTCGTTCCATACGGTCAGTACATTCAGAACGGCAATCAGGATCAGTGACGGCTTCATAATCGGCATGAAGATCATCCAGTAGATCTGGAAATCATTGGCACCGTCGATGCGGGCTGCCTCTTCAAAATCCTTCGGGATTCCCATGAGGAACTGTCTCATAAGGAAGATGTAATAAGCAGATCCGAAGAATGCCGGAACAATGAGCGGTTTCAGTGTGTTGATCCATCCGAAGAGATTGAATTCCATGTACTGCGGGATCATGGTGACATCCCACGGAATCATCATGGTGGAAAGAAGGATCATAAAGAGAATGTTCTTGCCGCGGAACTGATATCTCGCAAAGCCGTAGGCAACGAGGGAGCAGGAAAGCACCTGTCCGAGAGTCGTGAGACCCGTTACCAGCAGGGAGTTGATGAGATAGCGGCCGAAAGGCTGCGAGTTCCAGGCATCGACGAAGTTCTTCATGCTCCAGGATGAAGGCAGGAACTTCGGCGGATAGGCGATGGCCTCTGCCTCTGTCTTGAAAGTTGAAAGGAACATGTAGACAAAGGGTGCCAGGAAGTAAAGTGCGCACAGTGTCAGAAGGACATATATGATGGTTCTGGACCGTTTTGACATCTTCATGATTTGTTCCCCCTCTTCTTCCGTGCCTTTTTAGCACCTCCGTTCTTCGCTTCTGTTTCATAGAAGACCCAGGCGGAGGATGATTTGAAGACCAGAGCAGTAAGTGCCAGAATGATGATGAACATCACCCATGCATTGGCACTGGCGTAGCCGAGCTTGTGATGCTTGAATGCATTGTTATAGGTATAAAGTCCGTAGAAGTAGGTGGATTTCAGCGGGCCGCCGCCTGTAAGCAGCATGACCAGCGTCACCTGCTGGAAAGAACTGATGATCGATGTGATCAGGTTAAACAGGATGGTCGGTGTAATAATCGGAAGTGTGATGCTGAAGAACTGCTTTGCCGGACTTGCGCCGTCAAGTGATGCAGCCTCATAGAGATCGATCGGGATGTTCTTGATATCCGTGTAGAAGATCAGCATCATGGTTCCGACACCGAAGGCACTGGCGATGATGACTGCCAGAAGAGCCCAGGCCGGATCAACCAGCCACTTCGGTCCCTCGATACCGAGAAGTGAAAGCAGGTAGTTCAGTACGCCGTAGTCCGAATTCAGGATCCAGCCCCAGATGATGGAAACCGCGACA
Source organism: Lachnospiraceae bacterium (assembly GCA_030527685.1). Classification (GTDB taxonomy): domain Bacteria; phylum Bacillota; class Clostridia; order Lachnospirales; family Lachnospiraceae; genus Chordicoccus. Next base: position 2,059 of record JAUNAG010000063.1, on the reverse strand, counting down.
CCCGAGATGACTGCCGGAATATAGAAGATTGTGCGGAACACTTTCACGCCTCTGACCGGCTGTGTGATGAGCATTGCCAGAAACAGGGCGATGATCATATTCAGCGGCACGAAGATCGCTGCGTACTTCAGACTGATGACCAGGGACTTGAAGAACTGCTTGTCCTGGGTGAACATTCTGATGTAATTTCCGAAGCCGACAAATGTCGGCTCGGAAGTAATCGGCCAGTCATAGAAACTCATGATGAACGAGAGAATCAGCGGGCCGAGCGTGAATACCAGGAATCCGATGATCCATGGAAGTATAAACAGGTAAGGTATTGCTTTTTTCTTTCTCATAATCGCACTCCTATCGCCGGCCCCGACTCTAAGGCTCGTCTTGCTTTACCACTGGGCGTCTGCTGCTTCTGTCAGTGCGTCTTCCACGTTCATGTAAACACTCGGGTTGAAGACGGATTCGAATGTAAGTTCAAGCTCTTCGGAGACCTCAGACCAGTCGCTCATGATGAAGCTTGCCGGTGTATAACCTGCACTCTGGTCCAGCATCTCGTAGAACGGTGCGTAATGCTCCTGCTCCATGATGCCTTCAGATGCAACGACGCTGTTCAGAACCGGAAGCTCTTTGCCGATTCTTGCCTTGTTGCAATCGGCGCCTGTCCAGAACTTTACGAACTCCCATGCTGCTTCTTTGTTCTTGCTGTCCTTGGAAATAGAAAGTCCGGAAGAGCTCAGAATACTGATCGAATGATCCTGACCCTCAAAGGACGGGATCTTTGTGATACCGTAGTTGACACCGTCAGCATCCAGTGAAGAAATTGCCCAGGAACCGTAAACGAACATTGCTGCATTGCCGGAACGGAATTCGTCAGAACCGCTGCCTTCTGTTGCGGCTGCATATCCGTCCTGTGCCATCTCCTGGAACATGGTGACGGCATTGACTGCTTCTTCGGAGTTAATCTGATCGGCAAGCTTTCCTTCTGCATCGCAGTAAGCTGTGCCGTTGCTCCAGAAGTACATCTCGAAATCGTACGGATCCGGCTTCATCTGGAAAGCAAAGCCCTTGGTTCCGGTCTTCTCATAGATGGTCTTTGCAGCTTCCTTCAGATCGTTCCATGTCCAGTCTGCTGTCGGCTCATCGACTCCTGCCTCTGCGAAGATATCTCTGTTGTAGTACAGTGCATGTGTTGTGAATCCGACCGGAATGCCGTAGATACTGTCGCCGATTTCGTTGTAGTTCCAGAGTGCATCGTAGAAATCACTCTTGTAATCTGCGCCTTCTGCCTCGATGTAGGAATCCAGCGGCTCAAGTCCGAGGTGATAAGCCGGATAGTTCCACATATACATGACATCCGGTGCATCTCCTGAACCCATGCCGGCGCTGATCTTTGTATCAAAATCTCTGCCGTAGGCTTCCAGTGTGACTTCGATGTCGTCATGTGCTGCATTGAATTCATCAACAAGTCCCTGCTGAGCATCAATATCGTCTGCAACATCCCATGTTGCGAAGCGGATTTTTGTTTTTTCAGAAGAATCCGCTGCAACATTGACAGCTGACAGGCTTGCTGCGAGCATTGCGGAAGTGATAACTGCGGTGCCGATCATCTTGTACATTTTTCTCATACCCGTTCTCCTTGTTTTAGTAAATCTTTGTTTGTTTTACTTGGTAAACTTATAATATCATATTACTTAGTAAATTCAATTGTGTTTTTACTAAAACTTTATTTTTGGCACAATGCACTCTTTTCACTCTCGTTGATTGTCGATTTTTACTTATATTGGTTTGGTTAACAGACATTTTTTCAGATTCCGGCCTTCATAGAGCAGTTATCCACGTTGATGGAAGCTCATTTTGCTCCGTATTTTTCTGTTTTTTACTCGTTTTTACTATTATTCATCTCATTTTCAGATAAAAAAGCAGCCGCTCCACCCTCCCACCCTCTATCTGCCATCCTTTTTTGGTAAATCTTTGTTGTTTTTACTGTTTTTCAAAGCAAAAAGGCGGCTGCGAAGACTCTAAAAAACTTCGCAGCCGCCTCATACAGCTCGTTATGTAAGGTAAA
>JAUNAG010000062.1 GCA_030527685.1 Lachnospiraceae bacterium | reverse complement strand
GATGGCATTCGGCAACCACCTCGGCGTTGATATCCGTCATGATGTCAGCCCGGTTGATTTCTTCTCACCGGCTTATGCAGATCTGATCTGCGAAGTAAAGGAAGGCGAGCTTGAGAAGCTGACCTCCTCCTATACAGAGATCGGCCGCGTTACAGATAAGGCTGTCTTCAGCTACGGTTATGTTCAGATTCCGGTTGCAGAAGCACTCAGTGCATGGAACGGAACTCTGGAGAAGGTATTCCGCACAAGAGCAGCAGAGGATCGCAGCGAGGTAGAGAGCCCGCTCTGGAAGGAAAAGAACATTGCAGTCTGCAGCCACAAGATTGCTGTGCCGCGTGTCTTCATTCCGGTGTTCCCGGGTACAAACTGCGAGTATGATTCCACACGTGCATTCGAGCAGGCAGGTGCTTCCGTAAAGACATCGATCTTCCGTAACCTCACAGAGCTGGATATCCGCGAATCTGTTGACGAGTTTGTCCGCGAGATCGAGAAGGCTCAGATCATCATGTTCCCGGGCGGCTTTTCAGCCGGCGACGAACCGGACGGCTCTGCGAAGTTCTTCGCAACAGCTTTCCAGAATGAGAAGATCAAGGAAGCTGTTGAAAAGCTTCTGAATGAGCGCGACGGTCTGGCACTTGGTATCTGCAACGGCTTCCAGGCACTGATTAAGCTCGGTCTGGTTCCGAACGGTCATATTACAGGTCAGAACGCAGATTCTCCGACACTGACCTTCAATACAATCGGACGCCATATCTCCCGTATGGTTTATACAAAGGTTGTATCCAACAAGTCTCCGTGGCTGCAGAAGACACCGCTGGGCAGCGTTGTCGTAACACCGGCATCTCACGGTGAGGGACGCTTTGTAGCATCCGATGAGGTTCTGGATCAGCTCTTCGAAAACGGTCAGGTTGCAACCCAGTACTGCGATCCGGAAGGAAGAGTTTCCATGGATGAGGAGTGGAATGTAAACGGCTCCTTCCGCGCAATCGAAGGTATCACTTCTGCAGACGGAAGAGTCCTTGGCAAGATGGCACATGTCGAGAGAAGAGGAGACGGAATTGCCGTCAACATCTTCGGAGAACAGGATATGCATGTCTTCGAGTCAGGTGTTGCATACTTCAAATAAAATATCTGAAACGAAACAAGGGGCAGCCGAACTTCGGCTGCCCCTTTTGTGTTGTCCTGCAATAACCCCAAAATGACAGACGGCAGATCAGCGCGAATGATTGCTGCATCATGGAGGCTGTCTGTTTTATCATAAAGGAAGTGCGGAAATATGGATTCAGACAAGAAAAAACCCTGTATCCATAGGATACAGGGTTCGTAGCGAGAGGGGGATTTGAACCCTCGACACCGCGGGTATGAACCGCGTGCTCTAGCCAGCTGAGCTATCTCGCCATCTCTAAGTTGTTTTGTTGCTTCAGCAGCAACACGATTAATATACAGGATTGCCTGCTCTGTGTCAATAGAAAATTCGGGAAAATTTCAAAAAATCTGCAATTTTTTTTCAGAAAGAATTATAAGGGGGCAAAATGGCCTTTTTTCGTGTCTGACAGGCCTTCTTATTCATGCGAAATCAGGGACGTATGGTAATATATAACAAAACAAAGTTGTGTAAAACAAGTATTTTTGTTAATATTAATCGAAAGGTGTTTTATGTGCGGCTCAGGAGGGTGTAAAGAAAAACGCCATGGAGAAAAAGGGTTATGTGGGGATCATTGTATTATTGGCGGCAGTCTTTGCAGTGATCTTTTTTTCTGTCAATGATTCCTATTACAGGAGGGTGCTGCAGCTGCAGGGGCTGGAAGAAGAGGCCGGAGAGGCCTGCGATTATCACTTTACAATGATTGTGGATAATGCAGAGTCCTCCTTCTGGAGAGCAGCCTATGAGAGCGGAAGCCAGGCGGCACAGGAGAACAAGGTGCTCCTGGAACTGAAAGGAACAGGACCGGATACACGTTACGATAAAATTGATTATATGAATATCAGCATTGCATCTCAGGTGGACGGTATCATCGTGGAGAATAACGGAGAAGAGGGCCTTGCCGAGAAGATCGATGAAGCTGTGGAGGCAGGCATTCCGGTCGTCACCGTCATGAGTGATGCTTCCTACAGCAAGAGACAGAGCTTTGTCGGCGTCAGTGACTATCAGCTCGGGCAGGCCTATGCGGAGCAGGCGGCGCTCTACGCAGATGAGGATGTGAAGGACATCCTGATTGTCATGAACCGCCTGACAGATGAGAAGAGCCAGAGTCAGTTCTACAGCCAGGTTTACAATGCGGTTTCCGGAAAAAGCGACGGAACAGGGCAGCAGGTGAATGTTTCGATTCAGAATCTTCTTCTGATCGGTTCCTTTGATGCAGAGGAGGCGATCCGCGATATTTTTCAGCGTAAAGCGGGTCCGCCCGACATGCTGATCTGCATGGATGAGGAGACGACGGAATGTGCCCGTCAGGCACTGATTGATTACAACATGGCCGGCGGTGTGCGGATTATCGGCTGCTATGCGTCGGACAATACCGTGGATGCCATTACGAAGGGACTGATCAAGACGACCTGCAGCATTGACACAAAGCAGCTGGGGAGCCGCAGTGTGGAGGCACTGCTGGATTACAAGAAAGAAGGAAGAGTCAATTCCTATTACAACGTAGACATTCATTTTGTTGATGAGGAAGAGGCAGCGATGCTGCAGAGGAGACGGCACAATGAAAAAATTTCGCTGGAATAAGCTGTCTTTTTCGAGCAAGATGGTCTTCCAGGTAGGCGTCATTGCGGCGCTGTTCTTCGCCGTGAGTACAGCATTTTATCTGCGCCTGAATAAGTTCATGGGAAATCTGGACAGCGTGTACTCCAGCAACGTGGACATCACGCTGCTCTCAGATACGCTGAAGGAGGTGCAGGACAACATGTACCTCTACCTGAAGGTGAAGAGCTCGGATTCGCTGAAGAACTACTACCAGAGCGAGGCAAAGTACAGGGAGCTGCTGGGCAATCTGAATGATCAGACGGTGCATTCAGCGTCCCTTCTTCTGGAAAAGAATATCCGGAAAATGTCAGAGACCTATCTGACGGATACTGCAGATACCGTATCTGCCAAGCGCGCACGGAATGTTGAAAAATACAAGAAGAAATACGAAGAGTCTCTGGAATTGTACCGGTATATTTCATCGGAAATTACAAGTCTGAATAATCAGCTCTTTATCAACAACAACAAGCGCTATGAGGCACTGCGGGAGATGCTGCGCTATCTGGAGACCAGCAACTCGATTCTGATGCTTGTGATTGTGGCCTGTGCGCTGATCTTTATTACGATGACCAGCCGCAGTACCGTGCGCCCGCTTACGAATATGGCGAATACCGCCCGTCTTGTCGGTGAAGGCAACTTTCACGTGAAGATGCCGGATGTTGAATCGGAGGACGAGCTCGGAACGGTTACCAGAGCATTTAATACAATGGTCGAAAGTCTGGATGACTATATGCGGCAGACGCAGGAGGGCATGCGGCAGCATCAGAAGATGGTGGAGCGTGAGCTGCTGATGGAGACCCACCTGAAGGAGGCACAGCTGAAATTCCTGCAGTCGCAGATCAATCCGCACTTCCTGTTCAATTCTTTAAATGCCGGTGTGCAGCTGGCCATGATTGAGGATGCGGATCAGACCGGTATCTTTCTGGAGAAGATGGCGGATTTCTTCCGCTACAACGTCAAGAAGGGGCAGGAGGATGCGACTCTTGCAGAGGAACTGGAGGCCGTCGACAACTATGTCTATATCCTCAATGTTCGATTCACAGGGGATATTCATGTGACAAAGGAAGTCGATGAGAGTCTGTACGATCTCCGTATGCCGAGTATGATTCTGCAGCCGCTTGTGGAGAATGCCGTGAATCACGGAATCCGCGATATTGACTGGGAGGGACAGATCCGGCTCAGTGTGGAGAAAAAAGAAGACCATGTGGAAATCATCGTGCAGGATAACGGCAAGGGCATGAGCAGCGAACAGATTGATGCTGTACTGAAGGGCGAGGGACAGCAGAGTGCCGAACAGCGCGATTCGACAGGCGTCGGAATGAATAACGTCATAAAACGGATGGAGCTGTATTATCAGCAGGAGAATCCGGTCCGGATTATCAGTGAAGGAGAAAATAAGGGAACGTCAGTGATCCTGTCGATCCCGTTTCGTGAGGAATAAGACAGATGTACAGAATACTGCTGGGTGATGACGAAGGAATTATGCTGGAATCGCTTCGACGTCTGATCGAAGCCAATTACGGAAATCAATGCGAGGTTCACTGTGCCAAGACGGGACGCGCTGTGATTGAGACGGCGCAGCAGTATCCGCCGGATATCTGTTTCGTGGATATCCATATGCCGGGAATCAGCGGCATCCAGGCCATCAGGGAGATCAAGAAGTTCAATCAGACTGCGATCTTTGTCATCATCACCGCCTATGACAAATTCGATTATGCGCAGGAGGCCGTGAACCTTGGTGTCATGGAGTTCCTGACCAAGCCTGTGAACAAGAGGGTTCTGCTCGGAATCTGTGAGAAGGCGATGGAGAAGGTGGATGAGCGGAGGAAGAAGAGAGAGGATGATCTCTCCATCCGCGAGAAGCTGGAGACCGTGATCCCGATGATCGAGAGCGGCTATATCAATAATCTGCTCCTGCAGGATGACTTTAACACCTACCAGGACAATTACCGGGAACTGCTGGGAATCAAAGAGGAATACGCCTATATTATCGTGACGGAGTTCGGCGACCGGGGAGAAAGCGGAACGCTGGACAATGCAGTCGGAGCAAGTGTGAAAGCAAGCAGAGAATATGCATCCTTCCGCGAAATTGTGCAGCTGTTTTTCAACTGCGTGGTCGGTCCGGTCATGGGCAATACAATTGTGCTGCTGGTTCCCTGCGATATGCAGAAGATGAATTATGAGCAGCGCGTCACGACACTGCAGAGTGCCAGAGATATGGTGCACAAGCTGGAGGAGAAGATTGACAGTCACTTCCGCTGCGGAATCGGACGCCCTGCCGAGCTTGCCGGCGGCATGAAGAATTCCTACAGAGAGGCGATGAAGGCGCTGCGGGAGAGCAGCAGCCATGTTGCACATATCGAGGATCTTCCCGTTGCGCAGAAGTATGACGGAGAGTATCCGCGTGAACTGGAAGATCAGTTTATGAAGCGGGCACTGGCGAGAGATACGGCCGGAACGCTGGACTGCGCCGAGCGCTTCTATGAGTGGATGCTGGCACAGAACGGAGAAAGGGAAGATGTGGAGGTCAAAGTGCTGGAACTCGTGATGGCACTGGAGAAAGAAGCATTTATGTCCGGAGACGTCAAATACGGTTACCATTACCGCGGAAATTATATTTCGCAGGTCCGCGGCTGCGCGGATCTGGAGGAACTGCGCAGGTGGTTTCTGCGGAAGGTCAAGGAGGTCTGCCGCAATATCGAGAATGCAAAGGATGAGGAGACCACTTCACTGGTAGACAAGGCGAGACGCTATATCATGGACAACTACCGCAGGGATATAACGCTCGATGAGGTGTCACGGCAGGTGGACATCAGCCCCTATTATTTCAGCAAGCTCTTCAAGCAGGAGGCCGGTCAGAACTTTATCGAATTCCTGACGCAGATCCGCATGAACAAGGCAAAAGAACTGCTGGGGAACTCCAGTCTGTCTATCAAGGAAATCTGTGCGGAGTCCGGTTATTCGGATCCGAATTATTTCAGCCGTATTTTCAAAAAACAGGAAGGAATCACACCGAGAGAATACAGGGAGCGGATGGGATGAAACGAGAAAGACGTCACAGAAGATTCGGGCTGCTGCCTCTGGCTGCAGCGGCTGCCGCTGCAATCAGCCTGCTGCTTTGCGGCTGCGGTTCGGAAGGAAAAAGTGTGAACGGAGCATCTGCTGCGGCAGGCGGCCCGGAGGAGGAGACCACTTATGAGAGTGAGAGTGAGCCGGATCAGATCGGGATCGGACTGTCGGTCGACTCCTTCATCATCGAGAGGTGGGTCCGCGACAGAGATGTCTTCGTTGCGGCTGCAAAAGATCTTGGAGCTGAGGTAAATGTACAGGATGCCGGAGGCGACGTGGAGGAGCAGATCTCGCAGATTCGCTATCTGATTGAAAAGCAGATGGACGTGATCGTCATCGTGGCAAGAGACTGCGATTCTCTTGCAGGAGTCATTGAAGAGGCACATGCGGCAGGCGTGAAGGTCATCTCCTATGACCGTCTGATTTATCATGCAGGAACAGACCTTTACATCTCTTTTGACAACACCCAGGTCGGTGTGCTGATGGCGGAAGCCCTGAAGGAAGCCATTCCGGATGGCGGAGAGATTTTTATGATTCAGGGATCTCCCGATGACAACAACATTTACATGGTAAAGGAAGGCTTCGATAAAACACTGGAGGGCAGCGGCCTGGAGGTGGTATACAGTGCGGCATGTGAAGGCTGGGTCGCAGAGGCAGCGGCTGATTATGTCGAAGAAGCACTTGCGCAGTATCCGGACGTCAAGGGGATCATGTGCGGAAATGATGATATTGCCAGTCAGGTGATCTCTGTTCTGGCGCAGCATCAGCTCGCCGGTAAGGTCATTGTGACGGGACAGGACGGAGACATATCGGCCTGTCAGAGAATCGTGGAAGGCACGCAGTACATGACGGCATTCAAGGCCGTTGAGGATGAGGCGAGAGAGGCGGCCGTCTATGCCGTGAAGCTGGCAAAGGGAGAAAAGCCGGATGAGCTGACCGAAACCGTGAATGACGGCACCTATGAGGTTCCCATGTGCGTGCTGATGCCGCAGATGGTCAACCGGGAGAATATGGATGATGTCATCATTGCAGGAGGCTATCACAGTGAGGAGGATGTCTATCTGAACGTCAGAAACAGCATGGGTAAGTAAAACAGCATATATATGCTGTAAAAATGCACAGAGAAAACGATTGAAATAGCAGATTCTTGCACATCTGATCAAAAATGTCCAGTTTATGCACAATAAAATCGCATGATTGATGAAAAAATACAGCACAATGCCAACACTGTCCAGTTAGTCCTATGCTATATTGTTTACAACAAAAGTGCGTGTTGCATTTCAAGAATGGAGGATGCAAGATGAAGAAAAGGTTAGTTACAACAATGTTTGCAGTTGCAGCAGTCGCTGCCACAATGTCTACCGGCGTCATGGCTGATGATGCTCATGTAATCGGTGTTGCAATGCCGACACAGGATCTCCAGAGATGGAATCAGGACGGCTCCAACATGAAGGCTGAGCTGGAAGCTAAGGGCTACACGGTTGATCTGCAGTATGCAGGCAATGATGTCACAACACAGGTTTCTCAGATTGAGAACATGATCGCAAACGGCGACGAGCTTCTGGTTATCGCTTCCATCGAAGGCGATTCCCTCGGAACAGTTCTTGCAGATGCTAAGGAAAAAGGCATCCCGGTTATTTCTTATGACCGTCTGATCATGAACACGGACGCTGTTTCCTACTACGCAACATTCGATAACTATCTGGTCGGCAAGACACAGGGCGAGTTCCTTGTCAATGCTCTTGACCTCGACAATATCGAAGGCTCCGTTAACATGGAAATCGTTACCGGTGACCCGGGCGACAACAACGTCAACTTCTTCTACGGCGGCGCTATGGACGTCCTTCAGCCGTACATCGATGCAGGCAAGATCGTGATCCCGTCCGGTCAGGTTTCCAAGGAAGAGGTTGCTACAGTTAACTGGTCAACAGAGACAGCTCAGCAGAGATTCGAGAACATCCTTTCTTCTTACTATGCTGACGGCACAGTCCTGAATGCAGTTCTTGCTTCCAACGACTCCACAGCTCTCGGCGTTGAGAACGCTCTTGCAGCTAACTACACAGGCGAGTACCCGATCATCACAGGTCAGGACTGCGACGTTGCCAACACCATCAATATGGTAAACGGCCTGCAGGCTATGTCCGTATTCAAGGATACACGTACTCTGGCATCCAAGGTTGTTGAAATGGTTGACGCTATCATGACAGGCGCTGAAGCTCCGGTTAATGACACAGAGACTTATGACAACGGCACAGGAATCATCCCGTCCTTCCTTTGCGAGCCGGTCGCTGTAACAGTTGACAACTACAAGGAAATGCTCGTTGATTCCGGTTACTACACAGAAGATGAACTGAAGTAATTCGTGAAAAACTTCGGCATTCAGGTGTTATCGTGAACGCAAACAGGCGGGCGCTGCGCGCCCGCCTGTTTTTCTATCATCAAAGTGAAGAAAACAGGAGGGAACAATTTTGGGGAAGATCTTATTGGAAATGAAAAATATTACCAAAACATTCCCCGGTGTCAAGGCTCTGGATAATGTAAACCTTCAGGTGGAAGAGGGTGAGATCCACGCGCTCGTCGGTGAAAACGGTGCGGGAAAATCAACTCTGATGAATGTTCTTTCCGGCATCTATCCGGCCGGTACCTACGAAGGCGATATCATCTACGACGGTGAGATCTGCACCTTCCATGATATCAAGGACAGTGAGGCGAAGGGAATTATCATCATCCATCAGGAGCTGGCGCTGGTACCGTACATGACCATCGGCGAGAATATGTTCCTGGGTAATGAGAGAGGAAAAAAATACGCCATCAACTGGGATGAAACCTATGAACTGGCGGCAAAGTATATCAGACAGGTCGGACTGACAGAATCGGCCCGTACATTTATCAAGGATATCGGTGTCGGCAAGCAGCAGCTTGTCGAGATCGCGAAGGCGCTGGCAAAGAATGCAAAGCTTCTGATTCTGGATGAGCCGACGTCTTCACTGAATGAAGCAGATTCAAAGGCACTTCTGGATCTTCTGCTGAAGTTCAAGTCGGAGGGCCTGACCAGTATCATCATCTCCCATAAGCTGAACGAGGTTGCTTATGTCGCAGACAAGATCACAGTCATCCGTGACGGTGCTACGATCGAGACACTGGATAAGCAGCAGGACGACATCTCCGAAGACCGCATCATCCGCGGCATGGTCGGCCGGGAGCTGACTGACCGCTTCCCGAAGAGAGAGGGAGTTACGATCGGCGATGTCAACATGGAAGTTAAAAACTGGAATGTATACCATCCGCTCTATAACGAGCGAAAGGTTGTCGATAATGTTTCGATTAAGGTCCGCAAGGGCGAGGTTGTCGGCATTGCAGGCCTGATGGGCGCAGGCCGTACAGAGCTTGCGATGAGTGTGTTCGGTAAGAGCTACGGAACAAAGATCTCCGGTCAGCTGTTCCTCAACGGAGAGGAAGTTCATCTGAAAAATGTACGTGACGCCATCCACCATAAGCTGGCTTACGTAACAGAGGACCGCAAGGGCAACGGACTGATCTTAAGCAATTCGATCAAGATCAACACCTCTCTTGCCAACCTGGAAGGTGTCAGCAGCAGATCGGTCATCGACAGTGACAAAGAATATGCCGTGGCGGAGGAATACCGCCAGAAGCTGCGCACAAAGTGCCCGACGGTGGAACAGAATGTCGGAAACCTGTCCGGCGGCAATCAGCAGAAGGTTCTGCTTTCCAAGTGGATGTTTGCGGACCCGGATATTCTGATTCTGGACGAGCCGACAAGAGGTATCGACGTCGGTGCGAAGTATGAGATCTACTGTATCATCAACGATCTGGCAGCAGCCGGAAAGTCTGTCATCATGATTTCTTCCGAGCTTCCGGAAGTTCTGGGTATGTCCGACCGGATCTACGTCATGAACGAAGGCCGGATTGTCACCGAGCTTGACGGTCAGGAGGCAACACAGGAAAAGATCATGGGAAGCATTCTCAAGAGCAGCTCCTCGAAGGCAGACGCATAAGAAAAGGGATGGAAAACAATGGGAAAAGTGAAAGAGAGTTTTCAGAAATATACGATGATTTTCGTGCTGATCCTGGTATTGGCCTTCTTTGCCTGGGGAACAGGCGGCAAGATTCTGTATCCGCAGAACGTCAATAACCTGATCTCACAGAATGCATATGTATTCGTTCTTGCATCCGGCATGCTGCTCTGCATCCTGACCGGAGGTAACATCGACCTTTCTGTCGGTTCTGTTGTCTGCTTCGTCGGTGCAATGGCCGGCAAGTTCATGGAAGAGATGAAGATGAACCCGGTTATCGCGGTTCTGATTGCACTCATCATCGGCGCCGCAATCGGTGCATGGCAGGCATTCTGGATCGCTTATGTCCGTATTCCTCCGTTCATCGTCACACTGGCAGGCATGCTGATGTTCCGCGGTCTTTCAAACGTAGCATTAAAGGGCAAGACACTTCCGATCAAGTCAGCCGGCTTTGTCCGCTTCTTCGGCGGCGGCGCCAACTGCTATATCCCGGATTTCATCGGCGGTCCGGAAGGTCTGAATATGGTGGCTCTGCTTGCAGGCGGTATCGCATCCCTGATCTTTGTCATCATTACCGTACGCGGTATGCAGAAACGTGCAAAGAGCGGTTACGACACAGCCGGAAATGCAGGCGTACTTGTCAGAACAATCGCAATCGTTGCAGTCGTCATGGCGGTTTCCTACAAGCTGGCTCAGTATAAGGGTATCCCGACTTCTCTGGTTCTGGTTGCCATCGTCGTTATTGTATACGGCTATCTTACCAGCAAGACCACAACCGGCCGTTACTTCTATGCAGTCGGCGGCAATGAGAAGGCAGCAGCTCTGTCCGGTATCAACACAAACAGAGTATACTTCATTGCTTATACAAACATGGGCTTCCTGGCAGGTCTTGCAGGTCTGATGACGATTGCACGTATGACCTCCGCACAGCCGACCTACGGCCAGAACTACGAGATGGACGCAATCGGTTCCTGCTTCATCGGCGGCGCTTCCGCATACGGCGGTGTCGGCACAATCCCGGGCGTTATCGTCGGTGCCGTTCTGATGGGTCTGATCAACCAGGGCATGAGTATCATGGGTACTGACCAGAACATGCAGAAGGTAGTCAAGGGCGCTGTCCTTCTGGCAGCCGTTATCTTCGACGTCGTCAGCAAGAGAAAGTCCTTCATCGCAAAGGCATAAAGAAAAGGTCTTCGGAATCCGGCCCCGTGCGGCCGATACGTGATTTGTCGAAGAATAGAGAAAATAAAAGCAGTCTTTGCCGGTTTTTGCCGGCAGAGACTGCTTTTTGTCTGAAAACTGATGTAAAATATAGAAAAAGAGTGCGGCTGCTAAGAGTGATGAAAGGAAGAGAAGGCGCCGCCTGAAAAACAGCTGTCAAACCCGGAAGGAGGTACGGAATGTCAGTGATGATTTTAAAGGGATGTATCTGCTGGTCTCTGAACCCGGATCAGCTTGAAACTGTGGAAAACGGCTTTCTTGTTGTGGAAAACGGTCTGGTGGAAGGTGTCTACCGGGAGCTTCCGGAAAAGTTCCGCACACTGCCTGTGACGGATTATACGGATAAGCTGATTCTCCCGGGTATGACGGATCTGCATATCCATGCGCCGCAGTTCCCGTACCGGGGTCTGGGCATGGATCTGGAACTCCTGGCGTGGCTGGAGGCATATGCATTTCCCGAAGAAGCGAAGTATGCGGACATAGAATATGCAGACAGAGCCTATGAGATCTTTACCGAACATCTGCTGCACAGCGAGACGACACGCGCGTCGATCTTTGCAACCCTGCATGTTCCCGCAACTCTGCTGCTGATGGATAAGCTGGAGAAAACAGGCCTGATTACCTATGTCGGAAAGGTCAACATGGACCGCAACAGCCCGGAGATTCTGACGGAATCCTCTGCACAGAAGTCGGCAAAGGCAACGGAGCAGTGGATCCGGCAGGTGCGGGAGAGAGGATATCAGCGCACGAAGCCGATTCTGACGCCGCGCTTTACGCCGTCCTGCAGCGATGAACTGATGTACAGACTGAGAGACCTGCAGCTGCAGTATGATCTGCCTCTGCAGTCTCACCTCTCGGAGAACAGAGGCGAGGTTGCCTGGGTGAAGGAACTCTGCCCGGATACTTCGTTCTACGGCGAGGCCTATGAGCAGTTCGGTCTGTTCGGCGGTGACCATCCCTGCATCATGGCACACTGTGTGTATTCATCGGAAGAGGAAGAGGAGCTGATGAAGAAGAACGGCGTCTTCATCGCACACTCTCCGGAGTCGAATATGAACGTGGCATCCGGAATCGCGCCGATCAGCCGGTATCTGGACCACGGTCTGAAAGTCGGTCTGGCAACCGATGTGGCAGGCGGAAGCCACGAGAGTATGTTCCGTGCGATGCAGCACGCTCTGCAGGCATCGAAGCTGCGCTGGAGACTGGTAGACGAGACAATCCGCCCGCTGACATTTGAAAGAGCCTTCTACATCGCCACGATGGGCGGCGGCGAATTCTTCGGCAAGGTCGGCAGCTTTATGCCGGGTTATGCCTTTGACGCTCTGGTCATGGACGATGCGAATCTGAAGCATCCGCAGCCTCTGACGGTCAGAGAGCGTCTGGAGAGACTGATTTATCTTGCGGACCGGACGAATCTGCAGGCGAAGTATGCAGACGGGAAGAAGATTCTTGGATAAATGCAAGCGGCGGACATCAATATTGCTGAAAATGACGGTAATGGATTGAGTAAAACGCCTAATTTTATAAGAAACGCACAGCTCCCTTGTTTTCTTTTTTAAAGTGTGATAAATAAATTTAATAAAAGGACTTTACTAAAGAGCACAGAGCGGGTTTACAGAAATCCGCGTGGACGGGAGCTTTTATGACCGAGCTGACTTCGACAATTACAGAGAGAAGACGTCTGACCAGAAATCTGATGTATCAGTATATTTACGATACGGGAACGCCGGTCAGCAAGCAGCAGATTGCGGCAACTCTGGGATACAGTCTGCCGACTGTTCATCAGAATATTGCGGAACTGCAGGAGGCAGATCTGATCAGAGCTGCGGAGCCGCTGAAGTCAACCGGAGGCCGCCCGGCCATCGGTTATGTCATCAACGAGAAGATCCGCTATGCCATCGGTGCCTCCGTTTCTTCGGAGCAGCTGCGGCTTCTGCTGACAGACCTGCGTCAGAACGAGATCGACCTGGTATCGGCGCCTCTGCAGCATGCGGACGGTGTTTCGATCGGACGGCAGATCCGGGAGGATGCGGCAGCCTGTCTGAAAAAGAACGGAATTGATGCACAGAATGTTCTTGGAATCGGTGTGACCTTCCCGGCAGTTCTCGATCCGAAAAAAGACGAGATCGTTCTATCGCCGACGCTCGGTATGAAGGACATTGCGCTGAAGGCCATCCGGGAGGAGATTCCCTTCCCTGTTTTCTTTGACAACGACAGTACGAGCGGCGGAACGGCAGAGTGGAGAGGGCTTTCTCCGGAGGAGAGAAAGAAGGACTTCATCTATCTGTTTCTCGAAAACGGTATCGGCGGCTCAATATTTATCAATGAAAAACCGTATCCGGGCAATAACGGAAGAAGCGCGGAGTTCGGACATATGTGCATTCATCCGAACGGCAGAGCCTGCCACTGCGGCCGGAAGGGCTGCCTGGAGGCCTACTGCAGTGCCTACCGTTTTACAACAGATCTCGGCGTGAGTGCCGAAGAATTCTTCGAGCAGCTTGCAGCGGGAAGGGCCGACTACAGAATTCTGTGGGACGAAGTCCTGACCAATCTCGCCGTAGCGATTACCAATCTGCGGATGAGTTTTGACTGCGACATTATTCTCGGCGGTTTTGTTACAAAGTATATGAAGCCTTATATGGAACGGCTCCGCACCTATGTGGCAGAACAGAACCCGTTCGAAAAGGAAGGCAGCAGCTATATCAAGCTCGGGCAGTATCCTCTTCGTGCGGGAATGATGGGAGTTGCCTGGCATTTTCTGAATGAATTTATGGAACAGATCTGAGAGTTCATGGAGGTGGAAGGATGCTTTATATCGGTATTGATCTCGGAACATCTGCAGTGAAGCTGCTTCTGATGGATGAGAAAGGCGCAATTAAGAATATTGTTACAAAGGAATATCCGCTTTATTTCCCGCATCCGGGCTGGTCTGAACAGAATCCGGAGGACTGGATGAAAGCCATCTATGCCGGTATCGGTGAGCTGCTGGAAGGCGAAGATGCTTCTGCAGTGGCGGGAATCGGAGCCGGCGGCCAGATGCACGGTCTGGTTGCACTGGATGAGAACGATCAGGTTCTGCGTCCGGCAATTCTGTGGAATGACGGCCGTACACAGGAGGAAACCGATTATCTGAATGAGGTCATCGGCAGAGATAAACTGACAGAGTACACCGGCAACATTGCATTTGCCGGATTCACGGCACCGAAGATTCTCTGGATGAAGAAGCATGAGCCGGAGCTGTTCGCAAGAATCAGAAAAATCATGCTGCCGAAGGACTACGTCAACTATATGCTGACAGGAGTCCACTGCTCGGATTATTCCGATGCATCCGGTATGCTGCTTCTGGATGTAAAGAATAAGAAATGGTCTCCGGAGATGCTGGAGATGATCGGAATCGATGCTTCTGTCATGCCGAAGCTCTTTGAGAGCTTTGAGGTGGTCGGAACGCTGAAGGCAGAGGCAGCTGCAAAGCTCGGCCTTCCGGAATCGGTCCGCGTCGTAGCCGGTGCAGGCGACAATGCGGCAGCGGCAGTCGGAACAGGTGTAGTCGGAAACGGCGGCTGCAACATCTCCCTCGGCACATCCGGAACGATCTTTATCTCAAGCAGCAGCTTTGGTGTTGATTCGGGCAATTCACTTCATGCCTTTGCTCATGCCGACGGCGGCTGGCACCTGATGGGCTGCATGCTCTCTGCCGCATCCTGCAACAAGTGGTGGATGGATGAGATTCTGCAGACGAAGGAATATGCTGCCGAGCAGGCCGGCATTGATGAGGACAAGCTCGGAAACAATCACGTCTTCTATCTGCCGTATCTGATGGGAGAGCGTGCACCGCACAACGATCCGGCTGCAAGAAGCTGTTTCATCGG
>JAUNAG010000061.1 GCA_030527685.1 Lachnospiraceae bacterium | reverse complement strand
CAGAGAGCCTGAGGCGGTGGAATTCAGGTGAAACACAGATAATCAAATGGACCACGGAGGGTGCAGTCAAAAGCCTGAAGTTCAGGCTGAGTATTCTGCAACGAGAAGGCATGCGTCAGTTGCCGGTGGTATGATAGTACCTCGCTAAGTGCACGTCGAAAGACGTGAATCAAGGTGGCACCGCGATATTTAATCGTCCTTGACAGAATTATAAGATTCTGTCAGGGACTTTTTTATTTGCCTGGAAATTTGCGGGATTTTCTACAACCGATGGTGCTCTGTAAGATGAATTGATGGCGAGCCGTTTACTAACCGGATCAGCATGACTAAGAAAGGGGGAAGAAGATGTTGTATTACCCGTCTTATGAGGAGATTCTCAAAACAAAAAACAGCGGCCGATTTAAGACGGCACCTGTATCCTGTGAGATCCTTTCGGATGTGAAGACACCGATAGAGGTGCTTCGGATTCTGCAGAATGTTTCCGGTCATGTTTATATGCTGGAATAAATCGAGAGTCATGAACGATGGGGCAGATATACGTTTCTCGGCTATGATCCGAAGGCGGAAATTACCTGTACAAACGGCAGACTGAAATACGGAGAGCTGAAGATTGAGACAGATAATCCGGGATACTATATCAAGCAGATTATTGAAGAAAACAAAAGTGCCCGTTTTCCGTTACTGCCGCCGTTTTGCGGAGGACTGGTCGGGTATTTCTCGTATGATTATCTGAAATATTCGGAACCGTCACTGCATCTTGATGCAGAAGACAGTGAAAACTTTCAGGATGTAGATCTGATGCTCTTCGATAAGGTCATTGCATTTGACAATTTCAGGCAGAAGATTGTGCTGATAGTGAACATTTCCCTTGAAAATGCCGAGACAGAATATAACCGGGCGAAGATGGAACTTGAAAAGATGGTTCGGCTGATCAGAAGCGGTGAACCGAAAAAAGATAACCCGGGAAGGCTCCGCAGCGAGATCAGACCGCTTTTCTCGGAAGAGCAATACTGCAATATGATCATGAAAGCGAAAGATCATATTAAAGAGGGAGATATATTCCAGATTGTATTGTCTAACAGACTGGAGGCTGACTACGAGGGAAGTCTGCTGAATACATATCGCATTTTAAGAACAGAAAATCCTTCGCCATATATGTTTTATTTTTCTTCAAATGCAATGGAGGTTGCGGGAGCTTCTCCTGAAACACTGGTGAAGCTGGAGGACGGTGTCCTTCATACTTATCCGCTTGCCGGTACCAGACCTCGCGGAAAGACACAGGAGGAAGATCTGGAAATTGAGAAGGAACTTCTTGCTGATGAAAAGGAGCTGGCTGAACACAATATGCTTGTTGATCTCGGAAGAAACGATATTGGCAAGATCAGTAAGTTCGGAACGGTAGAGGTTGAAAAATATCATTGCATCGAACGCTTTTCTCATGTAATGCATATCGGCTCGACAGTCAGAGGAGAGATCGCAGATGATAAAAATGCACTGGATGCAATTGACGCGATTCTTCCGGCCGGAACTCTTTCCGGTGCTCCGAAGATAAGAGCCTGCCAGATCATTAATGATCTGGAAAACAACAAGCGCGGCATCTACGGAGGAGCAATCGGTTATCTTGATTTTACAGGAAACCTGGATACATGCATTGCAATCAGAATTGCTTATAAAAAGAACGGAAAAGTATTCATTCGATCCGGTGCGGGAATTGTCGCAGATTCCGTTCCGCAGAAGGAATATCAGGAATGCATTAATAAGGCCGCAGCAGTTGTAAAAGCATTAAAGCTGTCTCAGGAGGAAGAAGCATGATTGTTTTAATTGATAATTATGACAGCTTTTCATTTAATCTGTATCAGCTTGTCGGCTCCATTGATGAAAACATCAGGGTAATCCGAAATGATGAGATGACAGTGGAAGAGCTGCTGGCAATGAAGCCGGAGGCAGTCATTCTTTCTCCGGGACCGGGAAAGCCTGAGGATGCAGGGATCTGTATAGAAACAGTTAAAAAAGCAGGAGACAAAATTCCGATCCTGGGTGTCTGCCTGGGGCATCAGGCGATCTGCACAGCATTTGGCGCAACAGTATCTTATGCGAAGCAGCTGATGCACGGCAAACAGTCCCTGACACAGCTGGATCTGTCCAGCCCCCTGTTTCATAACTGTTCAGAGAAGACAGAGGTTGCAAGATATCATTCACTGGCTGCAGTTGAGAACACGATGCCGTCCTGTTTGAAAATCACAGCAAGAACAGATGATGGTGAAATTATGGCTGTGGAACATCGTGAGTATGATATTTACGGAGTACAGTTTCATCCGGAATCGATTATGACACCGGAAGGAAAGATGATGATTCGGAATTTTATTCAGTTAGCAAAGGAGAAAAAGAGCAATGATTGAAAATGCAATTAAGAAGATCGTAGACAAGCAGGATTTAAGCTATGACGAAGCATATGCTGTCATGAATGAAATTATGAACGGCGAAACAAGTCCGACACAGAATGCAGCATTTCTGGCGGCTCTTTCCACAAAAAGTGCGAAGGCAGAAACGACCGATGAGATTGCAGGCTGTGCGGCCGCAATGCGTGAGCATGCTGTCAAATTCCACTATGACGGCGATGTACTTGAAATTGTCGGAACAGGCGGTGACGGTTCACAGAGTATCAATATCTCTACAACGGCAGCGATTATTATTGCTGCTGCAGGAGTGAAGGTTGCAAAACACGGCAACAGAGCAGCTTCTTCAAAGAGCGGAACAGCGGACTGCCAGCAGGCGCTTGGTATCAATATTGAACAGAGTCCGGAAAAGGCAAAGGAGCTTCTCGACAAAGCAGGCATGTGTTTCTTCTTCGCACAGAAATACCACACTTCCATGAAATATGTCGGCTCTATCAGAAGAGAACTTGGCTTCAGAACTGTATTCAATATTCTCGGACCGTTAACCAATCCGGCTTCACCGCAGATGCAGCTCCTGGGTGTCTATGATGAATATCTCGTAGAGCCGTTGACAAAGGTTCTGATTAATCTTGGTGTAAAGCGCGGAATGGTTGTTTACGGACAGGACAAGCTGGATGAAATCTCCGTCTGTGCGCCGACTACTGTCTGTGAGTTTAACAACGGATGGTATCGCAGCTACACAATTACACCGGAGCAGTTCGGCTTTGAGAGAGCACAGAAGAGTGAACTTGTTGGCGGAACTCCGGAAGAAAATGCCGAAATTACCAGAGGCATTCTGAACGGAACGGTTAAGGGTGCCAAGAGAAATGCAGTTGTAATGAATGCGGGAGCTGCAATTTATCTTGGCGGTAAGGCTGAGACAATGGAGGAAGGTGTTCGTCTGGCAGAGGAGCTGATTGACAGCGGCAAAGCGACGGAAACACTTGAAAAGATTATCGCAGTTTCACAGGAGTGAGTATGGCAGGCATCTTATATACGATCGCAGATCATAACAGACAGCTTGTAGAGGAAAAAAAGAAGCAGATCAGTCTGGCGGAGATAAAAAGTGCTGCATTGGCAAAAGGAACAGAGAATGCATTTGCATTTAAAAAGAGTCTTTCGAAAGAGGAAATTTCCTTTATCTGTGAAGTCAAGAAGGCGAGTCCGTCAAAGGGACTGATTGCTCCGGATTTTCCTTATCTGGAGATTGCAAAAGAATACGAGGAAAGCGGTGCTTCGGCGATCAGCTGCCTGACGGAGCCGAAATGGTTTCAGGGAAGCGATGAATATCTGAAAGCGATAGCAGAGACAGTTGAAATTCCTGTTCTGAGGAAAGATTTTTTCATCGATGAATACATGATTTATGAGGCTAAGGTGTTGGGAGCATCGGCAATTCTGCTGATCTGTTCACTTCTGGATGCAGACCGGCTCAGGGATTGGAAATTACTGGCCAATTCTCTGGGAATGGATGCTCTGGTCGAGGCACATGATGAAAAAGAAGTTGAAACGGCGCTGCAGTGCGGTGCAGATATCATCGGAGTGAATAACAGAGACCTGAAGACTTTTGAGGTGGATGTCAGAAATTCCACCAGATACAGAAGGATGGTTCCGAGAGACAGAATCTTTGTTTCAGAAAGCGGAATCAGCACAAGAGCAGACATCAGGGTATTGGAAGAAAACGGAACAGATGCGGTTTTGATCGGTGAGACGCTGATGAAAAGCGCAGACAGAAAAAAAGAACTTGCTATGCTGAGGGGAATGATAGATGCCTGAGGTTAAGATCTGCGGTAATAAAACAGTCGATGACATACAGATTCTGAATCGATATAAACCGGACTATGCGGGCTGTATTCTTTCACCCGGATTCAGGAGAAGTATTTCAGAACAGACAGCCGCAGAACTTCGAAAAGAATTAATGAAGGCGATACCGCTTGTCGGTGTATTTGTCGATGATGATCCGGAGCGTATTGAGAGACTGCTGAAAGAAGGGATTATCGATATAGCACAGCTTCACGGAAGCGAAGAAGCAGCGGTAATCAGAAGACTGAAGGAGAAAACATCCTGTGAGATCTGGAAGGTATTCAGAATGAAAGGGGATGTTGATTATCAGAAAATCGAGAGCTGTCCGGCAGATCTCGTACTGCTTGACGCAGGAACCGGAAGCGGAGAATGCTTTGACTGGAAGAAAACGGCGCAGGTGACAAGACCGTTTATCCTGGCGGGCGGACTGCAGGCAGGAAATGTGGCAGAAGCTGTCGCACAGACAAGACCTTATGCGGTTGATGTCAGCTCGGCGGTTGAATGTGACGGCAGAAAGAATGAAGAGCGCATAGCAGAGTTTATCAGAAAAGCAAGAGGAGCAAAGAAATGAACGAACCGATCAACGGACGCTTCGGCGCACACGGCGGACAGTATATTCCGGAGACACTGATGAATGCAGTGATCGAGCTGGAAAATGCATATGAAAAATATAAGAATGATGAAGAATTTCAGAGAGAACTGACAGAGCTTCTGAATGAATATGCAGGACGTCCGAGCCGCCTTTATTATGCGGAGAAGATGACAAAAGATTTGGGCGGTGCAAAAATCTATCTGAAAAGAGAAGACCTGAATCACACCGGCGCTCACAAGATCAATAACGTGCTGGGACAGGCACTGCTTGCAAAAAAGATGGGAAAGACACGTCTGATTGCCGAGACCGGAGCCGGACAGCACGGAGTTGCAACTGCTACAGCTGCAGCACTCCTCGGCATGGAATGTGTTGTCTTCATGGGGAAAGAGGATACCGAGAGACAGGCACTGAATGTCTATCGCATGAGACTTTTAGGAGCAGAGGTTATTCCGGTCACTACAGGAACGGCCACGCTGAAGGATGCAGTCAGTGAGGCCATGAGAGAGTGGACAAAGAGAATCGATGACACGCATTACTGCCTTGGATCCGTCATGGGACCGCACCCTTTCCCGATGATTGTAAGAGACTTTCAGGCAGTGATCTCAAAGGAGATTAAGGAACAGATGCTTGCAAAAGAGGGAAGACTGCCTGATGCAGTTCTTGCCTGTGTAGGCGGCGGCAGTAATGCCATCGGTGCGTTCTATCACTTCATAGAAGACAAAGAGGTGAGACTGATCGGATGTGAGGCTGCAGGAAGAGGAATTGATACCTATGAAACAGCAGCAACAATTGCAACAGGAAGAACCGGAATCTTTCATGGAATGAAATCATACTTCTGCCAGGATGAATACGGACAGATCGCACCTGTATATTCTATTTCGGCAGGCCTTGATTATCCGGGAATCGGACCGGAGCATGCATGGCTGCATGATATCGGACGCGCCGAATATGTCGCAGTTACCGATGAGCAGGCTGTGGAGGCATTTGAATATCTGAGCCGCACAGAAGGCATTATTCCGGCAATTGAGTCTGCACATGCAGTGGCTTATGCTATGAAACTGGCTCCGGAGATGGGAACAGACAAGATTCTTGTTATCAATATTTCAGGCCGCGGAGATAAGGACTGTGCCGCAATCGCAAGGTACAGAGGGGAGGATATTCATGAGTAAGATTCAGGCTGTATTTGAGAAAGGAAAGGCCTTCATTCCTTTTATTACCTGCGGTGATCCGGATCTGGAGACAACAAAAAAGCTGGTCATCTCCATGGCTGAAAACGGGGCAGATATTATTGAACTCGGAATTCCGTTTTCGGATCCGACTGCGGAGGGACCGGTGATTCAGGGAGCGAATATCCGTGCGCTGTCCCATGGAGTAACAACGGATCAGGTTTTCGGCATGGTGAAGGAGCTGAGAGCGTGTATTGAGACTCCGCTTGTGTTCATGACTTATGCCAATGTTGTCTTTTCCTACGGCACAGAGAGATTTGTCAGACAGATGGCCGAATGCGGGATGGACGGTCTGATTCTGCCTGATGTTCCGTTTGAGGAGAAGCATGAATTCCTGGATGTCTGTGACCTCTACGGAATTGATTTCATCAGTCTTGTAGCTCCCACCAGTGAAAACAGGATGATTAAGATCGCAAAAGAAGCGAGAGGATTTTTATATGTGGTTTCATCACTTGGTGTAACAGGCACCAGAAGTGAAATCAAGACAGATCTGCAGGGAATGATTAATACGATAAAGAGTGCAAATCCGGATCTGCCCTGTGCCATTGGCTTTGGTATCTCAACACCGGAGCAGGTGGAGAAGATGTCCCGGATTGCAGACGGTGCGATTGTCGGATCTGCAATTGTGAAACTGATCGGAAAATACGGGACAGAAAGTGTCGGTCCGGTGAGTGACTTTGTTAAAGACATGAAAGCGGCACAGTCAGTATAAAACAATACTGCCGGTATAAAACAGGACGGTGCCGGGAGATATGGCAGGACGATGAAAAGACAGCTGATATTCTGACAAAAGCCCCCTTTTCGGGGGCTTTTTCTTGTGAATTGTCAGTATATTGTGGTATGATTTTGAATGTATGTAGTTAAGAACAATCGGCTTAAAAAACAATTTTTTTCAATATAAAACTGAAAGGGACTTCTATGAGAAAGACTAAAATTATCTGCACAATCGGCCCCTCCAGCGAAAGCGAGGAGATGCTTGCAAAGCTCTGTCTTGCCGGCATGAATGTCGCTCGTATCAACTTTTCACACGGCTCACACGAAGAGCATAAGAAGAAGATCGACAGTATTAAGAAAGTACGTGACGAGCTGGATCTTCCGATTGCAATTATGCTGGATACAAAAGGTCCGGAATATCGTATCAAGACCTTTGAAAACGGCAAGGTGAATGTAGAAGAAGGTGCAGCATTTACATTTACAACCGATGAAATTGTCGGTGACGAGACAAGAGTCTCTGTTACCTATAAGAATCTGACAAAAGAGCTGAAGGTCGGAGACACCATTCTGGTCAACAACGGTCTACTGATCTTTGAAGTCAAAGAGATTACAGGAAACGATGTCATCTGCGAGACAGTCGCAGGCGGCGTGATGTCTGACCGCAAGAGCATGAACTTCCCGAATCATGTCATGACAGGTGATTACCTGAGTGAACAGGATAAGGCAGACCTTCTTTTCGGTCTTGAGAACGACATCGATTTCGTTGCAGCATCCTTCGTATCTACAGAGGACGATGTGCGGGCACTCAGAAACTTCCTGGACGAGAACGGCGGAGAGGATGTTGATATCATTGCCAAGATCGAGAACCGTTCCGGCGTTGATCATGTAGAAGAGATCTGCCGTATTGCCGACGGCATCATGGTAGCCCGCGGCGACCTCGGTGTTGAGATTCCGTTCGTGGAGCTTCCGGCTATTCAGAAATACCTGATCCAGAAGTGCCGCCTTCTCGGAAAGCGTGTTATTACCGCAACCGAGATGCTGGAGTCCATGATTCATAATCCGCGCCCGACACGTGCGGAGATCTCTGACGTTGCAAATGCTGTGTATGACGGATCTTCTGCTATCATGCTTTCCGGTGAGACCGCTGCAGGCAAATATCCGGAGGCAGCAGTCAGAAATATGGCTGAGATCGCCGAGCAGACAGAGATGAATATCGATTATACAAAGCGTTTCCGCAATACAGAGTATGTGATTCACAACAACATTGATGCGATTTCACACTCTACCTGCGCCATGGCAATTGATACCAATGCAAAGGGCATCGTTATCAGCTCTCTGTCAGGAAGCACGGTACGCATGGTCAGCCGTTTCCGCTGCCCGGTTGATATCGTCGGCATGACAACATCAGAGAAGGCATGGAGAAAGCTGAACCTGAGCTGGGGCGTCACACCGGTACTCAGTGAAGAATTTAATTCCATCGACGTTATGTTCTACCATGCATTTGCCAAGGCAAAAGAAGTATTCACACTGGAGCCGGGCGATAATGTCGTCATGACAGGCGGACAGACCAGCGGATGCTCCGGTACAACCAACAGCATTCGTCTGGAGACAGTGAAAGAAAGTACACGCAGCAAAAGATAAAAAGCAGCTTCAGGCTGCCTTATATAAAGCAATTGCATTTAACTAAAAAAGAGAGGCGGAATTGACACATGAAATGGCACGGCAGTGAACTGACCGACAAGACAAACGGCTACTATCCGGACTGGGTAGAGAATGCCGAATTCAAACCGGTGTATGCAAAGCTCGGACGCATGATTACCGATCGCATCCCGCAGAAGCTTGGTTTTGAAAAGATCAAAAAGCAGGATCCGGAGTACTGGATGCTGGCAGCTATTCTTTCCGAAGAAGAAGCTGAGCTGGCTCTGAAGTTCGGCGGCATCCGCAGACCGAAGACATTTGAGGAGATCAGGAAAATGTCCGGTCTGGATGCAGAGAAGCTGGAAAAGATGCTCGAGCATATGTCCTATACAGGCGTGCTGGAGTGGAACTATGAGAACCCGAAGCATGAGAAGCAGTGGCTTGTTCCGATGTTCGTTCCGGGATCAGGCGAGTTCACCAACATGAACAAGGAGCTGATCGAGGAGCATCCGGAGCTCGGTATGTTCTTCAACTACATGACCAGACTGCCGCTGGAGAAGGTTACCAAGATGGTTCCTCCGGGAGGCGCAGGCATCGGTATGCACGTCATTCCGGTTGAGAAGGCGATTCGCATGGAGGATCACTCCATCAGCATCGAGCATATCTCACACTGGCTTGAAAAATACAACGGCAAGTATGCAGCAAGCCCATGTTCCTGCCGCCGCAGCCGCAAGACTTTTGACGAGGGCTGCGGAGACGTGGAAGATGACTGGTGCATCGCAGTCGGCGATATGGCTGACTATGTCGTAGAGACACAGAAGGGCGGACGTTATATCACTAAGGAAGAGGCTCTTGCGATCTTCAAGAAGGGTGAGGACAACGGTTTCGTTCACCAGATTACAAATATTGACGGTGAGGACAAGATCTTCGCAATCTGCAACTGCAACGTCAATGTCTGCTACGCGCTTCGTACTTCCCAGCTGTTCAATACACCAAATATGTCCCGCTCCGCATATGTCGCTCATGTTGAGCCGAAGAACTGCGTTGCCTGCGGACGCTGCGTGGAATACTGCCCGGCAGGTGCTGTCAAGCTCGGCCAGAAACTCTGTAAGAAGGACGGCTCTGAGGTTCAGTATCCGAAGCATGCTCTTCCGGGTGACCACAAGTGGAGTGAGGCTGATTGGGACTGGAACTACCGCAACAATAACCGCATCGAGACTTATGATACCGGTACAGCTCCGTGCAAGACAGCATGTCCGGCTCATATCGGTGTTGAGGGCTATCTGAAGCTTGCCTCACAGGGCAGATATCAGGAAGCTCTTGCTCTGATCAAGAAGAACAATCCGCTTCCGGCAATCTGCGGTCATATCTGCAACCGCCGCTGCGAGGATGCATGTACAAGAGGAACAATTGACCGCGCTATCGCAATAGATGAGGTCAAGAAGTTCATTGCAATGCAGGATCTGAATGCGGAAACACGTTATATTCCGGAGAAGGTGATCCCGCGCACAGTCGGCGGCTTCGACGAGAAGGTTGCCATCATCGGCGGCGGCCCGGCCGGCCTTTCCTGCGCTTTCTATCTGGCAGAAAAAGGCTATAAGCCGACCATCTTCGAGAAGAATGAGCGTGCCGGCGGTATGCTCGTCTACGGCATCCCGTCCTTCAAGCTTGAAAAGGACGTTGTTCAGGCCGAGATTGAGATCATCGAGGCTATGGGCGTTGAGATTAAGACAGGCGTAGAAGTCGGCAGGGATATTACCATCCAGCAGCTTCGCGATCAGGGCTACAAGGCATTCTATATCGCAATCGGCTGTCAGGGAGGCCGCAAGGCAGGCGTTCCGGGCGAAGATGCAGTCAATGTTGCTACAGCTGTTGAATTCCTTCGCGAAACAGGAAGTAAGGAAGCTTACCCGATTGAGGGAGATGTCGTTGTCATCGGCGGCGGTAACGTTGCAATTGACGTTGCAAGATCCTCCGTACGCTGCAATGCACCGAAGGTTTCCATGTACTGCCTGGAGACAAGAGACATCATGCCGGCTTCTGCAGAAGAAATCGAAGAGGCTGAGGAAGACGGTGTTACCATCAACGGCGGCTGGGGCCCGAAGGAAATCCTGAAGGATGAAAACGGCAAGGTTGCAGGCATTGTCTTAAAGCGCTGCACCTCTGTCAAGGATGCTGACGGCAGATTCAACCCGACCTATGATGAGAACGATACAATCACCGTTCCGTGCAAGCATGTATTCCTGTCTGTCGGACAGAGCATTGTCTGGGGCGACCTGCTTCAGGGCACCGCAGTCGAGCTTGGCCGCGGAAACGGCGCAAAGGCAGATGCAGTTACCTATCAGACAGCTGAGCCGGATATCTTTGTCGGCGGTGACGTCTATACAGGACCGAAATTTGCCATTGATGCAATTGCAGCAGGCAAGGAAGCAGCGATCTCCATTCACCGCTTCGTACAGCCGCATACATCCCTGACAATCGGCAGACATCCGCATGCTTACAAGGAGCTGAACAAGGACGACCTGCAGCTGCTTCCGGAAAGCTACGATCACTGCGAGCGCCAGGTCCCGGGTGTAAAGGCTGATGCCGCAAAGCGTTCTTTCCGTGACACAAAGCTGGTCTTCACAGAAGAACAGGTGAAGAAGGAAACAGCAAGATGCCTGGAGTGCGGAGCTTCTGTCGTTGATGAAAACAAGTGCATCGGCTGCGGCGTCTGCACAACAAAGTGCGCATTTGACGCAATCAAGATTTACCGTGAGCGTCCGGAGTGCTCTACAATGAGAAGATCAGAGGATAAGCTGAAGTACATCCTTCCGAACGGTCTGAAGCAGGGCATTAAGGTAACATTTCAGAAGAAAAAGTCCTGAAAAGCGGTCAGGTGAATTATCAATGCATGAATTAGGAGTCGTCTTCCACGTGATTGAAAGCGTGGAAGACGTAGCAAAAGAAAATCATATTGACGAGATTCAGGCAGTTACACTGCAGCTGGGAGAGGTCTCAACGGTCATTCCCGACTATCTGGTGAACTGCTGGAACTGGGCTGTGAAAAGGACGGAGGTCTTAAAGACCGCCGTCCTTAAGATCGAGACGATTCCGGCGGTGACCTACTGCGAGGACTGCGGAAATGAATATCCCACCGTGCAGTACGGAAAGCGCTGCCCGAAGTGCGGAGGCGAGCACACCTACCTGCAGCAGGGAAATGAATTCGTCATAAAAGAAATCGAAGCTGTCGAGCCGGATGAGCCTGACAGCGAATAAAGGAGAGAACGGACGGATGGATCGCGTACAGACCATAGAGCTGAAAGAAACGATTCTGGAAAATAATGACGCGGATGCGGAGCTTCTCCGCGAGGAACTGCGGAAGCAGGGACTTCTGTACATCAATATCATGTCTTCTCCCGGTTCCGGTAAAACTTCCGTGCTTCTGCAGACAGTGAAGGCACTGAAAGAGGACTGCCGGATCGGTGTCATGGAAGCAGACATTGATTCCGCTGTGGATGCGGAAACCATCATGCGCGAAGGCGGCGTACCGGCCGTTCAGCTGCACACAGGCGGCATGTGCCATCTGGATGCCGCTATGTCCCGTCAGGGTCTTGCGGCAATGGAGGCAGAGCAGAAGAAGAACAGTGACAGCCCGCTGGATCTTGTTTTTCTGGAAAATGTAGGCAACCTCGTCTGCCCTGCGGAATTCGATACAGGTTCTCACCTCAATGTCGCGATTCTCTCTATTACGGAAGGTCATGATAAGCCGCTGAAGTATCCCCTGATGTTTGAATTATGCGATGCTGTTCTGATCAACAAGATTGATGCGGCACCGATCTGCGATTTCGATTTCGAAGCTGCAAAGCAGTATATTCTGAAGCGCAATCCGAATGCCCGGATCTTCCCGCTTTCAGCAAAGACGGGAGAGGGCGTCGCAGACTGGACAGCGTGGCTGAAGCTTAAGATGGAGGGCTGAGACGATGGCGATCAAGGTCATTGAAATTAACAAAAGCGTTTATGCAGATTCCATAAAGCTTGCGGATGAGACAAGACAGAGACTGAAAGAGCAGGGTACCTGCCTTCTGAATCTGATGGCTTCTCCGGGAGCAGGAAAAACAACGCTTCTGCTGAAAACGATTGAGAACCTTTCTTCTTATTGCATCGGCGTCATGGAAGCGGATATTGAGGCTTCTGTTGATGCAGAGAAGCTGCAGGCAGCGGGAGTACAGTCGATTCAGGTGCATACAGGCGGCGAATGTGCGATGAACGCCTCTATGACAAAGCAGGCTCTGGACGAGTTCGACACAAGTGGTCTGGATCTTGTTTTTCTGGAAAATGTAGGCAATCTCGTCTGCCCCGCGGAGGAGGATGTCGGTGCACATAAGAAAGTGGCTCTTCTTTCCGTACCGGAAGGAGATGACAAGCCGCTGAAATATCCGCTGATGTTCCAGGTTGTGGACGCAGTTGTCATTACCAAAACAGATGCCAGAGCATTTTTCAATTTTGATGATGAGGCTGTGTGCGAGCGCATTCATCAGCTGAACCCGTCAGCCGAGATCTTCTTTGTTTCAGCTAAGACAGGAGAAGGTTTGGAATCGTGGTGTGACTGGGTCAGACGGAATCTGTTTGTTTGATTTTGCAGGTAAAGGCAGGAAAGATGGATCAGGAAATTCTTGAAAAGGCAGTGCAGCTCCGGCACGAATTACACAGTCATCCGGAACTTTCAATGGAAGAGGCATGGACAAAAAACAGGCTGATTGCATTTTTAAAAGAGCATACAAGCCTGGAGATTCAGGATCGCGGAAAGTGGTTCTACGCTGTTTACCGAAAGGGCGGCAGCGCACGGAACATCGCATTCCGGGCAGATTTTGATGCTGTTCCGGTAGGGGAACCGGAGGATCTCGTTCCATACTGCTCCTGTAATGCAGGAGTTGGCCATAAGTGCGGTCATGACGGACACAGCTCTGCTCTTGCCGCTTATGCGCTGGACCTTGAAAAGAACGGTGCGGATGCCAATGTATTCCTGCTGTTTCAGCATGCGGAGGAAACCGGTCAGGGGGCAGCGGAATGTCTGCCGTTCCTTGAAGAAGAGCACATCGATGAGATTTACGCCGTTCATAATATGCCTGGTCTTACGGCCGGTGCGGTGGCTGTCTCGGAGGGTGTTGTGCAGTATGCCTCAACGGGCATGATTCTGCAGTTTGAAGGCCGCAAGAGCCACGCCTGCTATCCGGAGGACGGAATTAATCCGTCTCATGCGATCGCAGAACTGATCCTGCTTCTTGAAAAGCTTCGCACGGAGCAGCATTATCGCGGACTTACGATGATTACGATTATCGGTGTCCGGATCGGCGAGCGTGCATTTGGCACAAATGCAGGTGAGGGCGAGCTGCTTCTCACAATTCGCGGCGAACATGAGAGCGAGCTGCAGGATCTGACGAAGCGGATCGAACAGGCTGCGAAGGAAAAGGCTGAGGAGCATAAGCTTCGCCTTGAGATTTCCTACCAGGATCAGTTTGCTGACTGTTTCAACCACAGAGAAGCTGTTGAGAAAGTGCGCGAGGCCGCACGTCTGGAGGAGATTCCGCTGGAGGATCTGAAAGAGCCGTTCCGTGCTTCGGAGGATTTCGGCCGCTTTACGAAAGAACGTCCCGGCGCGATCTTTTACGTCGGTGCGGGCGAGGAGCATCCGGCTCTGCATACACCGGACTATGATTTCCCGGATGAGCTGATCGATGTGATCGCACGGATGTATCGCAGAATTACGGAGCTTTCCAAATGAGTAAACAATATAAGCAGCGTGTTGACGATGCTTTGCATGATGGGCAGCCTGCCGGAATTTGACTTTTCCGGCAGGTTGTACTATAGTAGTTCCACATAGCAGTTATAGCCTATGGGCTTGTACTGGTTTCGACGGGGGTTTCGAAGTCGAGAAAGCCATCCGCGGCCCGGACCGCGTAAAAACCGGAACTTAAATTTAAACGCTGACAACAATACAGTTGCAGTAGCAGCCTGAGTGCTGCTCGTCGGCCCGGTTGTACCCGTACTCCCGGTAACCGGCGTCATGATTACGGGAAACGACGCAGACAAAGCTTTGAGTTTGTGGGCGTATGATGAAGCTACTGAGATCATGAGGCTGCTGCCTGCCGCCTGATCGAGGGAATGTAAACAAGCAGCTGTGATGGGAGATGTCTCGAGGGACAGGCTTTCGGACGCGGGTTCGATTCCCGCCAGGTCCACGACCTAAAAAAGCTCAGAAATACTGGATTTTCCTATAAATCCGGCATTTTCTGGGCTTTTTCTTTTGCTCGAATGTATCAAAAATGATACAGATTATATCGATTTTCGGAGTATTTATTTTCAATTTTCAAGTAGTAACTCAGAAAACGCCGAGCTGACTTCCTTGCTCTTGTCGGTGATGGATGTGATGTAGACGCGTTTCATGATGTGCGGAGTAGACCAGCCGCCGAGTTTCATGATCTGGGCGTCTGACAGCCCCATGACGTCATGACAGTAGCTTGCGAAGAAGTGGCGGCAATCGTGTAGACGAAACACCGGAAAGCCGTTAGAGCGCAGGAATCGCGGAAACACTTCCGACAATGCCGCGGGCGTCC
>JAUNAG010000060.1 GCA_030527685.1 Lachnospiraceae bacterium | reverse complement strand
CTGTTTTTACTGTTTTACTGTTTTCAATTCACTCCGTCATGTTCAGTTTCCGGACACTGCTTCTCTCGCGAAGCTTCGTCGACACAACGCTTCGCACACAGACGGTGCGATTTCCGCTGACACGTTCGTCCAGCAGTTTGATCGCATATTCGCCCATAAATTCCATATACAGGCGAACGGTTGTGAGCGGTGGTGTCATGTACTTGGCCGTCGGAATATCATTGAATCCGATGATGCTGACATCCTGCGGAATCGAAAGTCCCAGCTCATATGCCGCACGATACACGCCTGCTGCCACAGAATCATTTGCGGTGAACAGCGCTGTCGGCAGATCCCCTTCCGCAACCAGCTCCTTAAAGAGTCGATAGCCGGATTCGGCATAATACGGA
Organism: Lachnospiraceae bacterium; assembly: GCA_030527685.1. Classification (GTDB taxonomy): domain Bacteria; phylum Bacillota; class Clostridia; order Lachnospirales; family Lachnospiraceae; genus Chordicoccus. The sequence continues at coordinate 14,753 of JAUNAG010000060.1, read as the reverse complement.
CCATATTTCATGTATTCATCGTGATACAGCCCCTTCTCCTTCAGATAATTCCGGTATACAACCGTTCTGGAATCCGGGATCTCCATGCCGTTCTCATCGCGCTCGATGCCTCCGATCATGCCGATCTTTGTGTGGCCGCATGAGATAAAATAATCAATTACATCGTGCATCGCATCGCCGTAATCCACGATAACAGAGTCGAAGCTCTTCGGATCCGGATCTGCATCAATAAAGACCGTCGGGCAGTTCCAGCCGCGGATCCATTCAATCATGGCACCTGTAAAAGTGCCTGTGCAGATCGCTCCGTCCAGACTGCTGATGTCCTCGCCTGCATCCCCTTCGCGAATCTCATATTTCTGGTAGCCGCTGCTCTCCAGCTGTTTTTCGATCGCCAGTCGAATACAGAGGTAGTAGGGATCATCAAGCTCTTCCTTCGGAGAATACGAATAAAATACACCGATTTTCTGTTTTTTCTTTCTTCTCTTCTGCGGCCTCGCCTGGTATTCCAGTTTCTCAGCCGTTTCAAAAATCCTCTGTCTGGTTTCTTCCTGCACATTCAGTGTGGAATCATGATTCAATACACGGGAAACAGTCGCCATGGAGACGCCGGCAATTGCTGCAATATCTTTAATTGTAGCCATACAATGTCCTCTGCCATTCAGCTTTCAAAAAGGTTAACAGTTGTTGTTTCCTTCCTTACTCCTACAATAGCGGAACGGTCGATGCATTTCAACTGTTTTTACTAAAATCTCGGTCACTTATTCCAAGTTTTACCTTTTCCTCTGTTTTTGCTGCAAAAAGAAACAGGCTGATACAGATTACTGCATCAGCCTGCGGTTCAGCCTCTTTCAGTCCGACGGATGATTCTCCACAAACTCCGTCACAACCTCATTGAATTTTTCAGGTTCTTCCCAGAATAACATATGACCTGCATTTTCAAAGAAGACAATCTGCGCCCCCGGTATGTTCTCCCCTACCCATGCACTTCCATGCCAGTCGAACACAGCGCTTTGCCTTGCGACACATACCAATGTCGGAATTCTGATTGTAGGTATAAAATCACGCCAGTCAAGATTCGTGTGATCTCTCATGATTTCAATCCGGCAATACGGAGGACACTTGTCAATCTCATCAGCAAGGATTTTGATCTCGTCAGCCGTCCGCTCTCCCAGACTGCACGCCGAAACCAGTCCTTCTGACGCTCCGCGCGGATCATACTGTACCTGACAGCATGTGCGCACAAACATCTCCGCATCATAGCAGCTCTTCTGCCCCCACTTCCAGTCCGGACCTGTATACTGTGCCGGCGACTGATCCACACAGATCAAACCGCTGACACGATGTCTGCCAAACAGTTCAAGATAGCTCCAGAGAACAGATGCCCCCATCGACCAGCCGAGAACCGTCACATCTTCAAGTCCCAGTTCATCGAGCAGATTCTTCACATCCATTGCATATCTCGAAATACGATGGCTGTGCATTACCTTTTCAGACTCTCCGTGTGCACGCATATCCATTGCAATCACATGAAAGTGGTCCGCCAAAGCATCGAAGTTCTTATCCCAGAATCTGGTCGAGCATGTCCATCCCGGAAGAAGAAGCAGCGCCCGGCCGCTCCCTTTTTCTTTATAATAGATCCTGACTCGGTCATTCGTTGTAATATACGGCATATTCCTCTCCCATCACCTATGTCACACACTTTTTATATAACCGAAAATACAGCAGTTCATAATCGCCGTCTCATCCTCATTCAGCCAAGGCGATCGATTTCTTTCCATACAGGCTGAAGCTGCTCCAATATCCTCTTATATACATGATACTTTTCTTTATAGAAAGCATTCTTTTCCGGATCAGGCTCATAGCTGTTCTTAATGCGCACCCACTTTTCGGCTGCCTCCGCCATATCTTTGAAATAGCCGGTGCCGACAGCCGCTTCCATTGCAACGCCCATTGCACCCAGCTCAGATGCCTGCGAAATTTCTATCGGCTTTCCCAGAATATCTGAGAACATCTGCATCCAAACCTTCGATCTGGCTGCACCTCCCGCCATTCGAATTACGTTGACATGTTCAGCATAGCGTTTCAGTTTTTCAATATGATACTGATGGCAGAATGCAACTCCTTCATACAGCGCGCGCAGCATTTCCGCTCTTCCGTGAGATCCGGTCAGACCGATAAATGCAGCTTTGGCATCTACCGATACATTACTTCCGTAAAGGAACGGAAGGAAAAATACAGTATCACGCATATCAGCATCTGCTACCAGTTTTGCACACTCCGAATAAATATTGGATTGATCCAGATCCTTCGTCAGTCTTTTAATAAACCATTCCTGATTCGTCGCAGAAGTCGGACTGCCTTCCATCACGCAGTACATCCCCGGAAGACAATATTCATAAACCATGAAAATATCGGGATCCACAACAGCTTCATTGCTGACAATGCTGTTAATCCCCCAGGATCCGACAATAATTCCAAGCTGGTCTTCTCTTGTAATTCCTGTCGAGATGATAGATGCTCCCGTATCCATCTGGCCGCCGACAACAGGTGTCCCGTCCGCTAATCCCGTCAGCTCCGCTGCCTTTTTCGAAATAACGCCGCCGATCTCCGTACTCTCCAGAATCCTCTTCGGGAACCGGTCAAGATATTCGGTTATTCCGTAAGCGTCTGTGATTTCCGTTGTAAATGCACGTTTCTGCTGATCCAGCATGGCTATACCGGATGCTTCCGTGTATTCCAGGCAGTAGTCTTCTGTCAGAAGGTAACGGACATAATCCTTCGCGGTCATGAGATGCCTTGTTTTCTCCAATACCTCCGGGCGGTGATCCTTCATCCATCTGATCAGAAGCGGTGTATTGCCCGCCCAGATCTGCTGTCTGATTTTCGGCAGAATACGCTCCCACGTTCCGTCCCCGGTCCATTTTGTCACATAATGTTTCGCACGCACATCACTGGAAAGAATCGCATCCTGAACCGGCTCACCGTCTGCATCCAGCATATAGAGACCGTTTGCCTGTCCTGTTACACCGATTCCGGCAACTTCCGCACCGCTGATTCCGGTTTCTTTCAGCACATCTGCAATAACGCCATAAACAGCATTCTTCGCCTCGCCGCAGCTCCGCTCCGCCATATCGCGTCCCGGATACAGCACCGTCAGTTTTCTGCCGCAGGTTTTTATTTCATATCCGTTTTCATCAAAGAGAGCGGCCTTGACCATCGTCCCGCCCATATCGATACCCATGTAATAGCTCATAGGTGATACCTCCTGCCTTATTCTGTTTCAATCCTTCCCCTTCCAAACTGCGAAGAGGACCCAATCTGCTCACCCATCAGGTCAATTCCTGCAGATCCGATCCACTTCGTTCAGCAGCATCGCTGATTTCGTTCTTATTTATTTTTTGCCGCCGATGAATGATACAGCGTGATTGCATCAAGGCTGACCGCAGCAAGAACGATCATATATTTGATGAAATCCTGCCAGTACGACGGCACCATCATCAGAGTTAATGCATCCTGAATCAGAACGATGAAGAGAAGTCCCAATACAGAACCGCTTACAGATCCGCGTCCGCCGTTCATAGATGCTCCGCCGATAATTGCTGCCGAAAGAGCAATCATCTCTTCACCGCTGCCCGCGCTGACCGCAACACCGGAATAGCGAATCATGTAGATGATTCCCGCAATACCTGCCAATGCGCCGCAGGCGATGCAGGCGAGAATCTTTATTTTGTCTACCTTAATGCCGGCATATTTCGCTGCATTTTCATTTGATCCTGTATAGAAAACCTTGCGCATTCCGGCAGAGTTTCTTACATAGATCTCGGTAATAACCGCAATCACAATGAAGCAGACGGGCGCCATCGGAAACTGGCCGATAGTACCCTGGCCGAGAAATGCAAAATTCGTATGCTCCGCAAAAACACGTACAAGGGATATCGGTGATCCGCTTGTCAATATATATACAAGCCCTCGCGCAATTCCCATGAAGCATAGCGAAACAATGAAGTGCGTCAGGTGAAGTTTCGTAACCATGACACCAAGAAGTAATCCGAATACACCCGCTGTTGCAATACCCACAACGCTTGCAGGCCACGGATTCCAGCCTGCCCTCATCAGCAAGGCCGCAATTGTCATGGACAGACACATCGTCGAGCCAACTGACAGATCAATACCTCCGGAAATCAGCACGATTGTCATACCGGTTACGATAATTCCGTCTACAGAAAGCGAGGAAATGACAACCTTCAGGTTGCTCCATTTCAAAAAGTTTTTATTTGTAATACTCAAAATGATAAATAGAACTATTACAATGATGCCGAGCATCGCTTCACGCTTTTCAAAGATGCCCGCAAACAGGCTCTTTCCAGATTTTTTCTCTGTCATGCGTTCTTACCCCCGTTATACTTATAAGCACCGGAAATATAGTAGACCACCTGATCTGAGTTCAGCTCTTCCTTTAATTCCAGGACCTGATTGCCATCGATATCGATCGCAATCAGCCGATCCGCCAGTCCCAGCAGCTCATTCATCTCCGAGGAAATCATAATGACTCCGATTCCTCTGTTTGCAAGCTCACGGATATATTTTCCTATATCCGATTTGGCTGAAACATCCACGCCTCGCGTCGGTTCATCCAGGATGATGACCTTAGGCTCACGTGCAAGCAGCTTCCCCAGAAGTACTTTCTGCTGATTTCCTCCGGAGAGAGTACTTGCGACCTGTTTTCTGCCTCTGCATTTGACACCCAACTCCTCAATTTTCTTATCCGCAAGTTTTTCTTCTCGTTTTCGATCAATAAAAATTCCTTTTGTTACATCCTTCAGGCAGGTCGCACTGATGTTGGTCTGAATCACGTAATCCAGAAACAGACCGCTCTTCTTTCGATCTTCGCTCAGCAGTACGAGACCCCTGTCGTAAATCTGGCCGGCGCTCAGACGATCGATGTTTTCTCCCATCAGCGTTACACTGCCGCTACCTCGCTTCCGAAGATTTACAATCGACTGCATGATTTCTGTACGACCGGCACCTACCAGTCCTGCAATTCCAAGAATTTCTCCTCTATAGAGCGAGAAATTGATATTTCTAAAACGGTCTTTAGCATCCGTTAGATTTTCCACCTTTAACAGCACCTGATCCTCGGTATAGGAAATATTTTTCGCTTTCGGCGGATAAATATCTGCGATATCTCTGCCTGCCATATCGCGAATCAGCTGATTCATTGTGACCTCTTTGCAGTCCCTTGTTGATATAATTTTGCCGTCTCGCAGGACCGTCACTCTGTCACTCTGGTCAAAGACTTCCTCCATTCTGTGGCTGATAAAGATAATTCCGATGCCCTCCTCTTTCAGCTGATGCATGATATTGAACAATGCAGCTGTTTCGCTCTCGGAAAGAGCTGCTGTCGGCTCATCCAGAAGAAGAATTCGACATTTAAAAGAAATTGCCTTGGCGATTTCGACAATCTGCTGCTGCGAAATCGGAAGATTGGCAACCCTCTCATACGGATCGATCGCATCGCCAACCAGAGGTTTAAGAATTTCTCCCGCCTCCTTCGCCATCTTTTTAAAATTGACTTTCAGCGCATGGCTGTCGCTGATTGTGCTCATCATGATGTTTTCCGCAACCGTGACATCCTGGCAGAGTTCTATTTCCTGATGAACAAATCCTATTCCGTATTTTTTTGCGCTCTGAATGTCATTGATCTGGACTTCCTGCCCGTCGATCAGAATCCGGCCCCCATTAGCTGAAAGGAGTCCGCCGACAATATTCAGCATCGTCGACTTGCCGGCACCGTTTTCCCCCAGAAGCGCATGAACTTCTCCTGCCTCCAGTCGGAAATTTACACCGCTCAGAACCTTGTTTGTTCCAAAGCTCTTCGATATATTCTCCAGCTCTAATAACGACATATTCAACCTCACACTTCATTCAGAGGAAATGCTGCCGGCCGCTCCGTCGGAACGGCCGGCAGTCATTAATGGATACGCGCGCCTGTTATTCTGTCATTATTCTGCTACGTACGGATCAAGCAGCTGGCTTGTCTTTTCATAACCGAGAGACTTTGCATAATTGTCAAGATAGAAGCAGTCTGCGCTTTCGGCTGTAACGATGGAAAGACCGTTGTCCATGTACGGAATCTGCCACAGGTTTTCTCCTGCTGCTGCACGGCCGTTCATCGGGCGAAGAACTTCATTATGCTTTGCAAAATACAGATTCATCATGCCGAGGTAACCCTGGAGATACTGGTCCGGAGCGATTGCTGCAAAGAACTTTCCTTCTTTCAGAAGATCAAGAACTTCTTCGGATGTATCACAGCAGGATACAAGGATAGACTGTTCGCCGCCGCCTAATTCAAGACCGGCCTGTGCAGCACCGACTGCCGAAGAAGCTTCCGGTGTAAATACAGCCTTCAGATCCGGATGAGCCTGAGCAACTGTCATAACTGCTGTATAGGTTGCATCTGCATTCTGATTTGAAATTTCATCTGCAACTACCTTGATATCCGGATAATTTGCCTCCATATAGGCGATAAAGGAATTACATCTGGTCTCATGGTTTGTCTTGCCCGGATTTCTCATGACCATAACTTCGCCCGATCCGCCGAGTGCCTGTGCAATTGCTTCGGCAGCTGTATTTCCTTCCTTCTGATTGTCTGATGTGACATATGCTGCTCTTGCCGATTCCGGTGAATCAGCCGCAAATGTTACAACCTGCACATCAGCAGCAACTGCTCTTGCAATCGGGTCTACAAAGCTTTCAGCCGTAATCGGATGGACAAGAATACCGGACGGATCCATCGCAAGAATCTGATCAAATACATCTACCTGCTTTGATGCGTCATATTCCGGTGTGCCCATATAGTAAGCACTGACGCCCAGAACCTGTGCGGCATCCTTCATACCCTGGAAGCACGGGAACCAGTACTCAACACCGGAGATCGGAACACACATATAATAGGTCTCGCCCGAGGCACCTTTCAGCTCTGTAGCAGCTTCCTTTACCTCCACATCAGCTGCCTGTACCATTGCCGTTCCCATGGATGCGATCATGGAGACTGCGATTGCTGCTGCTAACATTTTCCGCTTTAACATATATCCTTCCTCCTTTTTATCTGATGATCTGCCGCACCCCGCCGCAGATCTGCTGCACTTTTGAAACATCTCCAGGGTTCTGCCGCATGAAATAAAGTTCTCTTATCTCATCAGCATTCCGCCGGTAACATCCAACGTTGCGCCGGTAATATAATCCGCCTGCGAAGATGCAAGGAATAAGATCACTTTTGCAACATCAATCGGTTCGGAGATTCTGCGCAGCGGAATTCTCTCGAGATATGCTTCGAGCCGCTTTGGATTCTCCAGTATTGCTTCGTTCATCGGTGTACGCATAATTCCGGGTGCAACGCAGTTCACATTAATCCCCTTCGGCGCGACTTCCCTCGCCAGCGAGATAGAAAATGTCACCATCCCGGCTTTCGAAGCTGCATAATGTGCGTGTCCGGAAGTTGATCCGTGAAATGCCGCCTGGGAGGTCACATTCACGATCTTTCCTTTCATACCGTTATTAATCCAGTAATTGATAATCTCTCTGCAGAGAATAAACGGACCGACCAGATTAATATTCAGTGTTCTTCGAAATGCATCTGCTGTCATTTCCCGAACATATGCCGTCGGCCAGATTCCGGCTGTATTGACCAGAATATCCGCTCTCCCCATCTCTTCCAGAACATTTTTCAAAAGCTTTTTATCGCTTTCCTCTTCCGAGACATCATTGAAAAATGCTGTGATTCTACGTTCCGGGAAACGACCGGAAAGCTCCTCGACCTGCCTCTTTACCCCTTCTTCATCTACAATGTAGCTGATCGCAACATCTGCACCTTCCTGAAGAAGCATCTCTACGGTGCAGGCTCCAAGCCCTCCGTTTCCGCCTGTGACTATCGCCACCTTTCCTTGCAGATCGTAATTCATAGATCAGTTCTCCTTCAGAAGCTCATTGTCTCCGCAGCTTGCTTTATTAAGAATGAACCTGCATTCTCCTCCTTCAAAAAGCTTTCTCATATCGTTCGCCAGATGAACCGGTGAATTAAGGAATGCATCCTTGGTGCCTCCTGCAAGATGTGGTGTAATCGTGACATTGTCACATCTGACCAGCGGATAATCCTTTCCCGGCGGCTCAAGTTCGAAGACATCAATTGCTGCCCCGTAAATTTTGTGTCCGTTCAGCACCTCTACCAGAGCCTCTTCATCAACCAGACCGGATCTGGCGGTATTAATCAGGTATGCCGTCGGTTTCATCATTTCAAGGAGTTCTCTGTTAATCAGATGTTTCGTCTCTTCCGTAAGACGATAATGAACAAGAACAAAATCCGATTCTTTCATCAGCTCCGGAAGCTCTACAAGTCTGACATCTTCTCCGTGATAATACGGGTCAAATGCAATGATATTCATGCCGAATGCCCGAAGTCTCGCGGCCACTTTCTGCCCGATATTTCCGTAGCCGATAATGCCTGCTGTCTTTCCTTCCAGATCCGGAACATAGGCTGCATTGGAATAATCTCTGACCCATTTTCCTTCCTTCAGATTATAATGAGACTTGGCAATATTTCTGCATTCCGAAAGAAGCATTCCAACCGTAAAATCAGCAACCGCAGTTGCATTTCTTCCCGGTGTATTAAAAACAAGTATGCCTTTTTCACTGGCATATTTTACGTTGATGTTTTCCACTCCGGCTCTCAGCACACCCACTGCTTTCAGCTTTGTGCAGCTGTCAATCAAGGCTTTGGTTACCGTGCAGAACTGTGTAATCACAATATCGGCATCTTTCACAGCCTCCACAATATAATCCGGAACCTGATACTCTTCCGCACCGTTCTGCTCTACCAGCAGATTGATATGCTGAAGCTCTTCATAATCTTTAAGCTCCCAGGAAACTGTCTCAACTTCACAGCCAAGGTCCCTGAGAGGAGCAAAGCCCTTCTCAATATACTGGCTGGGAATCAAGAGGTCTCCGATGCCTACAACCTTCATACGAACCTCCTTTTCCTTTGCTTTGATAATATTATGAATACATTTAGCCTTTCAATTGACTATATTTTAGCTTTGCAATTCATTTCCGTCAATTATTTTTGTTATTATGTACAAGTTTTATCGCTTTTCATAATTTCTTTTGTTCCTTTTTGTCGCATTTTGGATCGCCACCCTCTTATGTCTTTTTACTTGATGATCTTTTGAATATTTGTTTGAATTGTCTATCACTTTTAAATCGCTTTTTTCGTTTTCTTTCACTTCATTTGAATAACATTGTACAAACACGCTCATTTCAATCGTTTCTCTCACCATGTTTCGAAAAATATGCTATAATTTATGATAAACTTTTGAATATATGTAAGAAAGAAAGGTTATATGATGAAAGCAAAGCGCGAGTCCGATATCCTGAACTTCATCATTCAGAACGGAGCTACCAGTTACGAGACAATCTGCAATCGTTTTGATATCTCTATGAGCACAGCCAGACGCGACATCGATCACCTGGTTGCCCAGAAGTATATTCAAAAGGTATACGGCGGCGTAGTTCCGCTTGAATACACCTCCTTATCAAAAGATTCAGACCTCTCCGGGAGTATTACCGGTTCCAAAAAGTCCAATTTCTCCGAGCGCCTCGATCATATCGGCAAGCTCGCTGCTTCTCATGTAAACGACGGTGACATCATCTATATCGGTTCCGGAACCACCGTGCCTCACATGCTGCCGTATCTGAAAGGTCTTCCTCACCTGACAATCGTAACGAATAACATCCTTGTCGCTGCCAGCGATATGCAGTATTCAAATGAGATCATCCTCATGGGCGGGCGGATCAATTATCATTCAAAATCCACCGTCGGCGTCTCCCTTGTCGAGGATCTCGCCAGAATGAGCATTCACAAAACCTTTGTCAGTTGTAACGGTCTGACTCTCAAAAAAGGCTTTTCCAATCTCGAAGATGACGAAACTTACATAAAAAAAGCCGCCTTCCGCAGTTCCGAAAAGACTTACATGCTGCTCGACAGTTCCAAATTCGATAAAGTTTCTCTTTATGCATTCGCTTCATTCGACGACGTTGACGGCATTATTACGGACAAGCGTCCCGACGAAAGCTACATTGCTGCCTGCGAGCAGAACGGCGTTCTGCTCCAGTATTAAATTCAAAACATATGCAATAAAAAAACAGCCGTTTCCGGCTGTTTTTTTATTGCCCGCTTTCGCGCATGTATCATCATTCTGCTTTTCTCACTGTTCCAAGAAGTTCCATCTTCTCCCTGATAACCACCTTCATCGCCTCAAGGGCAGACTGATATCCGGTCTTTGTCCAGAGAGACAGATTAGTCTGCTTATTCAGGAATTCTTTCATCTCCGTGAAGAATGCTTTCGTAATGTCAGAATAAATATTTACCTTTGTGATTCCCCTCTGAATTGCTTCTTTCATCTGATCGTCCGGCGTCCCGGATCCGCCATGGACAACCAGCGGAACGGCCGATGCTGCGTTTAATCCGGCAAGAAGTTCAAGATCAAGATGCGGCTCACACTTATATACACCGTGAGATGTACCGAAAGAAACCGCCAGACAGTCCACACCGGTCTCCTCAATAAAACGGATCATTTCTTTAACATCTGTCATTGTACTGTCATGCCCGCTGTCACCCTTTGCCGAACTCTCCGAAGAGCCCACTATTCCGTCTCCGACATGTCCGAGCTCAGCTTCAACTGACACGCCAAATGCATGTGCATAGTCTACTACCATTCTGGTCTTCGCAATATTTTCTTCAAGCGGAAGTACCGATGCATCAATCATGACAGAACTGTAGCCCTGCGCAATTGCCTTTTTAATCAGATCAAACTCGGTTGCATGGTCCAGATGAACGCATACCGGTACCGTTGCCGCCATTGCAAGGCTGTGCAGATCAACAGACAGATGGTCAAACTGTTCCGGCGTTGTATCTCCCCCCCAGTCCCATAAGGATGACAGGGGCTCTCAATTCTTCCGCAACATCCAGCACTGCCCTCGCCATTCTGTAATCACTGACATCAAATGCAGGTACTGCATAATGTCTCTCCCTTGCATCCGCAAGAATTTCCTTTACCGTTACCAGACTCATCTCTTTCCCTCCTTTTCCTTTATCTCATCAGCATTCCGCCCGTTGCATCAAGCGTAGCTCCCGTCATGTAATCTGACTGACTTCCGGTCAGAAACAGTACTATGCTTGCCACATCCTCTGTTGTAGCTACCTTTCGAAGCGGAATTCGATTCAGATACGCCTCCTTTTTGACAGGATCTTTCAGACTTTCCATAATCATCGGCGTCTCCATAATTCCCGGCGCAACTGCATTCACGTTAATTCCGTACGGCGCAACCTCTCTTGCAAGCGAAATCGTAAATCCCACCAGTCCCGCTTTCGAAGCTGCATAGTGTGCGTGTCCGGAAGTAGACCCATGGAAAGCCGCCTGTGAAACCATGTTGACAATCTTTCCCTTTCGACCGTTTTCAATACAGTAATTTGCCATTCTCTTGCAGAGAAGGAAGGGACCGATCAGATTGATATCCAGTGTTCTGCGAAATGCATCTGCCTGCATTTCTCTCACATATGCAGACGGCCAGATTCCGGCATTATTGACGACAATGTCAACCTGTCCGAATTCCGCAAGCGCAGTATCAAAAAGACGGTCAATCTGCTCTTCCTTCGATACATCTGTAATCACCATGCACGCTCTGCTCTCGCTGCTCTCATTCATCTTTTCGATCCAGCGATCTGTTTCAGGCGTACTTTTCACATCCGCAATCACTACATTGACGCCCTCTTTCATCAGCCGTTCCGATATGGTCGCTCCCAGACCGCCGCCTCCGCCTGTAACTATTGCTGTTTTCCCGCGCAGCTCATAATCCATCGTTCAGTTCCCTCCTTTTTAGATTTTGATAAACTTTTGACTTATCTCATATATAACACCTGTCCTCAATATTGTCAATAATTGTCTATATCTTGTCATTTAGCGCATTATTTTGTCTGTTTTTTGTCTGTTTTGACCCTATTTGATCACATTTTGAACATCTTAAAACACGATCAAAATAAGCCCGCCGGCAGATATGCCGGCGGACATCCATTAGTTGTATTATTGCGCAAATGCGATAATGTCTTACTGATCTTCAGCAATCCTTTCAAAATTGATTCCTGTTGATTCTCCGACAGCCTGTACACGTGTCGGATAAACATTGAAGCAAAAAGCTCCGCCCCGGAAGAACCAGTTCTCGATATACAGACTGAAGCTATAATCCCCATATCTACTCCTCGTAAACGCCTCACGCGGATCAAGTGTTTCCTCTCTCACAACTTCATCCTCTGCGTTCTTGATAACAAAGCTCAGCTCCGATCCGGAGACTTCCGTCACAATCATTCGATACGCTGCCATTTCTTCAAGTAACGCCTCTCCATGCAGGCCTTCATGACGCTTTCCCTCTGTCAGCGTTTCCTCTGAAACATACCAGGTTCCGACCAGGTTCTCCTTTAATTCCTCAATCCCCGGAAGTTCATGCTTTTTGCTGCCCGCTGCAAAGCATCCTACTGTGCTGTTGATCACAAGCACGAGCACGCTGACCGCCAGAAGCATTGTTTTAATAAGTCCCTTCTTCATAATGTAGCCTCCTTTTTTATGAGCCGTTCTTTTTGTTCTTTTTTCTTAAGCAGCTCCTCTATGCTTATGATTATAGCTGCACTCTTTATGCATTCTCCGACAGTTTCCGTTTTTACGCCTTTCCCTGTCTGCACCGGCCGCAGCAGCCCGCTTCCGCCAGGGTTTTGTATTGTATGTCTTGAAATACAACAAAAAAATGAGCGTCATAGAATTGCAAAATCGGCCAAAACCTGTTACTTTTTACAGTAAAAGTCTATTAGAATAATAAGTCGGCTTTTTCACAGCAAGCCTGCCATGCAGGCATACAGATTCAAACAATATACGTATAAGTATCACGAAAAGAAGGAGGACTGGAATACTATGAGAATTGGTATTTACGGCTACGGTAATCTTGCCAGAGGAATCGAAAGCTCGATCACACAGAATGCAGATCTTGAATTAGCTGCAGTTTTTACAAGACGTGATCCGGCCACTGTTAAAATCAAAACTCCGAATGTTCCCGTTTACAAAAACGATGAAGTCATCTCTCACAAAGATGAAATCGATGTCCTCATTATCTGCGGCGGCAGTGCTACAGATCTGCCGGTCATGACTCCTGAACTGGCTAAAAACTTCAATGTTGTTGACAGCTTCGATACACATGCCAATATTCGCGAGCATTTTGCAAATGTCGATGCAGCCGCAAAGGACAGCGACCACATCGCTCTGATTTCCGCAGGATGGGACCCGGGCATGTTCTCTCTGAATCGTCTCTATGCCAATTGCATTCTTCCGGAAGGCAATGACTATACATTCTGGGGCAGAGGCGTCTCTCAGGGCCACTCCGATGCGATCCGCCGCATTGAGGGCGTCAAGAACGGCAAGCAGTATACTGTTCCGGTTGAGGCAGCACTGCAGGCAGTTCGTGCCGGTGAGAACCCGGAGCTGACCACAAGACAGAAGCACACCAGAGAATGCTACGTTGTAGCAGAGGAAGGTGCTGATCTTGCCAGAATTGAAAATGAAATCAAGACCATGCCGAACTACTTCGCAGATTATGATACAACCGTACACTTTATCTCCGAAGAAGAATTCGCACGTGATCACTCCGGCATCGCTCACGGCGGCTTCGTATTCCGCACAGGCGTGACCGGCTGGGAGAGAGAGAACAAGCATGTCATTGAATACAGCCTGAAGCTTGATTCCAACCCGGAATTCACTGCATCCGTCATCGTTGCCTATGCACGCGCCATTGACCGCCTGTATAAGGAAGGCAGCAGAGGATGCAAAACCGTATTCGACATTGCTCCGGCATACCTCAGCCCGCTCAGCGGCGACGAGCTGCGTGCACACCTTCTGTAAAAATTACAAAAGACCCGCAATGCAGGCATGACGAAAATCATGCCTGCATCTCACATTAAAGAAAGATATTTTATGAAATCCTATATCAAAGAAACAGACTTCTTCCGCAGCAATAATCCGGAAGAACTCGTACAGCAGTATGGTTCACCTCTCTATGTATATAACGAAGAGATTCTTCGAGATCATATGAGAGATGTTGCCCGGGTCATCACGAAGTATCCCTATACAGCAAACTATTCGGTCAAAGCCAATACGAATATTCATATTCTGAAGCTCGCTCTTGAGGAAGGCCTTAACTGCGATGCCATGAGTGTAGGTGAGATGACGCTGCTGATGAAAGCCGGTTTCCCCACAGAGCGGATCTTCTTCGTTCCGAACAACGTCTCCGAAGAGGAGATGCAGTTTGCGATCGATCACGGAATCATGACCAGCCTTGACAGCCTCGATCAGCTCGAGCGCTATGGAAAGCTGAACCGCGGCGGCAAGTGCGCAGTTCGAATCAATCCGGGTGTCGGTGCAGGTCATCACGACAAAGTCATTACAGGCGGCAAAAAGACAAAGTTTGGAATTGCCGAAGAAGATATTGATTCCATCTTCACAATTGCAGCTAAGTACGATCTCACGATTGCCGGCATCAACCAGCACATCGGTTCTCTCTTTATGAACCCCGAACCGTATCTGCATGCAGTCAGCAATATCCTCCGCATTGCCCTGCGCTTTCAGAATCTGGAGTTTATTGATTTCGGAGGCGGTTACGGT
>JAUNAG010000176.1 GCA_030527685.1 Lachnospiraceae bacterium | reverse complement strand
CAGTAATCCGTGGGATGCACCTGCACAGGACAACAGCAATCCGTGGGATGCACCTGCACAGAACAGTGTTAAGCCGTCTGACCCGTGGAGTACACCTGCACAGAACGACAGCAAGCCGTCTGACCCGTGGAGTACAGGTGCAGATTCTGGTCGTATGAGCCTGAGTAAGTCCTCAGCGCCGGAGAAACAGACTGATTTTGTTGATCTGGAAAATGAGCTGACGACCTTCCCGGAAGATGAGAAAACGATTGGAGCTGACGTCTTCGGAACGATCGTTGGAACAGTCGGAACCTTTGAAGGACAGAGCTTCCCGATCTATGACGGAGAAGTACTTGTGATCGGAAGAAACAGTCAGATGTCACAGCTCGTGATTCCGAGTCCGGATATCAGCAGAAAACACTGCGCGGTTCGTTACAGCGGAGCAGAGAATGCTTACTACGTGACCGATTATTCCAGCGTCGGCACCTTCTGCAAGGGCGGCGGAAGAATTCCGGCAGGACAGGAGATCAAATATGAGGCTGGTACGGAGATCAGCCTTGGAAGCGGAAAGAACGCATTTCTTCTTAAGTAAGAAAACAAAAGGAGCAGATCATCAAATGATCTGCTCTTTTTTGATGTCAGGCATGCATTTTATTATACATACAAGAGATTGCACGAAAAATAACTTTTTCATCTGAATTTTGTGCCTAAAACAGTTGTTTTTCATAGGGGAAGCATGAAAAATCCATTTTTATTTTGATTTTAGTGCATACAATCACTGTTTATAAGGGAAATGTGCACGAATATAGTAGGGCTTTATCTTTTTTTAGTGCAAAGAGCTCTTTATTCATGGAAATTTTGCACTAAAAGTGGGAGGAAATCGCTTGTTTTGTGTCATCCAGAGTTTTGTACAGATAGTTCAGCATTTCAGATAGATGTGAAAGGAGCTGATGCTCCATAAATGTGTGGTGATCACAGCTATAGTGCAACAGCTCCTTGATTTATCAGCGATTCTTATGTCCGTGATATCTCTCTTCACAATATTTGCAGCGATAGATCTCTTTCTCCGGATCTGTCAGAACAAATACATGCTCAAGCTCCTGCTCGATAGAAGTGATACATCTCGGGTTTCTGCATTTGATGACATTTACGACCTGCTTTGGCAGTGTCAGGGATTTCTTCTCAACGATGCGTCCGTCCTTGATAATATTGACGGTAATGTTGTGATCGATGAAACCGAGAATGTCGAGATTCAGATGATCGATCGGACATTCCACTTTGATGATATCTTTGCGTCCCATCTTATTGCTGACTGCATTTTTAATGATTGCCACGGTACAGTCAAGTTTATCGAGCTTGAGATCATGGTAGATCGTCATGCTGCGTCCGGCTTCAATGTGATCCAGTACGAATCCTTCCTGTAATTCGCCAACGTTTAACATAGTACTCCTCCTTACTGCTCAGATTCCTGCTTTTTCCATTTCAGGAGCGTCAGAATCAGAGCCATACGAACATATACGCCATACTGTGCCTGTTTGAAATAAACAGCTCTCGGATCGTCGTCTACCTCAACAGAGATCTCATTGACACGAGGAAGCGGATGGAGGACAAGCATATCCTTTGGAGCCAGCTCCATTTTCTTCTTATCGAGAATATAGAAATCCTTCATGCGGACATAGTCCTCTTCGTTGAAGAAACGCTCTTTCTGAACGCGGGTCATGTACAGAATATCGAGTTCCGGAAGTGCATCCTCCAGACGAACCTCTTCGCGGTATTCGATGTGGTTGCGGTCAAGGACATCTTCACGCATATAACTCGGAATGCGAAGTTCTTCCGGAGAGATCAGAACGAATCGTACATTCGGATAGCGGATCATAGCATGGATCAGAGAATGTACAGTACGACCGAATTTCAGGTCGCCGCAGAGACCGATAGTCAGATTGTCAAGATGGCCTTTCAGGGAATAGATCGTCATCAGATCCGTCAGTGTCTGTGTCGGATGCTGGTGTCCGCCGTCGCCTGCGTTGATCACCGGAATGCCTGATTTCATAGATGCTACAAGTGGTGCACCTTCCTTAGGATGGCGAATTGCACAGATATCTGCATAGCCGGATACTACTCGAACAGTATCGGAGATACTCTCGCCCTTGGCTGCTGAGCTGGAATCGGCCGAAGAAAAACCAAGTACGGATCCGCCGAGATTCAACATAGCTGCTTCGAAGCTGAGTCTTGTACGAGTACTTGGTTCATAAAATAAAGTTGCAAGTTTTAATCCGTCGCATTTGTGAGCATATGCTTCCGGGTGCTGTTCGATATCACCGGCAAGGTTTAAAATATCATCGAGTTCTTCAACACTCAGATCCAGCGGATTCATCAGATGTCTCATAAAAGTCACCTCATTAAAAGAAAATTGATTAAACAGGTTTCTGCTCAGTATGGAGGCAGTATCAGAAGCAACGATTGATGAAAGTGTGTGCCTTCCTCTGAGCCAAAAAGAGTATACACTAGTTTGGGAAAAATGAAAAGAGTAAAATTGTAAAGGAATACAGATGAGAGTTAAGAATTGTTAAGAAATGAGTTCAGGGATCTTTAAGAAAGCGCAGATACACTGAATGCCATAAAGAAGACCTGCTCTTCTAAATAAATTTGATATAGCAGAAGAAAGGAAGTAATCATTATGAAGAAGAAACTTATGACCATTGTTTTATCCGCAGTTATGGCAATGTCACCGGTACCGGCAGCAGTGATGGCAGAGAACAGCACGGCTGTTACCGCAGAAGATGAAGTGCTTGAGGTTTCTGAGAATCAGGCTGAGGAGGATGAGACTCC
>JAUNAG010000059.1 GCA_030527685.1 Lachnospiraceae bacterium | reverse complement strand
AGTAGAAGAGCGCGGCGGTGAGATTAAGTGCCATACCCACGTCTATGAGATTCTGAAAGAAGGAAAGAAGGCAGTCGGTGTCAGAACCAATCACGGTGATTTCTATGCTGATGCCATTGTCGATGCGGCAGGATCTTTAAGTGCGCAGCTGGGAAATGCAGCCGGCCTGTATGTTCCGGTCAAGCCCAGACGCGGTCAGGTAATGGTAACGGAAGGTCTTCCGCATATCTTAAGCGGTGTTGTCAGCAGTGCCTCCTTCTTCTGCGCCAAGTTCCATCCGGAGCTCATGCAGCTTTTCGATCCGAGAACTGTAAAGCTCAATTACGGTACGGCACTGGAGCAGACCAATACAGGAACCATGCTGATCGGTGCAACCAATGAATGGACCGGTTATGACAACGGCACCACAATTGAAGGTATTGAGTGGGTCATCCATGAGGCATGTCGTGTACTTCCGTATCTGAGAAATGCACACTTCATCCGTACCTTCTCAGGACTTCGCCCGTCTACTCCGGATCATCTTCCGATTGTCGGTGCAACATCTCACCTTGAGAATTATTACCTCATCACCGGTTTCGAGGGCGGCGGCATTTCCCTGAATCCGATTGTCGGAAAGATGCTTGCGGAAATTATCTGCGGTGACGAACCGTGCATTACCAATGAGCCGCTTCGTCCGGACAGAATTGTAAAACCGCTCAGTGAGGCAACAGCCGAAGAAATTGCAGCGAATCTGCCGGAAGGCGTCGTTCGATAAGGAGAGACAAAGATGGAAGACAACAGAATTCTGCATCATCCGATTCTGGGAGATGTTCCGGAACGGAAGCAGATTACGATTTATTTTGAAGGCGAGCCGGTAAAAGCCTATGAAGGCGAGCCGATTGCAGCTGCTCTGATGGCAGCAGGCATCAAGGCTTTCCGCAAGACAGTCAACTTAGATGAGCCCAGAGGCATCTTCTGTGCAATCGGCAGATGTACAGACTGCATGATGGTAGTAAACGGAATCCCGAATGTACGTACCTGCGTGACATTTGTAGAAGACGGCATGCAGCTGCAGCGCCAGTACGGATTCAGCGCAGCTAAGGAGGCGGAAGACAGATGAAGAAGATGGTAACGGAAATTGCCATTATCGGCGCAGGTCCCGCCGGATTATGTGCTGCTATTGAGGCCAGCAGACTCGGTGCACATGTCACCTTAATTGATGAAAATGCATTCCCCGGCGGACAGCTGTTCAAGCAGATTCATAAGTTCTTCGGTTCCAGAGAGCATATGGCGGGAACCAGAGGCTATGAAATCGGTCAGATGCTCTTAAAGGAGCTGGAGTCTACCGATGCAGACGTCATGCTCGGCAGTGTCGCCTACGGTATCTTTGACAATAACGAAATCGGTATTATGCGCGGAACAGAGCACATTGCTCTGAAGGCAGACAAGATCATCATTGCTGCTGGCGGCAAGGAGAATTACATGCCGTTCCCGGGAAGTACGCTTCCGGGCGTCATGGGAGCAGGTGCTGCACAGACCATGATCAACGTAAACCGCGTTCTTCCGGGCAAGAATGTACTGATGCTCGGTTCCGGCAACGTCGGTCTGATTGTCAGCTATCAGCTGATGCAGGCCGGTGCCAATGTAAAGGCACTGGTAGAAGCAGCACCGAATATCGGCGGCTACGGTGTCCATGCAGGAAAGATCCGCAGAGCAGGTGTTCCGATTCTCGTAGGTCATACGATCACTGAAGTTTACGGTGACGGCCATGTAGAAGGTGCTGTCATTGCTGCCCTGGATGAAAAGTGGAATCCGATTCCGGGATCCGAAAGAGCTGTTGCCGTTGATACGGTCTGCCTTGCAGTCGGTCTGAATCCGATGACAGAGCTCGCATGGATGGCAGGATGTGAATTCACCTTTATTCCGGCTCTCGGCGGTCATGTTCCCATGCACAATGAGAATATGGAGACTACGAAGCAGGGAATCTATGTGGCAGGCGATATCACCGGCGTAGAAGAAGCAAGCTCCGCAATGGAGGAAGGAAAGCTTGCCGGAATTGCAGCCGCAGCCGCACTCGGCCATCTGGATGCGATTACAGCAGAGGGCCGCAAGCAGGAAGTGCGTGACAGAGTGAATGCACTCCGTACAGGTTTATTCGGTGAGAGAAGACGCATGGCGAAAGAAACACAGGTCAGAGCGATGCAGGAATATATGGAAACCAGGGGGGAGAGAATCGATGGCTGAAGGAGTACGTTTTACGGGAATTCCCAGTGCTGAAGAGCTGGCAGCGGCTACCGGCATCCCCAGTGAGGAAAGATTGAAGCAGGGACGTGTCGCAGTAATCGAGTGCGTTCAGGAGATTCCCTGCAATCCGTGTGAAAGCGCATGTAAGTTCGGTGCGATCACGGTCGGCAAACCGATTACCAATCTTCCCTGCCTGCATGAAGAAAAATGTGTCGGCTGCGGCAGATGCGTGGCTATGTGTCCGGGACAGGCAATCTTCCTGCTGAACTACAACTATTCCGAGACAGAGGCAGAGGTATCCTTCCCTTATGAATACCTGCCGGTTCCGGAAAAGGGCGATGTTGTAAAGGCTGTCGGAAGAGACGGACAGTATGTCTGCGACGGTGTCGTAACTTCGGTTGTCATGCCGGAGGCATATAAGAACACACATGTTGTGTCCATTGCAATTCCAAAGGAATATATCAATACAGTCCGCAGCATGAAGCACAGTGCTGATGCTGACGAGGCAGAGGCTCCGGCTAAGAAGGATACAGCAAGCCGTCTCGTATGTCGCTGTATGGAAGTAACCAGAGAGGATATCGAGGCAGCCATTGCCGCCGGCGCTACAACAGTAGACGGTGTAAAGAGAATGACACATGCCGGTATGGGCTTATGCCAGGGCAAGACATGCGAACGTCTGGTTGCCAGAATTATCTCTGAAAAGACAGGACTCAGCATGGCAGAGATCATTCCTGCTACAAAGCGTGCACCTGTCCGTCCGATCAGCATGGGCGTGATGGCAGATGCAGCAGAGCAGCAGAACTGACAGGAAGGAGACAGGATGAAAATACTGATTGCCGATCTTCCGAAGGCGCAGAATCGAAATATTGATTATGAAATCGATATGCTGAAGGAAGCATTTCCGGATGTGGAAACGGTCGTATATGACTATGACCCGGAGAAAAAAGAGGAATTCAAAGAGCTTCTGAAAGATTCCGATGCACTTCTTTCCGCTCTGATCATGATGGATAAGGAGATGTTTGACTGTGCAGAGAAGCTGAAGATTCTGTCACTGACATCTACCGGATTCAATTTCGTTGATCTGGAGGAGGCTGCCGCACATCAGGTCGCCGTTGCCGCAGTGGGAGAGTACTGCACAGAGGAAGTTGCGGAACATACAATGGCTCTTATGCTGGCTCTGAACCGCCGGCTGAAGCAGTACACCGAAAAGGTGGAAGTAGAACATCGCTGGGTGTCCAAGGATGTCGGAGCGATTCACAGCTTAAGCAGCCAGAAACTGGGCATTATGGGACTGGGCAAAATCGGACGCGCCGTAGCTGTTCGTGCGCAGGCCTTCGGAATGAAGGTTTACGGATATGATCCGTATCTTCCGAAGGAAGTCGCAGACGGAATCGGTGTCGAACTCGTGGATGTGAAATTCATTCAGGAGAACTGCGATATCATCACCAGCCATATGGCACAGACAAAGGAACTGGAGAATTTCTTCAATGAGGAATTCTTCAGCGGCTTAAAGAAAGCGCCAATCTTTATCAATGCCGCAAGAGGCGCAAGTGTGGATGAGGACGCACTTCTGAAAGCGCTTGATAAAGGTCTGGTACGAGGTGCCGGCCTGGATGTGTTTAAGGATGAGAACCCGAAGCTGGAAGGAAATCCCTTCCTGAACAGAAATAATGTGATCATTACACCGCACTGCGGATTCTATTCTCAGGAATCTGTAGTGTTATGCCAGAAGGTTTCGACAGAAAATATGATCCATTATTTAAAGGGCGAATATGATCAGGTTAACCGTCTTGTGAATGAAGTGAGAAACTAAAACCGCAGGACCTTTAATAACAAATTACTTTATTTAAGAGGAGAAACTGGCAATGATAGGTGTAATTATCCCCGTAATTGTATTACTCGCAATTATCTTAATCAAACCGATTCCGAAGATCGGCGGAAATGTCACTGCAGCACTCGCAATTGCAGGCGTTACCGCTTTACTTGTGAACGGCGTTGTGAACCCGGCAGACTGGGCTTCCGCATGGCTGGACGGCTTTAACAGACTGGCATGGGTTATCTGGATCGCCATCTTCGGTATGATTTATTCAGAGACACAGACAACCATGGGTGCAGTTCATACTGTCCTTGAAACATCCCGTTCTGTATTCGGCAAGTCTGCAAAAGGCCTTTATGTTGCCAGCTTCGTTGCCATGATTATCTTCGGCGCACTCCTCGGTGAGGGCCTCTCCGTTGCAGCATCTGTCGGCGTTCTGATTATCCCGGCTATGATGGACCTTGGCCTGAGAACAACAGACGTATCCGCAACCATCGTACTTGGTGCCCTGATCGGATCTCTCTGCCCGCCGATGTCCAACGGTATCGTTCTGGCTTCCTCTCTGGCAGGTGCCGATTACGACACTGTATTAGGCTACAGCTTCATCACTGTACCGCTGGTAGCCATCATCGTTATTGCAATTTATACATTCAAGCTGGTTAAGATCAAGGAGCTTCCGGAGAACCTTCGCACTAATAAAAAGGTCGGCGAAATCCTGAAGGAGAACTGGACCACTCTGATCCCGACACTTCTTCTGATCCTTATCATGATCCTGCGTTACGGTCCGTGGAAGAATACAGTCAATCTTGACTTTGTAGCGATTATCTTCGCACCGTTTACAAAGCTTGTTTCCGGCATCCCGTTCATCAGCGGTCTGTCTAACCTGATTGTTCTGACTCTGATCGTCTGCACAATCGTTGCATTCTTCTTCAAGCCGGTCAGAGAGCGCGGTATCGGTGATGTTATCGCAACAGGCTTTAAGAACTATATCCCCTGCGGAAAGGTTCACGTTGCCTGCGCACTGATGCTTGGTGCTTTCTACAAGGCAGGACTGATTGATAAGATCTCTGACTGGGCAATGACCTTAAATGTACATGTCATGAAGCTCGGCGGATCCCTTGCAATGGGTCTCATGGGTATGATCACAGGTTCTCAGTCTACTGTTCAGAACGTTATCTTCTCCTTCTTTGCACCGGCACTGGAGGCTACAGGCATGTCTGCTAATTCTGTCGCACTGGCAGGCGCACACATTGCCATGGGTTCACAGGCATTCCCGCCGAGTGACCTCTGCACAATCGTTGTTATCGGTCTTGTTGCAGCATCCACAGGCAAGGAATGCGACTATGTGAAGTCTATGATGACATCTCTTCTCGGCTTCCTGATCCTGTACGGCAGCGGTGTTCTGATGCTGTACATTCTTCCGGTGATGGGACTGTAATCTGAAAGGAAGACAAATATGATTGTTCACGGAAATACAACAACCTACGGTCCGAAGATCGGCATCCTGATGCTGGATACTCATTTTCCCAGAATTCAGGGTGATATCGGAAATGCAACTACATTCAATTTTCCGGTAAGCTATCGTATTGTAAAGGAGGCAAATGCGGATTCTGTTGTTTTAAAACAGGATCCCGCATTAATCCGTCCTTTTATTGATGCAGCTAAAGAGCTGCAGGCAGAGGGCTGCAAATGTGTCATCACCAGCTGCGGCTTCATGGCAATCTTCCAGAAGGAAATTGCTGCAGAAGTCGATATTCCGGTGATCTCCTCCAGCCTGCTGCAGGTAAGACTGGTCAGCTCCATGATGCCGGGGAAGAAGATCGGCATTCTGACAGCAAGAGCTTCTTCTCTTGGAGAGAAGCACTTTGCAGGTGTTGATATTCAGGATGTAAACAAGGTGGTTTACGGAATCGAAGACACTGATTTCGGTAAGATGTTCTTTGCCGACTCCAATGACCTGGATGTCGACAAGGCAAGAAATGATATGGTTGCAGTCGCAAAACGCATGGTAGAGGAAAATCCGGATATCGGTGCGATCGTGATGGAATGCACTAACATGCCGCCGTTTGCTCAGGATATTCGTGAGGCGACAGGACTCCCGGTATTTGATATAATTGGTCTGATCAATTATGTTCATGCCGCAATCGAGTCAGCTCCGTTCAGCGGCCGTCTGTAAATCATGAGAATGAGGAAGAAACGATGAAAATCACCAGTATTGATGTATACGATTTTGCGAAATGCCTGAACTATGATGATTGTGCACCGATCTGCATTCGTATCAATACGGATGAAGGCATCAGCGGATTTGGTGAAGTAGGTCTTGCCTACGGCGATGCGCACTACGCAGGTGTCGGTATTGTCAGAGACTTCGGTCAGCTGATTATCGGCATGGATCCGCTGAATATTGAGGCCATTCGTGAAAAGCTGTTCCGTACCACGTTCTGGGGTATGGGCGGCGGAACTGTAATTAATGCAGGTATGAGTGCCATTGATATTGCTCTCTGGGACATCAAAGGCAAGTACTTCAACGTTCCGGTCTATCAGATGATCGGCGGCAAGACGAATGACAAGATTCGCGCCTATGCAAGCCAGATTCAGTTTGACTGGGATCTTGAAGAAGCTGCACTGATTCAGCCGGAAGATTATGCAATGGCTGCCAGAAAGGCAATTGCAGAAGGCTATACAGCTGTTAAGGTGGATCCGATCGGTTATTCGGAAAACGGCACCTGGCAGAGAGCTGTTCAGGATCCGAAGTGGAGAACCAGAGGACAGCTTCCGCAGAATGTTCTGAAGATGGTTCGTGCCAGACTGAAGGCTATTCGAGATGTCAGTGAGACACTGGATATCATTATCGAGCTGCATGCCTTCACAGATACAAGCACAGCTATTCAGCTTGCCAATTACGTAGATGACCTGAATATCATGTACTATGAGGAGCCGGTTCATCCGCTGAATCCTGTTTCCATGCGTGAGATTAAGGAAAATATTAAGATCCCGGTAGCATCCGGCGAAAGAATCTACGGAAGACTGGGATATCGTCCTTTCTTCGAGGCAAGAGCGCTGGATGTCATCCAGCCGGATGTATGCCTCTGCGGCGGTATTACAGAGACCAAGAAGGTCTGCGACATGGCTGATACTTATGATATCAAGGTTCAGGTTCATGTATGCGGCGGCCCGATCTCACAGGCTGCAGCACTGCATGTGGAAGCTACTCTGCCGAACTTCCTGATCCATGAGCAGCATTCCTATGGTCTGAAGGAAGGTCTGATCTCAACATGCAAGTACAACTATGCGCCGGATAAAAACGGCAATCTGACTGTTCCGGAGCTTCCGGGCATCGGACAGGAGATTAATGAAGAGACCATGGCTAAGACATGGGTTTATACAATTGAGTAAGATATGAGATCACTTACAGTCAGGCGTATCGGTATTCCGGTACGCCTGATTTCTTTTGTATGTTTTTCACTGGTATCTTTGAGATGACAGAGAGAACAGCTTTAGGCAAAAGGCAGGAGGGCTCCTGTCACCGCGAATACGGCGTCAGGAGCCCTCCTGTTGATTCTCTGATAATGTTTGATCAGAAGATCCACTGGACCAGGAAAACGGCTGCACAGCAGCTGCAGGCGACTGCAAAGAGATCGCCCCAGAACCAGGCCACAAGCAGACCGACGATCAGTGCGGCTGCACCTGCAGCGAGATTACCCGTTGCAGTGAGAATCGCAGGGAAGGTCATCACGGCAAGCGTGACGTAAGGTACATAGTACAGAAAGGATTTGAACCATCTGTTCGTGATGGGCTTTCTGAGAAACAGGAACGGCGCCAGACGGACGGAGTAGATGGTCAGTGCAACAATAAGCAGTGATATATAGATTCCTGCGGAATTTGAGGGCATATCATGATTCCTCCAATATAAGTATTACAGTCGATTTGGCTTTAAGAGTCTGCTTCAACCGGTTTGATAACAGCGGCAATACCTGCAATGATGATTGTCAGGATGATGATCCGGAAGCCGGAAGAGATACTGCTGAGCCCCGGCAGAACGGAGAAGCACCAGCTTGCTGCCATGGAGAGCACGACAAGGATACCGATGAAACGGCTTTTTCTGGACGGCGGAATGATGACAGCAAGGAACATGCCGTACATCGCCACGCTCAGTCCGTTTGTCACAAACTCAGGCAGAATACTGCCGACGACATTTCCAAGGAAAGTTCCGATTACCCATCCCGCTGCCGAAATAATTGTAATGCCGTAGGTATAGAACGGGCAGAGGTAACCCTCAGTGGTAACAGAAAGACCGAAGATTTCATCCGTCACGCAGTAGGCTACAAGAAAACGATGAATCGGATTCTCATTGGGACGGAGCTTCTGTGTCAGCGAGCAGCCCATCAGGAAGTACCGCAGATTGATGATGAGAGAGGTGGTGATCAGCTCGATGAAGCCGGCACCTGCACTGATCATGGTGACAGCGGCGAATTCACCTGAACTTGCCAGCATTGTCAGGGACATAATAAAGGACTGGATCGCGCTCATGCCTGCATTACGTGCAGTGATGCCGAGTGCGAAGGAGACGGCAAAGTAGCCGGCGCAGATCGGAATACCGTGTCGAAGTCCGCGCAGAAACCAGGAAGTATTCGACATAGTCGTCTGTGTGTTCCCGGAAGAAGAATTAGATGGATTCATGTGACTAAAACCTCAGATTAAGTGATGATCTTTTAATATACACGTTCTCTATTATCGCATATATTCACTGTGTGTCAAAATATAAATATTTTTGCTCTGAATACGTAAAACGGGCAGAGTTCACATTTCGTGAACTTTGCCCCATTTTGCTACATCTTAAATAGATCAGATTAATTTAACTTTGTACATTTAGTCGTCCAGAGCTTTCATTAAATCATCCATAGAAGTATATCCCTTAGCGTCAGGATCACGGGAGATACGTCTTGCTTCTTCCATTGCGTTGATGGTGCTTTGAGAATACTGGGGAATTTCCACAGTGAATGGAATGCCTCCGCGTTATACACACTGATGAAGAAAAAGATTAACTGCACTGGACATATCGAGGCCAAGATTACGGAACAGTTCGGAGGCCTGCTTTTTTATATCAGTATCAATTCTGATTTGAGTAGGAGTTGTTGCCATTTCAATCACCTTCTTTCTATTCAATTCTATTACAAACGCTTTACAACGTCAATCATAATACTTATAACTAATGAAGCTTTACCATAACAAATTGATTTCGCTAAAATGTTTAAAGTAAAACTTTAAGTATTTTAAGGGATTCAGATATAAAGAAGAGCAGTAGTATTTCCTTTCATTATATGGACGCCAGATGTCGGAAGAAATGCTTTCATTTATAGTATATCCGCTGGTATTCGGAACAATTAAATGTGCAGTAACATTATTAAAGCTCATTCTGGTATCGGTCAGCTGTGTGAAAGCAATTAAGCGGATTCGCCATGAGGAGACATCAGAATTCTTATCAGAAAGATCATATCAGAAGCTGACAAAGAAGGAGATTCAGGCATGAGTTCAAAAACAAGTTTTTATTGAAACATCTGCAGATTTATCAAAACCGGATTCTAAAGCGCTTCATAAAGAAATACCCGCTTTTTCTTAATGGAAAGAGCGGGTATTAGGATATGCACATGTTGTCGCATAATAAAAATTTAAGCGACCAGTTGGAGATTAATCATCCTCACTTTTCTTGTATGTCGGCATCGGAAGGAGCTTGTGCAGATTGCGTCTGTTCAGACGATCGATCTTTTCCTTTGCCTCCGGATCCGGGCAGACGCCTGTATCCAGATACTGATCCAGAACTGCATATGTGAAGCCGAGTTTGTCTTCATCGCTCATGCCGCTGAGACCGTCGGAGGGAGTCTTTTTGACCAGGGATTCCGGCAGGTTCAGCTCAGTGCCGATCTGCAGAACCTCATGTACGGTAAATGAAGAAAGCGGGCTTAAATCGCCGGCAGCATCGCCGAATTTTGTAGAATAGCCGACGTGATCCTCTGAACGGTTGCAGGTATTGATGACGAGGCCGCCGCCCGGAACGGACTGCGCAATTGCATAAAGCGTGGTCATGCGAATGCGCGGCGGCGTGTTTATCCAGGCTTCACCGGCGAGTCCTTCATGGCCGGCAATATCAGAGAAGCCGGGAAGTGTAAGGAAGGTTGATTTAAATGCCTCTGTCATTTTCTGAATGTTGACTTCAAGATAACGGATCTGCAGATGCTTTACGAGTGTATAGCTGTCAGAGATATCGGACTGATTGCCGTCAGGCATGAGAACGCCGATGACACGGTCACGGCCGAGTGCCTCAACACAGAGAGCTGCACTGACGCTGGAATCTTTTCCGCCGGAGATACCGACAACGGCAGTGGCATTGGGAAGATTTTTGGCAAAGTAATCACGGATCCACTGTACAACAGCGTCTTTTGTCTTTTTCGGGTCTTTCAGCATAGGAATGTGTCCCTTCTTTCTTCTGATGTATCATCAGTAATCTTGATAAAAGTGTAGCCCAATTACAGGCAAGATGCAAATAAAAGAAGTAGTTGTATCTGCTGCATGATTCATTGTATTCGGATACATTCATTTTTGCGATTGCGTACGGGAATAGATACAGATACGTTAGATGAGTCCTAAAGGCTCAAAAAGCATAATCTAAGACATATTTCAGTGTAAGTAGTCGCATAAGGATAATTATGCGACTACATATGTATAGAATGAAAAACCGTCCTCTCTCACATGAAGACGGCTTTCCGTTCATCCCACAGGAAATTGATTCTTATACGATGCGAATGAAATCTTCTTTTACTTCCTTGAAGCTTTCATCAACAAGACCGAAATCCTTCTCCTTATAATTCCACAGAGAACGACCGATTCCGTAGCGGTTAAATGCAGTGTGAATATCGCGGAGCCAGTTGATTTTGGACGGGTTGTCTGCAAGATCGATGACACCGTATTCACCGCAATACAGAGGTACATCATATTTTTCCGCTGCCGTTACAGCATCACGGATAATAATGTTAAAGTAATCCGGACCCATTTCCTTTACTTCGTCGAGGAAAAGTGTTCCTGTCGTTGCATGCAGGATTCTTGTTGTTTCTGCCTGATAGACCTCTACCGGCTGCGGATAGGTAATACGGTAATCAGACGGGAACTCCTCCATCCAGTAAGCACCCTGATGTGTAAAGATCATAGGCTCATAGCAATGGAAATTATAGACGATCTTGTCATCAGCAGGCGGATCCAGAAGCTTTACACTTAATACATTATTATAATCGACACCGCCGATTACGATGTATACATCCGGAGTGATGGTTCTGATCCGTGCGATATATTTTTTTACAAGCTGATTCCAGGCCTCAGTGACCTCTACAAGAACGACCTCATTCAGCGGCTCGAAAGCAACCATATCCTGATAATCTTTGAAACGCTCTGCAATGTTCGTCCATAATTTCAGGAAGCGCTCCTGAAGCTCTTCATCATAAAAGAACTTTCTGCGGTCCATATTTTTCTTTAAAGGATCAAAGGAATATCCGTAGCATTCATGCAGATCAATCAGCATATGAAGGCCGTATTCCTCGCACCACTCACGGCAGCGCATGAGGTACTCAAAACCGGTCTCAAGAATATTTCCCTCTTCATCCTCAAGCACATTGTAATCTACCGGCACGCGGACATGGTCGAAGCCGAGGGTCGCAATATAGGCGATGTCCTCTTTCTGAATGAATGTCTGAAAATGTTCGTGATCGTATTTTGCAAACTGGCTGATCCAGCCGCCGAGATTCACGCCCTTCTGGAAACCCTCAAATTTTCTCATTACTGCTCTCCTCCTTGATTAAATCAATTATATATTTATATTTTGATTTTATTATAATCACGTTCAAAAAGCTGTTCGGAAATCTGCAGATGCAGTCTTTCCTGCGGGACTGCTTTCATGAGTCTTGCACGGATTTTTTTCTTGCTGAGACTTGTATATCGCGGCATACCGTTTGCAAGCAGAATCCGTTCCAGTTCCTCTCTCCATAAAAATGAAAGCTTCCTGGTGAGATCGGCCTGCGGATTCGGCCTGGGCCTGCGAAGCATATAGGAATCCACTTCACCGTCTACTTCTTCGAGTGTGATGATTCCCCACCAGTCGGGAACATGTTCTTCTACATGCATGGCATGTCTGGTTCCTACCGCGATGATGGCGGTGTCAAAATACAGGGAATAATCACGCACCTGTCTTGCAAGCCTTGCATAACTGTCAGCGTCACTTTTGATCTCTATTCCGCATACGGAATCCTCTGTAACCATGACAACATCAGCACGTGAGCGCCCGATATTCTTCTCTTCAATAATGCGGATCTTACCGTAGGTTTCTTCAAGAAACTCAAACAGCGGCTCCCGGAGATCCCGGTCAAGCAGCATGTGTACTCTCCTATTCCTGCAGGCAGATGCCTGCTGTCTGTGCTGATGATGTATGCTTTTGACTTGCGATGATTCTGTTTACAGGGTATATTTGACTGGTATATCTGCAATCAGAATATGGCATAAAAAACAGGTCAATGCCATGCTTACATGAGTGAAATCACGGACAGAGCACGACCTGTTTATTTTATCACATTACGGGAGAAATAACAGATGGATCAGTACAGCAGCTTTGCACAGGTTTACGACCGCTTCATGCAGACAATTCCATACGACAACTGGGGAAGCCGTATTGTGGAGCTTCTGCAGGCGCATGGCATTCATGACGGCCTGGTTCTCGACCTGGGCTGCGGTACCGGTACCATGACAGAATATCTTGCGGAAAAAGGCTATGACATGATCGGTGTCGACAACTCTCCTGAGATGCTGGAATCAGCTCACGAGAAACGAATGGAAAGCGGCCACGATATTCTGTATCTTCTGCAGGATATGCAGTCCTTCGAACTCTACGGCACAGTACGGGCTGTCATCTGTATCTGTGACAGTCTCAATTATCTGGAGTCCGAGGAGGAACTGCTGCAGGTCTTCCGTCTCGTGAACAATTATCTGGATCCGGACGGCCTCTTTCTCTTTGATGTGAAGACACCACATCTTTTCCGTGATGTTCTGGGTGATAATACCTACGCAGAGACTTCAGAGGACGGCGCCTATATCTGGGAAAACAGCTGGTACGAAGAAGAACAGGTCAACGAATATGCGCTGACACTGTTCATAAAGGATGAGAACGGTCTGTATCGCCGTCAGGAGGAGCTTCATGCGCAGACTGCATTTGAAAAAGAAAGAATCAGTGCACTTTTGAAGGAAGCCGGACTGATCGAGGAAGCAGTGTATCAGGACTATACGAATGAAGCACCTTCTTCAGAAAGCGAACGCCTTGTCTTCATTGCACGGGAGCATGGGAAATAAAGGGGAAAATTACAGTTCCTTATACATGACATGTATATTTTCATAATGGCCGTCTTTCATGAGAAAGCCACCGGGAATCATGCCGACTTCCTGAAATCCCAGTCTCTTATATAAATGTCTTGCGTGAATATTCCGGTCGACAACTGCGTTAAACTGCATCAGTCTGAAGCCGTTTTCCTTTGCTTTTTCCAGGCAGTCAGTCACCAGTTTTTCACCGATATGAAGACCTCTGGATTCTGAACGGACAGCAAAGCTGGCATTTGCAATATGTCCGCAGCGTCCAGTATTATTTGGATGAAGAATATATAATCCCAGCACCTGATCTGTTGATTCTTTTATTGCCAAACCTGTGTAAGTCTGCTCCCGGAAGAATTCCAATGCCTCGGGCTCATCCAGCAAATCAAGCTGCGGAAAAGCCACGCCTTCCTCAACAACTTCATTCCAGATGCGCATGGCTTCGCTTACATAAGCCTTCTCAAATTGTCTGAGTATTACCTGACTCATATTCTTATCTCCTGAGATTGTAGATTTCTGCAAGAAGTTTCTTTCCGGCTGAGGTCCTGAAGACCTGATCATAGAAACTCTGAATTGCAGAGAGACTCATATTGCTTTCGGAGGCATTTACAATGAAATCAGCTTCTATCAGAATCTGATAATCTGATCCTTCGATATTACGAAAAGTGTGATGGTGACCGACAAGATAACAAATTCTGTCTAACTGTTCACCGGACAGATCGAAATTTTTGTAGAATGTTCT
This sequence comes from Lachnospiraceae bacterium, assembly GCA_030527685.1. Classification (GTDB taxonomy): domain Bacteria; phylum Bacillota; class Clostridia; order Lachnospirales; family Lachnospiraceae; genus Chordicoccus. Next base: position 1,023 of record JAUNAG010000059.1, on the reverse strand, counting down.
TGTCAGTGGAATGCCTTCAGACTCCTGATATGGACCGGCAGTACTTCCGTACTTTTTGCGGCATAAAGGGCAGGCAATATCGTGTACAACAGCAGCAAGTTCCAATGTTTCCTGTGTGTAAGGATCAAGCTGTTCCAGTTCGCCGATTGTTCTGGCATATCCCCACACCTTTAAAAAGTGATCAATATCATGAACGCTTCCGTTGTAAAATAAAATCATGTTCTGAACTGCTCTTGCTATCATATAAGTACCTGCCATTTTTTACTCTTATTTTCTCCAAAAGTTGAAGCGATTTTATACCGTAATCTCTATCTGATTTCCCTCAATACCGACAATACAGCTCTCGTAATATCCATCACCGGTAGTTCTGGGTCCGCTGATGATCTCATATCCGTCTTTATTCAGTCTTTCCGTAAGCTGATCGACTGCTTCTTTGCTCCCTGCACTGAAAGCAATATGGATATATCCGGTCCGGTTTAATTCTTTAGCGGAGTCATTCATTCCGGGCTTGTTCATTATTTCCAGTCTTGCACCGTCATCGAAGGTCAGAAAGTAAGAACGGAAATCGGTTGTCTGATTGTGATAGCCGCTGTTGGAAGTGGCTCCAAGATATGTCTCAAAAAAATGTTTCGTTTCTTCCAGGTCATTCACATACATAGCGATATGTTCTATCTTCATATTGTCCCTCCGCTGCCAATAGATCAATTACTCAAAAAGTCACCTGTCTTTCTGAATAATCGAATAAAGCTTTAAATCTGCATAGGTTCCGTCTGCATTCTTTTGACCATCGCGCAGAGTGCCTTCATATTGCATCCCGATCTTTTCCAGCACTCGCCCGGATGCAGTGTTTTCTATATGGTGAGATGCATAAATACGATGAAATTCTACAGAATCAAATGCATAATGTATAACTGCCTTTGCCGCTTCTGTAGCATACCCATGTCTCCACCATTTACTGCCGATGCTGTAACCAAGTTCGACCTGATCTGCGTCCTCATCGACATTAAATAATCCGATAGAACC
>JAUNAG010000175.1 GCA_030527685.1 Lachnospiraceae bacterium | reverse complement strand
ATCATGCTTATCCTGTACATCTACTTCATAATCAAGCTTGTCATCGTAACGGAACTTCAGCTCCTTCGTATTTTCAGAAATCGTACCGCTGAATTCTACCTTAAGCTCCACATCTGCCGAATTTTCCAGGAAGCGGAAGTTGCGGTGTCCTGTGTTGAAATCAATCTTTACTTTGCCGTCATTCGTAACTGTATAAGTATTGCCTGTCACGACACGGTTGCCGATGACGATGGAGAACGTTCCGCTCTGTCCTGCTGCCAATGACACACCGTCCGGAAGTGTGTAATACATGGAGGAGCCATTGTCGAACTGAGTCGTGCTGTTTTCCTTGAACTTAAATTTGAAGTGGTAAGACTCATCTTTCTTGGCAACGATCTTTCCGTCCTCGCTGATGATCGTCTCACCTGCATTTGTTTCAATTGAAACATCTTCCAGAAGCTGATTCAGATCTGTTGTCTGCTGCGCATCCTTTACCGTAATGGTGACAGCTGCGCCGTCCTTCAGTGTAACTGTCAGACTTTCTTCTGTATTGAATGCCTCCCTGCTTGTCAGCAGCCAGTTGTCTTCCGTCTTCTCAACTGCCAGCAGCTCCGGATTGGAGAAGGTCACATCTGCGATCTCTTCGATCGTCAGCAGATCGCCCTCGTTATTCTTGACCAGCTGAATCTCATTGATCAGTTCTGAAAGAAGGATGGACTGTCCGCCCGGAAGACTGTACTCATATTCTCCGAAGTAGAAGTCGACTGTATAAACTAAAACATATGCGGAAAATGCATCTGCTTCAAAGACAACTTCGTCTGCTGCCGGAGCTGCCTCCAGATCACCTTCAGCTGTCTGCTCGACAACCTCAGCCTGCAGCGCATCATCGACATGGACTACTGCAACTTCTGCATTTTCGGCAATCACATCTGCCTGCATTGTTACACGGATCGGAAGTGCCGGCTCAATTTCACTGCCGTTCGCATCGTAGAAGGTGATGTCCACTGCCTTCGCACGGGCATTGGTTCCTTCCACTGCTTCCAGAGCCGCACTGACAATCTCTGTATTTTCGATTGCCTTCACAACCATTGTGGTGCCTTCCGGGAAAGCACCCTCCGGTGCAGTCACGAGCACCTTCACACCGTCAGCTGATGCAGTAAAATCAAATCCGCTCTCTTCAGCTGCTTCCGCATCTGATTCGATTTCTTCTGCAGCTTCGCTTTCTGACTCAGCATTTTCGATTTCTGCAGGCTCTGACTCGTCAGCTGCATTTGCCTGCTCTTCTGATGCAGGTGCTGCAAGAATGGTTGCCTGAATCGGCTTTGTACCGATTTCAATTGTTGTAAATGTACTTGCATCTTCTGAGAGGACAAGTGCATCAAACATCACGGAACGTCCGGTATTCGTACCGGTTGTCCTGGTTGTGTAAACTGCTGTCCGGCTGTTCTCATCTGTTCTCTTGATGATCAGATTAACCGGTGTTTCAGAAACTGCTGCATCACCGACCTTTTCAGAAACAGCTGCCGCATAAGTTCCCGCCTGTGACACCAGCGTACCGCCGTTCTTGGTCCAGTTCAGAAGCTTTCCGCTCTTCTCTGTTTCAGAAGCCGTATTGGATGCTTCGTCATACTGTACCGGAACTGCACTGCCGTCGGAAGCCATCGCATAATACCGGCCGTCACCGCCCTGACGGACGATCATATAAGTTCCGTCTGCAGCTCTTCTGGATGCTCCGAGGAAAGCTGCAAATGTCTCATAATCGAGACTGTTTACACGGAAGGTGTAACCGACACAGCTGTTATTCTCTGTCAGCATGGACGCATCGGCGATCCGGTCTGTTCTGTCGCTGCTCCAGCCGTAGGCGTAAACCGTCTCGTCATTGCGAAGCTGTTCACCGGAGAATGTTACTTTCAGTGTGGCAGCTGCCGGAAGTGCCAGTCTGCTGCCGTCTGCGTTCTGAAGTGAAACTGCAAAGAACTTTGCTGCACTGACTTCTTCCTTATCATTTGCCAGTGCATCTGCCAGAGCGAGCTTCTCATAAGCTTCCCAACGGTCCGGATTCTCCGAACTGTTCGTCTCAGAGACAACCAGCTTTGCACCCTCCGGAAGTGTCACTTCCTGATCAAAGATCAGCTCTGCCGCAAATGAACCGTCCGATGCACTCATTGTTCTGGTCAGAACATCTGTGCTCAGAGATTCCGTTGACGATACAGCTGATTCAGAAACAGAAGATGCGTCAGATGTATTTGCAGAATCGGTATCAGCCGGCTTTGTGCTGTCGGTGTTCTCATCCGGCTTCTGCTCGTCATCTGCATGCTCATCTGCGTCCTGCTTATCGGCATCCTGTGAATCACCGGTGTGATCATCAGCATCCTGAGCATGGTCATCAGCATCCTGCGTATCCGCCGGATCATCTGTCGGATATTCCTCTTCTGCAGGCGTTATCTCTTCCTGCACATTGCCGTTGTCTTCTTCGACATCCGGCTCAGCCTGAACCGGTGCTTCCTCGTGGACAACCGTCTCCTCAAGCACAATGCCCGGCTCCTCTGCCGCAGATTCCTGGTCGATCGTAATCGCCGGAAGAATCAGTGCATAGGTTGTCACAAAGACAACAACCGCAGCGACAGAAATAAAGAAATTTTTCCGCCGTCGCGTTCTCGCCAGAGCTTTTATCAATTCTTCGATTTTCTTAGAGAATCGATCCATACTACGCTCTCCTATCTGTGTATCTATATAATAAGAAGAAGTCCGAACCTTTTTCTTTCCTGCCAGTCTATACTGTCAATCTTTTCCGGAATTTATCCCGTTCTGATGTTTCCTGTATTTGTGCCGGAATTTCACAT
>JAUNAG010000058.1 GCA_030527685.1 Lachnospiraceae bacterium | reverse complement strand
GATTTGGCTAAATATTTCCGTCTTAAAATGGCTAAATATTCCCGCCGCTAACAATTCTTAACGGATCCATGTTGATCACTCCTCTCGTCTCTTTGAAAATCAGATTTAACCGGGAGTTTGCAGGAAACTCCCGGTTAAGCAGCCGTTGGTTAAGCAACAGATGCTTAAACAGCCATTGATTAAGCATCTGTTTTCAGAATGAATTCTTTATCGGTGTCGCCGTTTAATGAGAAACCGGCAACATAGGTTGATCCTGCGAGGTACATCTCATCTCCGATATAGAGACCGCGCATCGTTGTTTCATCTCCAGAGCCTGCAAGACCGGTAGAGAGTAAATCATAATTTCTGAACTGAGCAAATCCCTCGTTCTCATGATAGGAATACAGCAGATAACGGTCACTGTAGTAGAAACCGATCAGTCCTTTCTCCGGTGCTGCAAGGATGGATTTGTAATTTTCAATAGCCGGACAATAGGTAATGCCCGGAATTACCAGAGAATCAATCACCTTCAGATCGCCCTGAACGGAAGTATCAAACATGGTCAGCTTCAGCCCCAGTGTATTTCCGGTCATGGCATCTGTTTCATATCCGACGCCGAGAAGCTTATTCTCACCGAACGGATGCAGATAGGCAGAGAAACCGGAAATCTTCAGATAACCGAGAATCTTTGGCTGTTTCGGATCCGAGAGATCCATGCAGAACAGCGGATCTGTATTACGGTAGGTGACAAAGTAGGCCGTGTCACCCATGAAGCGTGCAGATTTGATTTCCTCATTTTCGGCAATATTTCCGAGCCTGGCAATGCGCTCCAGATTCTTATCCAGAATAAAGATAACATTGCGCCGCATGGTTTCACTGTTGTAGACCGCAGTGGAAAGACTCTGTCCGCGCAGAAGGTTACCGATGACATCAGCTGCATTCAGTCCGCTGTAAGTCAGCAGGACGCGAAGATTTCCCTGATATTCATCAATGGACCAGGTGTTATTGACATAGCCGGCCAGCGAACAGGAAGCCTCTCCTGTGATCTGACCGTCCTTCAGTGAAAAGCGTGTGATCTGTGTCTTGCTGTCCGATCTGCCCCAGTAGCTGTTCAGAACATACAGGTTTTCGGAGCTGACATAGAACTGGCTTCCTCCGGAGACGAATACGCCGCAGTCAAGCACAGCAGAAGGATCTGCATCACTGACAGAGGAAAAGAGCAGGTAACTCTGATCTGTTACAACAGCCGGAATACAGTAATCTGCAGGTTCCAGAGTCCGGTCTCCGATTCTGACAGCCAGTTCACTCTCACTGCAGGAATAACCGATATCCGGCCACCTGGTTGTATATAAATAGGTGATGCCGTTTATGCGGCGGGCCTGCTGATAAGACCCCTCCTGCAGATAGGTGCCGAGTACGGCCGGATTGGAGCGATCCGAAATATCCAGAGTGATGACTCTGGTATAGAGGTCCGTATTCCAGTAAGCGGTACTTCCGCTGCGATAACGCTGTTCGCTTACAATCAGAATCAGACGGTCTCCCTGCACAAACATAGCCTGCGGTTCAGAGCTGTAGATCTGCTCATCTGAAATCAGTGCAGTTTCTTCCTGACCGGTGCTGTCATTCGCATTGACGGATAATGAGATCCGGGATCTGCTGACAACATCACTGTTTTCCGCATCGGCTCTGACAATGGTCAGATATGATGACTGCTGCAGGATATAGATATAGTTTCCGTCCGTTTTGACGATATCACCTTCATCCACTTTCTGATCGCGCAGATTGGTGTCGGAATAGTCCTTCGAAACACCGGCAGCAGTGTCTGCCACATAGGGAACGTCGGCAGCGGCAGCGATATCAGCTTCATAGGACATATCCGCAGTCGCTTTTTCCTCAACCGCATAATCTACTTCGTCGTAATAGTAATAATGATTCTCCGCTCTTTTCAGAGCCTCATAGATATCATCCCAGGAAGAGGCATAGGAAATTGTTTCCGGAGTAACATTCTCGTGAAGTTCTTCGCTTTCACCGGCGTCATCAGACGGCATTTCCGCAGCGGATGAAACGGCTGTATCAGCTGCAGCTTCTGCGGCTGAGTCTGCTGCAGGCAGTTCCGGTACAGAAGCCGCTGCCTGTACCGCAGCAGGGAGGCCGGTTATGCTCAGTGCCGTCAGTACTGCGAGTGTTTTGACATACCACTTGTTTTTTATACAAAGCATGCTGAAATCCTCCTTTATTGCTGTGAATATTTTTGCCGCGGCATTTGCTGTGAATGTATTCCAAGCATACCATGCGCTTGTGGTCTTCCTGTGAAATAAGCGTTCTTTTTTCAGGGGATCACTTTTGCTTCCACGAACCACTTTCCGCTCTCATCGAACAGATAACGCTCACAGCCGCGGATCATAACGGTATAGCGTATCCCGACGCCGCCCACTTTGGTAGAGGCGGCACGGCGGATGTCGAGCAGCCGGTCAATCGGATAGATCGTGCCGTCTTCATAGCGCAGCTTTCTCGGTCTGACAAAGCCGTCTCTGGAAATATCCAGCGATACGTCCACATATACTTTTCTGCATTCCATATTTAAAACTTCTTTCGTAGATACAGCTGCCGGATATCCGTGATTTCGGGCAGAGGTTATTGTTCACGAATATTCTGTTCAGCGAACAGTTGACGCATTGATACGTACATGATATCATGATAACGAACATTTATTTCGTGTTTACTGGACAGATCATACCAGAACAAAACGTTCGTGTCAATGCGATGCGTGAACAAATTGTTCGTGTACATTGCGCAGCACACAGAAAGTGATATAAAGCAAAACGGTGTGGGGCAAATCCGTACCAAAATCAGAACAGCCTTTGGAGGTAGAGCAATGAAGTTTCCGGAACGGTTGAAATTAAAGCGTCAGGAAGCAGGAATGACGCAGGAACAGCTTGCAAAAGCGACCGGAATGACAACCAGAACGATCCAGAATTATGAGATGGGTGCGCGGCGTCCGAAAAATGACGACATCATTGAAAAACTGGCCTCTGCTATCGGCTGTACCTATGAGGAACTGATGGGCATGGGTGATGTCTACATTATGGATGCTCAGGAAAAGGCCGGTGCGAAGGCAGCCCGTGACATGGAGGAAATTGTCGGAGAGGTTGTAGGACTTTTTGCCGGCGGCAGTATGGATGAGGAAGCCATGGACGGTGTCTACCGTGCCCTTTCCGAAGCATACTGGAATGCAAAGGACAAAAATAAGAAATATACTCCGAAGAAATACCGAAAAGATGGAGAGAATCATTGATGCCGGACATCCGGACATTGATACGGCTGTATTTGGATAAGGAGGTATTTCCATGCCGTCAGATCATTTAATTGCGGTCGGGCAGAAACTGGTAAAACGCTTTAAGTCGCGGGATCCTTTTGAGATTGCCGAAGCACTTGGCATCACGGTCAGAATCTGCCCTGATTTCGGATCTCTGAAGGGAATGTATACGGTGATCAAACGGAACCGCTATATCTTCCTGAATGATCAGTTGGACAGCGAAACGATGCGGATCGTCTGTGCACACGAAATCGGTCACGATCAGCTTCACAGAGAACTGGTCAGACACGGAGCACTGAAAGAATTTACGCTCTATGATATGAAAACAAAACCGGAATTTGAGGCAAATATTGTCTGTTCCGAGATTCTTCTGGATTCAGAAGAACTGCTCTCTTATATCTATGAAGATCATTACACATCTGAAGAAATAGCGAGAATCATGCATACGGATATCAATCTTGTGGCCTTAAAGGCAGCTCATCTGAGTTCAATAGGATACGGTATCCGGCAGCAGGAATTCAGAAGTGATTTTTTGAAATAAAGCCTCCGGGAGGCAGCGGTATTGGCAAATCGAATATATATCGCCATTGATTTAAAATCATTCTACGCTTCGGTAGAATGTGTAAAACGCGGATATGATCCGCTCACAACCAATCTCGTCGTGGCTGACAAGAGCCGCACGGAAAAAACAATCTGCCTGGCAGTCTCTCCTTCACTGAAAGCACACGGTGTCTCCGGAAGAGCCAGGCTTTTTGAAGTGATTCAGCGAGTCGGTCAGGTAAATGCCGAGCGCAGACAGAAGGCTCCCGGACATCAGTTCACAGCGAAATCGGTATTTGCGCCGGAGCTGGATGAACACCCGGAATACGAGCTGGATTACGTTGTCGCTGTTCCGCAGATGGCTCATTATATGGAATGGAGCTCCAGAATATATGCCATCTATCTTAAGTACATCGCGGCGGAAGACATTCATGTGTACTCCATTGATGAAGTCTTCATGGATGTGACAGACTATCTCGCCACCTATAAGATGACGGCTCACGAGCTTGCCATGACGATGATCCACGATGTGCTGGATCAGACCGGCATTACCGCGACGGCCGGCATCGGCACAAATCTGTATCTCTGCAAGGTGGCAATGGATATCGTTGCCAAGCACATCCCGGCAGATCAGGACGGCGTTCGTATTGCGGAACTCGATGAATATCAGTACAGGGAAAAGCTCTGGGATCATCGGCCGCTTACCGACTTCTGGCGGGTCGGCAGAGGCTATGCGAAAAAGCTGGAGGCACTCGGGCTCTATACAATGGGGGATGTGGCACTTTATTCCACTACGGAATTCGGACGCGATTATCTGTATACGCTGTTCGGCATCAATGCAGAGCTTCTGATCGATCATGCCTGGGGATATGAACCATGCACCATGGAAGCAATCCGTGAATATGGTGCCGAACGCAAGAGCCTCGGATCCGGTCAGGTACTCGCCTGCCCCTATAACTTTGAAAAAGCACGTCTCGTCACCAGAGAGATGGCGGATGCGCTGTCACTGGATCTGGCTGATAAATGTCTGGTGACGGACCAGATTGTTCTGACGATCGGCTATGACAGAGAAAGTCTGACCAATCCGGAGATCTCAAAAAAATATCGTGGAAAAACGAGAATGGATTATTACGGCCGCAAGGTGCCGGAACACTCTCACGGCACAATCAATCTGCCCCGTCAGACGGCTTCCACCATGATGATTACAGAGGCGGCCATGCAGTTATACGACCGGATTGTCAATCCGGATCTTCTGGTCCGCAGGATCTCTATTACTGCCGGAAAGGTCATTCCCGAAGACCGTGCACAGGGACCGGCTGAATATGAGCAGCTGGATCTGTTTACGGACTATGCTGCCATTGAAGCTCAGCGCAAAAAAGAGAATACGATGCTTGAAAAAGAAAAAAAGCGTCAGAAGGCCATTCTCGCTCTTCAGAAAAAATACGGTAAAAACATCGTGCTGAAGGGAATGAATCTGGAGGAAGGCGCCACTATGCGGGAACGAAACGGTCAGGTCGGTGGGCACAAAGCTTAAAAGGACGGATATTCAATGGGAAAATATGATCAGATCATCAACCTGGAGCGTCCGGTTGATAAAAAACATCCGCCGATGTCCATTCATAACAGGGCGGCTCAGTTTGCACCTTTTGATGCACTGACCGGATTCAGCGGCAGAATCTATGAGACCTCCAGACTTACCAGTGAGCGGATTGAGCTGACAGAAGACGTCAGACAGGTGATTAACGACTCTCTTCGTCAGATTGAGGCTCACATCAAAGAACAGCCGGAAGTAACCGTCACCTACTTTCTTCCGGATAAAAGAAAGGACGGCGGGTCTTATCCGACCGTCACCGCCCGTGTTTTAAAAATGGATACTTATGATGAACGTCTTCGTCTCGAAGATGACATCAGTATTGCTTTTGATGATATCGTTGAACTGATTATGCATCCAGTCCGGCGTGATATCCCTGATAAATTGCATTTGTAATGTTGCTCGGTCTGACGCAGTCACCGATCTCGCGGACAACCGGAGCGATATCACGGAGCGCATCTGCGCCGGCGCGGTTTGCTCTCTGACCGAGGGCACAGATCACGGTTTCACCTGGGATGAGGACCGATTCACCGGCTGCATTTTTACAGATGACACCTTCACCTGTAATCTGCAGTCCCTGCAGACCTGTATGTGCATGTACATGCTTCTCGATCATCTGCATCAGAATCGGACGATGACGGATGTTGGCATCGGGAGCCAGGGTATCTCTCATCTCCACAAGGTGAACCTGTTTTCCGTCCTGTGCCAGATGAATGGCGGCTTCGCAGCCGGCAAGACCGCCGCCGAGAACAACGACACTGTCTTTTACCTTTTCTTTCTCCAGATAATAGTTATTTACGACAACCACATTTTCTCCGTCAATACCCGGAATCGGCGGCACAATCGGATTGGATCCGACTGCAAGGATGGCATAATCCGGCCGGATGCTTTCGGCATAGGCTGCATTTACCTCTGTATTGACGCGAATCTCGACACCGGCTTCTCTTGCCTGTGCCTCAAGAGAAAGTCCCAGCTGGTACATCTCCTGCTTAAAATCAATAGCCTGCTCACATTTCAGAATTCCGCCGACGCGGTCGCTCTTTTCACAGAGAATAACCTTGTGTCCGCGCTGAGCAGCGGTCACGGCTGCCTTCAGACCGGCTACGCCGCCGCCGACAACCAGAACTGTCTTCTTCTTTGCAGCCGGCAGTACTTCTGTTCCCTCGATTTCACGGCCGATTAACGGATTCACTGTACAGCGGCGAGTCTGTGTTGTCGGACGTTCTGCCATACAGGTAAAGCAGCGCAGGCATCTGACGATCTGCTCATCCTGTCCTGCGACTGTTTTCTGCGGAAGATACGGATCGGCAAGCAGAGCGCGTCCCATGTAAACCACGTCAGCCTTTCCGGAGGCAATAATCTCTTCCATCTGCTGCGGGTCGTTGAGACCGCCGATCGTAGCAACCGGCTTGCTGACATGCTTCTTGATAGCTTCGGCAAGGTAGACATTGCAGCCGTGCTCCGAGAACATGGACGGGTGTGTGCGGAAGAAGCCGTACTGATAAGAGCCGGCGGATACATGAATCAGATCGACAAGAGGTTCGACAGCCTGTGCAATCCGGATTCCTTCATCCAGATCATAGCCGCCTTCGAACAGCTCGGAGCCGCTCATACGGAATTCGATCGGGAACATCGGACCGACTGCCTCTCTGACAGCCTGCAGGATTTCCATTGTCAGACGCATGCGGTTCTCAAAGGAGCCGCCGTATTCATCTGTTCTTTTATTGAAGTACGGAGAAATAAACTGATTCAGCAGCCAGGTATGACCGCCGTGGATCATGATCATCTCGAAACCTGCGCGCTTTGCCAGAAGTGCTGTATCGGCATAGCGTTTTACGATGTCATCGATCTGCTCTTTCGTTAACGCCGTTACTTTTCTGCCGTCCGGACGGACACCGTCACTCGGACCGAACTGCGTCAAGCCCTGCTTTTTGTTCTTATCAGCCATATAGGTTCCCGCATACTGACCGGAATGCGAAAACTCGATACTCGGAACGGCACCGTGTCTCTTAATGGAATCTGCAATAAAGGTAAATGCAGCCAGTGAGCCGACGGTTGCCAGATCCAGATGAAGCATGTGGGAGCCGTCTGTTTCGGGATGCACAACCAGCTCGCTGACAGTGACAGCTGCTGCGCCGCCCTTTGCGCGAAGCTCATAGAAAGCGCGTGTTCTTTCTCCCGGAACACAGTCTTTATCAATATCGGTAGAACCGATCGGAGATGCAAACATACGATTGCGGAATGTTACGTTGCCGAGTGTAAGCGGCTGACACAGATGCGGGTATTTACGAATCATGATGTTCTCCTTTTGACCATACAGGCCGGTTTATTATTATCAGAGGGCAGCTTATCTCCTTCTGCCGCCTCTTCCTGAACCAGATTTAGTACGCGTATTATTTCTATGATCATGCCCTGCGTGAGGCTGTCTTCTGCCTTCATGAGAACCGGAACGATCCGTATTCCCGCGGGTATCGGACGGTCTTCTTCTGTCCTGCCGGGGCTGCCTGTTTTCTGTGGATGCAGCAGCTTCCTCGTGATGAACCTTTACCGGCTTTCCTGCCCTTCTGACGATCTTTCTGGGCGGGATCAGGCATTCCTGACCGAAACCGATCAGGTCCTCACGTCCCTCGATCTGAAGAGCTTCTTTTACCAGTTCATAGTTCTTGGGATCCTTGAACTGGATCAGAGCTCGCTGCATTGCCTTTTCATGCGGATCACGTGCCACGTATACGGGCTTTAAGGTAAAGGGATCCAGTCCTGTGTAATACATACAGGTAGATACGGTACCGGGTGTCGGATAGAAATCCTGTACCTGCTCCGGCATGAAATGCAGGGTCTTCAGGTACTCTGCCAGCTTAATGGCATCGGCAAGCGTACTGCCCGGATGAGATGACATGAGATACGGAACCAGATACTGCTCTTTCTTAAGAGACTTGTTCACCTTCTCATATTCTTTTTCAAATGCACGGTAAACGGCGGAGGCCGGCTTGCCCATCTTTTCCAGAACGGGGTCGGATACATGCTCCGGAGCTACACGAAGCTGGCCGCTGACATGATACTCACAGAGCTCTCTTAAAAATTCCCTGTTCTTATCCGCAAGCAGATAATCGAAACGGAAACCTGATCTCACGAAGACCTTTTTCACCTTCGGCAGCTTTCTGAGACGTCTCAGCAGCTGCAGGTAATCTTTGTGATCCACCTCCAGATTCTTGCAGGGTGTCGGGAAGAGACAGCGCTTTCCGATGCAGGCTCCTTTCGTCATCTGCTTTCTGCAGGCAGGCTTGCGGAACTCTGCTGTGGGTCCGCCGACATCGTGAATATATCCCTTAAATGCCGGGTCATCCGTCATGATCTGTGCTTCTTCGATGATGGATTCCTGGCTTCTTGCCTGAACAATGCGGCCTTCATGCATCGTGAGCGCACAGAAATTGCATTCTCCGTAACAGCCTCGATTGGAAGTCAGGGAGAACTTGATCTCCTGCAGCGCCGGAATGCCGCCCGCTGCCTCATAGGAAGGATGGTAGGCTCTCATATAGGGAAGCGCGTAGACATCATCCATCTCCATCATATCCAGCGGCTTTGCCGGAGGGTTCTGCACCACATAGGTTTTGCCGCCGTAGGTCTCATAGAGACGCTTTCCCTGGAAGGGATCTGTATTCCTGTACTGCATGGCAAAACTTCTGGCGTAGGCCTCCTTGCTTTCCAGAACCTCCTCATAAGCGGGAAGTTCCACGGCATCATAAAGAAGATCCGGATTTCTGGTCTTAAAAACCGTTCCGGAGATAAAGGTGATATCTTCCACACGAAGACCGCTTGCCAGAGCATCGGCAATCTCGACAATGCTGTGCTCGCCCATGCCGTAAGAGACCAGATCGGCTCCGGACTCCAGCAGCACAGATCGACGCACACTGTCAGACCAGTAGTCATAGTGGCTCATGCGGCGAAGAGAAGCCTCCAGACCGCCGATCACAATCGGTGTTTTCTTATATTTTCTGCGAATCAGATTGCAGTATACGGTTACTGCGCGATCCGGTCTCCGGTCATTGGCACCGCCGGGACTGTAAGCATCCTTTCCTCTTCTCTTTTTGGCAACGGTATAATGGTTGACCATGGAATCCATGTTGCCGGAAGAAACCAGAAAGCCAAGGCGGGGTTCGCCGTATTCGCAGATACTCTCCTCATTGCGCCAGTCTGGCTGGCAGATGAGTCCCACTGTATAGCCTCTGCTCTCCAGAAGCCTTGTGATGATGGCACTGCCGAAGCTTGGATGATCCACGTAGGCATCGCCGGATACATAGACGAAATCCAGCTGTGACAGCCCGCGGGCTTCCATATCTTTTCGTGACAGAGGTAAAAACTGCTGTTCCATAAATTAGTCGTTCCTTTGCATAAGTGCTTTGTCTGCTGCAGATATTGTATCATTGCAGAAGCGAAAACGTACACCGTATATTTGCTTACTCGTTTATCTCTTTTTTAATACGCAGCAGCACGATGAAGCAAAGTACAATCTGTACGGTTGTAGAACATGGCGTAGCAAGACCGATCCGGAAAAGTGAGACCGGTGTCATCCTGCTGAAGAGGAAGGAAAGCGGTACACGAACCAGAAAAGCCCCGCAGATTCCCTGTACCATGACAAAACCGGTTCTGCCGATTCCGTTATAAAAGCCGACGAAGCAGAACAGGAAGGCCGTCAGCAGGCAGTCAATCGCATAGGCCTTCAGATAGTCCGCTGCCGCAAGGACAACATCTGCATCCTTCGAGAAAATGCCGGCGAGCAGATTTCCGTGGAAGAAGGTCAGATAACACATGGTGACACCGGCTATGATGGACAGACCGATTGCAATGCGAAGTGTTTTGAAAGCGCGGTCGTATTTGCCTGCACCATAATTCTGCGAAACAACTGCAGCCAGTGACTGCATAAAAGCAGAAGGAATCAGCATGATAAATACACAGACCTTCTCCGCAACACCGACACCTGCAGACGGGATCAGACCGAGCGTATTCACAATAGCGGCGATTACTAAGAATGAAATGCCAACAAGAAAATCCTGAATCGCAACCGGTGCACCGAAGGTCACCACTCTTCTGATAATTCCCCTGTCAAATCGAATGTCTTTCTTTGAGAAGGCAAAGACGGATGCCTTTTTTCTGATCAGGATGACAGAGATGACGACACTGATTGTCTGAGCGGCAACGGTTGCAAGCGCAACGCCTTCGGTGCCCATACTGAGCACGCCGCACATCAGCAGATCGCCGATGATATTTACCACACAGGCAATGCCAACCGTAATCAGCGGCGTTCTGGAATCGCCGAGACCACGGAAGATGGCTCCGATCAGATTATAAAAGATAATGATCAGGGAGCCGATTCCGCAGATCAGGATATAGTGGGCTGTCTTAACATAAGCCTCAGCCGGAGCATGCATGATTGTTGCTAAGATTCTGTTCCCGGCACTGAGCAGAATGGTCACAACGCAGCCTGTAAGGAAGAACAGAAAGATGCTCGCACCGACTGTTTTGCCGGCATCCTCGCTTCTGTCCTGTCCGATCTGCTGTCCCAGAAGAATCGTGGTTCCCATGGAAAAGCTTGCAATCATTCCTGTAATGGTAGTCATCAGCTGTGAGCCGGTGGATACTGCCGAAACATCGGCAGCGGTTCCGTATTTTCCGACCACAAGTAAGTCAACTGCTCCGTACATAGCCTGTAAGATCAGTGCAAACAGAACAGGCAGAGCGAATCTGATCAGCGGAACAAGAATCGGACCTTTAGTGAAATTTTTAATTCCTTTGCTGTCTGCCATACAGCCTCCTTCCTGAAAACGCGAAAAAAGCCGGAGAAGAATGTCAGGCATCTCATCCTGCATCTTCTCCGGCCCATAATTTCTCAATCGAATCGGTACCTCCGATGGGTTACTCAAGATAGAATATAGAAATTTAATACTGCTGTCAACGCCTTCTGCAAAAGCTTCTGTAAAAGAACATTCGATTTTTTCAAAATCTTCTGCAAAAGAACATTCGGTTTCTTCGGGAGCAAAAGGCAGCGGACAGCTTCAGGCAAGCTTCCAGCCTACTGCCTTTTCACGTTCCCGGACAAAGCTGCGATAGATTCCCTCCTGTCTGATCAGCTCGTCGTGCCGGCCCTTCTGCACAATGCTGCCTTGATCAATAACAAGGATCTGATCCGCATTCCGAACAGTTTTCAGTCGATGTGCAATCATGATGATGGTCTTTTCCCGCGTCAGTTCTTCTATTGCAGAAATCAACTCAGCCTCGCTCTCCGGATCAACATTGGCAGTTGCTTCATCAAGGATAATAATCGGAGCATCCTTCATAATAGCTCTTGCGATGGAAACTCTCTGCTTCTCTCCGCCTGACAGGCTGACACCGTCATCGCCGAGAACCGTGTCATATCCGTTCGGCAGCTTTGTAATAAAATCGTGGCAGCATGCTTTTTTGGCAGCGGCAATGACTTCATCCATCGATGCTTCCGGATTACTGAAACGAATATTATTGGCAATTGTGTCGTGGAAGAGATAGACGTTCTGGAACACGAAGCTGAAATTTTCCATGAGACTGTCCATACTGTAATCTTTTACATTTCTGCCGCCAAGGGTGATACTTCCGGCATCGACATCCCAGAATCTTGCCAGAAGATTTGTCAGAGTTGTTTTGCCGCCGCCTGACGGGCCGACAATCGCTGTTGTTGTTTTTTCCGGAATATCGAAGGTGACATCGTGAATGATTTTCTTTTCTTCGTATGAGAAATCAATATGCTCCGCGTGCAGATCGTAAGAGGCGGGCTTAATGGATTGTCCGTCGATATCCATCGTCTCTGTTCTGAGAATCTGATCGGCCAGTGCAACGGACAGATTTACCACACGAAGCAGGGCCGAATAGTTTCCTGCTGTGCTGAGACTGTCCAGAACAAGGAAAGACGCAATGATCATGACAATGCATAAATAGAGACTCATGGTTCCGTTTAAATAGAACATCACAGAGGCCGATGCCATTGCCAGACCGGTGAGTTTTGTCAGCAGAAGCTGAAGGCCCATATACGGGATCAGTGTAAATTCCATCTTTGTATTGACTGCGGCGTTTCGTCTGATGGATCTGTTCAATGCTTTTGTCTTTTCACCGATCAGATGGAAGGTTTTTACTTCTGTAATGCCCTGAATATACTCCAGAACCTGTTCCACCATCTTCTCATCTGTTTCCATCTTCTGTGCGGATATTTTTTCGGAAGCAGCCTGCAGACGACTGTTGACAAGCAGAAATGCCGCAAAGCCTGCCATCAGGATCAGAGCGATTCTCCAGTCAAAGAGCAGCAGCATGACAGCAATCATAGCGGTGGTAAGCAGTCCTTCGCAGACAAGCATGACAACACGGGTTGCCACGTTTTCAAGTCCCTGCATGGTATTGGTTGTGACCGAGGTAATTGAGCCGATGCTGTTCTGATTGAAATAACCCATCGGCAGAAAACGCATATGCTTCGCAATTTCAATTCGTTTTTCTGCGCAGGCTCCGTATCCGCCTTCCGTCTGAAGTATGCTTGCTTTTCCCTTTACGATGCCGATTCCGATTACACTGATGACCATAACGGTAAAGGACAGCAGGATCTCTCTTGTTGTGACGTGTCCGGAGAGAGCTGCATTTAACAGAATTGCAATGGCAGGAATTCGAAGTGCTCCGAAGATGGCCTGTATGACACTGAGCATGATCGAGTCGAAGAATTTTTTACGGTTCTCTTCTCCGCAGAAGTCGAAGAATTCCTTCATGATTTTAAGCATAAACTGTTTCTCCTTCCTGCTGTTCATTTACAGAAATATGGGACTTCCACATCTTTTCATACAGTCCGTGGGCAGACAGAAGTTCTGCGTGCGTTCCCTGCTCTTCGATCAGTCCGTTATGAATCACATAGATCCGGTCAGCATCCATGATGGTTGAAAGCCTGTGTGCGATCACAATCAGGGTCTTGCCTTCAATGAGCTTTGCAATTGACTGCTGGATGATACTTTCATTTTCCGGATCTGTATAGGCGGTTGCTTCGTCCAGGATAATAATCGGGGCATCTTTGAGCATGGCTCTTGCAATGGAAATCCGCTGCCTTTCGCCGCCGGATAAATGTCCGCCGGCACTTCCGACTATCGTGTCAAAGCCGTGCTCAAGTCCCATAATGAAGTCATAACAGCCGCTTTTCCGTGCCGCCTCTTCTACTTCTTCATCTGTTGCAGGTGCTCCGACTGTTTTTCCCATGCGGATATTTTCGCGAATCGTCTGATTGAAAAGGTAATTATCCTGCGAAACGTAAGCAATATAATCCGCATACTGTGCTAGGGGGATCTCTCTGATATTCACTCCGCCAAGACGGATACTTCCTTTGTTAACATCCCACAGAGCATCGATCAGCCTTGCAATTGTTGATTTTCCGCTGCCGGACGGACCGACCAGCGCGACGTAGGACCCCTCCGGAATCTCCATATTGATTCCGTGAAGAACCTCTTTTTCCTGATAAGCGAAATGAACATCATGAAGCGAGATATCATGATTTCTGATCGTCTGATCAGCTGTCTCCGGTCTTTCCATTACAGGTGCTTCGATAATATTGCGAATTTCTGAGGCTACTGTTTTCAGAACTGCCAGATCATCTGTATAGGACATGCACGTAATAACCGGTCCCAGCAGAGCGACAGACAGAATGATGCAGTATAAAAATGTCGGTACGGAAAGTGTTCCTCTCATAAGGAAGAAACCACCGACAGGAAGAACAACAAGTAAAGTTGTGGGCATGATACTCATACCGAAGGTAAAGAAGACGATCGCTTTGCGCATCCAGTCAATATAGCTGGAGGCATTCTCATTTGCGGCTGATACAAAACGGGCGTAGCTGCTTCCGACCTTGCTGAAAGCTTTAATGACCTGGATGCCTCCGATATACTCTACTGCAATATCATTCAGGTTCTTAGTTGCCTTCACTGTCCGACCGTAGTTGTCTTCATAACCGATCATCATGCCCATATAGCAGAGCATGCCCAGCGGAAGTGTAATCAGCGAAGCAATGGCCATCCTCCAGTCTGTAAAGAATAAGATGATTAAGATGCAGACCGGTGCAATGATATTCGCCGTAAACTCAGGGATAATATGAGCAAGAGTTGTCTCCATAGAGTCCACTCTCTCCACCAGAATGTTTTTCAGTTCGCCGGCAGAATGTGACAGCACGTCGCCAAGCGGCATCTCAGCAAGATGATCGAGTCCTCTTTTTCGGATATTTCCGAGAATCTCAAAGGTTGCACCGTGTGACAGGGAAGTGGAAACAGAATGGAATACAGCTTTTCCGATAAAACAAAGTGCCATATAGCCGAACAGAGAAAGATATGTACTCTGCTTCGTCTCACCATTGACCAGAAGTGTCATGATCTGACCGGCAATCAAAAAAGGCAGTGTCTGGCAGATGACGCCGAGAATGGCCGTTATCACGCTTAAGATAAAATGTGTCTTCTTTTCTCCTGCCTGAGAAAATACCCAGGCAATAGGGGACAGTTCTTTTTTCTTCATTAATTCCTTTCCTTCCGGTATGCTGCATATGTACGGGTTTCTTGCTGCAGTCAGTCGTTATGAAACCTCCTCTTGATTAGATAAGACTAACTAAAGCCCTGAAAAAAAACAGGAAACAAAAGCCCTGTTATTTTTTTCTTGCAATGACATCATGACAGCTGTCACCGTCAGAGATGTCGGAATATCCGGTAAAGGTCACATGCCATTTCAGTCCGGCATAACCCTGTGTATCAGATCACTCATTCATAAAAACAGATTGTGTTTTTTGAAAGAATAATTTATTGGAGTTAGACGGATCAAACTACGTATTATTTTACATAATAGTTCTCAAATTTCAAGATAAAAATTGAAATTTTCTCCTTTCATATCTCGCTACGCTCGCTATCGCGGCATTCGTCAAATGGCCATTTATGCAAGCATAATGGACACTTTCCTCATTGCTTCGCGCAAACTGCCGTATTTTGCCGTAAATTGGGGCAT
>JAUNAG010000057.1 GCA_030527685.1 Lachnospiraceae bacterium | reverse complement strand
TCTCTGGTGATAGCACCCGGGCAGCGCACGCCGAGACCCGGACCCGGGAACGGCTGGCGATTAACCATGCTGTCCGGCAGACCGAGAACAGTACCGACAATACGAACCTCATCCTTGAACAGGATGCGGACCGGCTCAACGAGCTCGAAGTTCAGATCTTCCGGCAGACCGCCTGCATTGTGATGAGCCTTGATGCCGTTTTCGCTTTCCAGAATATCCGGCCAGATTGTACCCTGAGCCAGGAATTCGATTCCGTCAAGCTTGCGGGCCTCTTCAGCGAACACTTCAATAAATTCAGAACCGATGATGTGACGCTTCTCTTCCGGATCTGTAACACCGGCAAGCTTATCAAGGAAGCGGTCAGCAGAATCGGAGTAGATCAGGTTAGCGTTCATCTCATCACGGAAAACCTTGATAACCTGCTCCGGCTCACCCTTGCGGAGAAGGCCGTGATTTACGTGTACGCAGACCAGATTCTGGCCGATTGCACGAATCAGAAGAGCAGCAACGACAGATGAATCAACACCGCCGGAAAGAGCAAGGAGAACTTTCTTGTCTCCGACCTGTGCACGGACCTTTTCGATTTCCTTGTCGATGAATGCCTGAGCCTGCTGTTCTGTCACAATCCGTTCCATATCATCGGGACGTCTGATGTCTTCCATAGATTCCTCCTACATTTTAGAAGTGCAGAAATTGTTTGAATGATTTAAATAAATCCGGCTGCATTTAAAAAAACTGAATCGATGTGTGAATCGACTGGCAGACTGCAGCGCATACCTGCGGTCACATTTTATCATAGAATAGAAGTGAATTCTATATGTGAAGATCAGCTTTTGCGGTTTGCGGAGCTTATCCTTCAAGAGGGCATCGTGAGTACAGAGGCGGTTCCGGTGATGGGACGTCATACAGTTATTCACAGACAGAATTATTACTTACGCGACAGAAGATGAACCGTAGACGGAGAGCCGTGGGAGCTGAAACCGGAGGATCGTCTTCCGTATCGTAAAGTCCCGACGGATCAGGATCCCGGGCATTGATATTGACCATTCATGAGCATGAAACCGGAGAGGCAGTTTGAGCGATCGAATTGCCTCTCCGGTTTTGTGTTCCGGAAAATCCGTTTCATTTCCCGATACAAAAACGCTCCGCGAAAGCGCTGAATGGAATATTCGCTCTGATTACGGTAAAATATAGGCATTCAGATTTTACAGATAAACAGGACAGGAGTGAATTTATGAAACTGCTGCATCTTTCCGACCTGCATCTCGGGCGTTCACTGAAGGATTATGATCTGATCCGGGACCAGGCTTATTTTCTTGATACTGTGATAGAAACTGTTCATGCAAATGCAATTGATGCCGTCCTGCTTGCAGGGGATATCTACGACCGCGCGGTGCCGAGCGAGGCAGCGGTCAATCTGCTGGATTCTTTTTTTGAGAGACTGGTGGAGAGCGGCACAGAAACCTTCGTGATCAGCGGCAACCATGATTCGGATGACAGACTGCACTTCGGAAGCAGTCTCTTTGAGGAGCGCCATATTCACATTGCGGCAAAGTTTAACGGTGAGCTGAAAGAGTATACGCTGCAGGATGATTTCGGTCCTGTGCACCTGTATCTGCTGCCGTTCGTGAAGGCATCGCAGGTGCGGCATTTTTATCCGGACGAGGAGATTGCGACTTATGAGGATGCGGTGCGATGCATCCTCCGTCATGCGGACATTGATTTTTCGGAGAGAAATGTCATTGTCTCGCATCAGTTCGTGGCCGGCTCGGCAGGTGATCCGGAAAAGGGCGGCTCGGAAGGTCTGTCTGTCCAGAGTGTCGGTCTGGTGGAGAGGATCAGTGCAGCCTGCTTCGATGGTTTTGATTATGCGGCTCTCGGGCATATTCACGCTCCGCAGCAGGTCGGCAGAAAAGAAGTGCGTTATGCCGGTTCTCCGCTGAAGTATTCGCTCAGTGAGGCAGGTCATAATAAGACCATGCCGTTTATTACGCTGCAGGAGAAGGGGGATGTATCGGTGGAGCTGCTTCCGGTTACACCGCTTCGTGATCTGCGCCACATAAAGGGCACTCTGAAGGAACTTCTTGACGGCAGCAGCATTTCCGGAGAAGAGGATTTTATCTATGCAACATTGACGGAGGAGTATCCCGGCACCGATCTGATGGGAACTTTCCGGCAGTATTATCCGAACACGGTGGCGATTGATTACGAACAGAAACGCAAAACTGCCGCAGCGGATGAGAATACAGGAGAAGCTGCCGAGACAAGAACATTTTCCGAAATTATCTGTGATTTTTACAGGAAAATGTACGGTGAGGAGATCAGTGAGGAGGAGCTTGCGCTGATGAAGGAAACGGCGCGGGAAGCGGGGGTATATCATGAGGCCGATTAAACTTACGATCAGTGCAATCGGACCCTTTGCCGGGGAGATGCCGCCGATCTGTTTTGAACAGTTTGAGGACAGCGGCATTTTCCTGATTTCGGGTGATACAGGTGCCGGAAAGACAACGATTTTTGATGCGATCTGCTATGCGCTTTTCGGTGTGACAAGCGGCAGCTATCGCGATACGAAGCAGCTGCGGAGTGATTATGCGGACGCTGCGACGGAGAGTTTTGTGGAATTCTGCTTCTCGCACCAGGGTCGTGAATACAGAATCCGGAGAAAGCCGGCATATGCGCGAAAGAAGCTTAACGGCAGCGGCATGACAAAGCCTAAGCCGGAAGAGGCTGTTCTGGAAGAAAAGGGTGAGGTGCCGATTGAGGGACTGAAAAAGGTCAATGATGCTGTGGAGGCTCTTCTCGGCATTAATGCGCAACAGTTTAAGCAGATCGCGATGATTGCGCAGGGCGAATTCAGGGAGCTGCTGACTGCATCGACAGGCGACCGGACAAAAATACTGCGCTCGATCTTCATGACTGAAGGCTATGACAGAATCGGAGATCTGCTGAAAGCGAGAGTGGACCAGAGCAGTCAGGCGAAGGCAGAGCATGAGCGCAGCATTATTCAGCATTTCCATGATGTGCGTGCCGGTGAGCCTTCGGAGGAGCTGGAAGCACTGCAGAAAAAAAGCGAAGAAAGCGGAAATGCCTGGAATCTGGAGGAGATGCTGGCACTGATTGACCGACTGACAGAGCAGGACCGGAAGCAGCTGGAAGAGCTGGATCGGGAACTGCAGACAGAGGGCGGGAAGCTGGATCTGGCGAAGAAGCAGCTGGCTCTGGCACAGAGTGACAACGAGCTGCTGAAAAGCCTGGCGGAACTGAAGGAAGAGCGGGAAAAGCTCCTGCTGGAAAGACCTGCGATGGAAGAACGGGAGCGTCTGCTTCAGAAGCAAAAAGGAGCTGTCTACAAGGTGAAACCGCTCTGGACGCGCAGAAATGAGAGCGCCGCATCGTGCAGAAAGCTGGAAGCAGATATCCGGAATCATGAGGAGAAGCGTGAGGCTGCGCTGCGGAAAAAGGAAGCGGCCCGTGTGCGCGCCGAACGGGCTGAGGCGGAGCGCCCGGTCTTGCAGGAGCAGGAGCTGCTTTTTGCAAAACTGCAGGAGGAGATGCCGAAATATCAGGAACGGGAGAGCCTTCGCAGGCAGATTCACGACGCTCAGAAAAAACTGCATCTTGTAAAGGAAAAGCAGGGAAGCGCGGAGAAAGAGGAGCAGTCTCTGCAGCTGAAGGTGCAGGAACTGCAGGTTCTGATGGATGAGCGCAGGGGACTTCCGGAGGAGAAGATCCGTCTCCAGCATGAATGCGAGAAGATGCAGAAGCGTGCGGAAGAACTGGATGATTTTCTGATTCGCCGTGTTCCGGAAAGGGAGAAGCGGAAGGCAAAGCTTGGGAAACTGCAGGCGCAGTATGAGAGCTGCCGGAAGAATTTTGAGCATGCAGAGAGTGCAAGAGCAGAGGCGGAAAGGACGCTGGAATACTCCAGAGCGGGTATGCTGGCAAAGCTTCTGACTGAGGGAGAACCCTGTCCGGTCTGCGGCTCCACATCCCATCCGAAGCCTGCGGTTCTTCCCCCTCATTGCATCTCGGAAGAAGAATACAAGACGCTGCAGGCGGGCGCAGAAGAGAAACGGAAGGAAAAAGAGTCTGCGCTGGCAAAGGTTGAGGCAGAGCATGCCGCCTTCCGCGAGGCAGAGCAGCACCTGACAGGAGATCTGCAGAGGAGTCTGGAAGACAGAGAACCGAAAGCAGAAGCCGGTGCGGCAGAAATTACGGCGGAAGAGAAAACGGCAGGTACAGAACAATTGGCTGAAGAACTGCTGCTGCAGCTTCCGGAAGCGCGAACTGCTGCTCACAGTGCCTGTGAGGAACTTCGCCGGAAGATCGCAGGAGTCAGTGCCGGATGCGCGGAGCTTGCAAAAGCAGAGGCAGAGCGCAGAGAACTTGATGAGCAGACACTTCCGGCACTTCGGAAGCAAAAAGAGCAGCTTGCGGGGCAGGAAGCGGAGTATGAGAAGCAGCTCGCAGGTTTCCGGACGGCTCTTGACGGGCTGAAAGATCTGCGTCATGAGCAGCTGCAGGATGCCCGCGAAGAGTTTGCACTTGCGGAGCAGCGTATTGCGGCTATGAGGCAGGAAGCAAAAGAGGCAGCGGAGGAAGAAAAACGCAGTCTTGAAAGCATATCTGCTCTGGAAGCAGCACTTGCGGAGCAGCGGAAGACGCTGCAGACAACAGCAGCTGAGACAGAGAGACTTTCCTCAGAGCTGACAGATTTGCGTACATCGTGCGGTTTCGAGTCAGAAGAAGAACTGCAGTCCTGCTTTGTGACAGAGGCGGAGCTTGCTGCGGGAGAAAAACTGCTGAAGGATTATGAAAAGGCATTTGATGCCAATAAACTGAAGCTGGAGCAGACGGAAGAACAGACTGCCGGAAAGAAATGGACGGATCTGGAGGAACTTCGTGAGTCTATTGCCGCAAAGGAAGCGGAGCATGATCAGCACAGGAAGGCTTTTCATGAGACAGAAAGCCGAATTCGCAGCAATACGGAGAAGCGCAGTCTGATGGAGAAGCAGAAGGACGCACTGGCAAAGGCGGAGAAAGAGCTTAGACTCAGCACCAGACTCTACAAGTTGGTTCGCGGTCAGACCGGAAATGAGAAGATTACGCTGGAGCAGTACATTCAGGCGTCCGGCTTTGACAATATCATTGCCGCGGCAAATAAAAGACTTCTTCCCATGACTGAAATGCAGTATGAGCTGTCCCGCAAAACGTCAGACGGCGGAAAGAGAACAGATACCTTCCTCGATCTGGAGGTGGAAGATCATTACACCGGAAAACGGCGTGCAGTCGGCAACCTTTCCGGGGGGGAAAGCTTTAAGGCCTCGCTCAGTCTCGCTCTCGGTCTGTCTGATACAGTTTCGAGTGAGCACGGCGGAATTCAGATGGATGCCCTGTTCATAGATGAGGGCTTTGGTACCCTTGATCGCAAATCGATTGAAAATGCAATGGATATCCTGCAGGCTCTTTCCGAAACGGATCGTCTGGTTGGCATCATCAGTCACAGAGAGGAGCTGGCAGAGAGCATTCCGCAGCAGATCAGGGTGGAAAAAACAAGGACCGGAAGCAGATTCTTCTTTGAGACGGAGTGATGCAGCGTATATAGGTGTTTTGAAAAATCAGAGAGTAAAAAAATGCAGCCGGGATCGTGACAGATTCCGGCTGCATTTGTAATCTTTTATTTCTTCGGAGCGATGCCGCGCATGCTGAAGGTGATTTCCATCGGTTTGCTGTTATCCAGAAGGAATTCCGGATGTACGAGTGCACCCCAGGTGTCATCACCGCCGACGCCCATCTGCTTTCCGATGCGGATGAAGGTGTACAGTTCCGGCGGAAGCTCGTTCGGATGACGGGCATTTTCAAGTTCCTGCGGTGAATGATGCAGTGCAGAGAACTGGAGTCCCTGTGAGGTGAAGAGCAGACCGTAACCTGTATCATCGGTGATTTTTGCTCTTCTGACACCCATCTTGCTTCCGCATTCCTGCGGAACGAGGTAGCGGGCCAGGTTGTCTGCAACCAGATTCTCGTAGATGCCGAGCTTTCCGCTGCAGCGATCCGGATAGGTTTCCTCCGGTCCGATGCCGTACCAGCGCAGGTGGTTGTATTCTGCCTTCATGGTGTACAGCATCTCGAAGGTCGGAAGCTCACCGATCTGATCTGTTGCACCCATTGAAAGAGTGGTCTTTACTTCGCCGTCACCGAAGACTTCATAGGAAACGAAGCAGTCTGCTGCCGGTGTTGTCGGCAGGTGATAGGTGAAGCGGACGATGATGCTGTTTTCTGTTTCTGTTACTTCATAGGCTGTTTCTTTTCTGCCGTGCTCATACTTGTGTGAAGCATAGAGGCTGGCAGTCTTCCACTGACCTGCGCGGAAAGCGAGCTGATCAGCCATGTCATTCTCTGTCGGTGCTCGCCAGAAGTTGGGCTTCGGGATATTTTCCAGAAGTTCTCTGCCTTCATAGACATAAGAGACCATGCCGCCGAAGAGGGTGGAGAAAAGAACTTCGAAATTCTCGCCTCTTGCTCCGATATTGATCAGACCGCGTGTGATGACCGGCTTCTTTGAAGTATTGGTTTCTGTAAGGTGAAGTAGCGGAGTGGTGCAGACATCCTCAGGAAACAGGCCGGCGCCGGCTGCATTTGCCCCGTCAATGCAGAAAACACTCTGGCCGAAGGCGATCTCGTGGCCCTTCTTTGCCCACGGAGTATCGTTTTTCTCAACGAAAGAGACGGTGATGGTATACTCGCCGCGCTCTGACGGAACGGAAGCAGGAAGAATCACGGTTCCGGAAGTGCTCAGAGGCTCTGCACTTACGCTGATCAGCTCTTCAGAAAGAGTCCGGCCTTCCTTTGCAAGTGTTACGACGCAGTCGTACTCATCGGCATTGGTGAAGAGGAAGAGATTGCGGACATTCATAGTGAAGGCGTTCTGCTCTCTGTCAAAGCCGATATTCACCTTCAGCTTTGCATAATTATAGAAGACTTCCTGTATCTTCGGGGAGGGATCACGGTCTTTGCCGTAGACAATTCCGTTGCCGCTGAAGCTGTAGTCGCAGGGGCGGTCACCGAAATCGCCGCCGTAGCCCTGGTATTCACGGCCGAAGCGGTCCTTCAGAGTCAGAGACTGGTCGATATAATCCCAGATAAAGGCACCCTGATACAGCGGATCTTCTTCCATCAGGTCGGTGTATTTTTTCATGGCACCGCAGGAATTGCCCATGGCATGCAGGTATTCGCAGCTGATGTACGGCTTGTCACGATGCTCCTTGAGGAAGGCGCGGATTTCATCAACAGGAATGTACATGGTACTTTCCATATCGGAAGTGCCGGGATAGCGCCTGTCATGGTAGATATTCTCGTAATGCACCGGACGGGTCGGATCGAGACGGCGGAACTGTTCGCTGAGCTCATAAAGATCTTTGCCGCCGTAGGATTCATTGCCGCAGGACCAGATCAGAACGCAGGGGTGGTTCTTGTCACGCTCAAACATGCTGCGGCCGCGGTCCAGAATCAGATCCAGGAAATTCTCGCGGTTGCCCGGTGTGGCGAAGTCCAGATCGCGCAGTCCGCGGTTGATGGCATCCCAGGTTCCGTGTGTCTCCAGATTGGTCTCGTCGATGACATACAGACCGAGCTCATCGCACAGACGGTAGAAGGCGGAGAGGTTCGGATAGTGGCTTGTGCGAACCGCATTGATGTTGTTTCGCTTCATGGTCAGAAGATCCTTTAAGATGATCTCCTCGTTGATGCAGCGGCCGGCATCTGCGCAGAATTCGTGACGATTGACACCGTGGAAGACGATGCGCTTTCCGTTCAGGTACATGACAGCATCTGACTTGAGTTCAAATTTGCGGAAGCCGACACGCTGTGTCACGATCTCGCAGAGAGAGCCGTCTTCTGAACAGACTTCAATTGTCAGTGTGTAAAGGTTCGGCTTTTCGGCACTCCAGAGCTTCGGGTTTGCAACCGGGAAGCTGAGCTCATTGATGCCTGCAGACAGACAGCACTCTTCACTTAAAAGACCGTCGGAGAGAGTGAAGCGAACCTTTGCATCGTGATTCAGCTCGACTGAAAGACTGAGATCTGCTTTGTCAAAGGTATCTTCGAAGAGTGTGCGGACGCGAAGATCACGTACATGAATTTCCGGGAAGGTAACCAGCTCAACATCGCGGAAGATTCCGGAGAAGCGGAAGAAATCCTGATCCTCGCACCAGCTTGCGGAAGTCCACTTGAAGACCTGCGCGGCAAGACGGTTTACGCCGTTTTTCACATACGGTGTGAGGTCAAATTCGGAAGGAGTAAATCCGTCTTCGCTGTAGCCCACATAGGAACCGTTCAGCCAGAGTGCGAGACCGCTCTCGACGCCGTGGAAGATAATATGAACCTCACGGCCCTGCATCTGCTCCGGCAGCTTGAAGTCAAGAACATAGGAAGCGGTCGGGTTGTGAAGGACGGGAATTTCTCCGACATCAAGTTCTTCATGTCCGTCCCAGGGATACTGCGTGTTTACATAATTCGGGCGATCGTAGCCCTGCATCTGGATATGGCCGGGAACCCGAATCTCATCCCATCCCGAAATGTCATAATCGGAAGTGAAAAACAGAGGATCGGCGTCCGCATAGCGGTCTGTATAGGAAAATTTCCAGTTTCCGTTCAGGCTCATGCGGAGGGCAGCGGCATTGCCGTCAGCACCGCTGAAGCTGTGATCGGAGTGACCGGGCAGACGATTTTCGCAGAAGACGGTCGGTTCGCCGACAATACTGTAATTAAAATCGCTCATAGATGCTCCTTGTATAATGTCATTAGCGTTATTGTTATGTGTATAACAATGCTATTCTATCATCTTGCGCCTGTTTAATACAGATACAGGAAATTCTTTGTGTTTATGATTTTCTTTTTGTCTGAGATGCATTATGATGATGTACATGCAAAACTAACTCTGGAGGTATAATGATTATGGTTAAGCACGTAATTCTTTGGGAGCTGAAGGACGAGCTTGAGGGCGAAGAGCTCGCTAAGGTTAAAGCAGAAATTAAGGAAGGTCTTGAAGGACTTGTCGGCCAGGTTCCGGGACTTCTTGAAGTTACAGTCCGTACAGAAGGCCTTGCTTCTTCCAATGCAGATGTTATGCTGGACACAACCTTAACAGACGAGGAAGCTCTGAAGGGCTATGCTGTACATCCGGCACATGTAGCTGTTGCTGACAGCAAGGTTCGTCCGTTTACAAAGACACGTCTCTGCCTTGATTACGAGGTTTGAGATCTTTTTTCAGACTTTGAAAAATGCTGACTGCCCGCCGAATACTTTCTGCTCCGGCTGAGAGTGAGGCGGGCATCGCCATGTATACATAACCGGTGCGGCACAGCAGGATCCGCCGGTTCGGATGACCGGAATCCGCATGCCGCATAGAATACCGTGAAGGAGAGATTTGTATGCTTCGTGAAGTAGATCTCAGCAGCGTGTCTGACGGAAAAATCTATCATGCTGATGATATGGCGGCACTCGGATGTCATGACTGCGAGGGCTGTTCTTCCTGCTGCCATGATATGGAAGGTCTTTTTCTGGATCCGTATGATGTATTCATGCTTTCATCCGGTACCAACCGTTCTTTTGAATCACTTTTGAGCAGAGAACTGACACTCGATCATCACGGCGGATTATTTCTTCCGAAGATGAAGATGGATGATGCGAGAAAGGCCTGTCATTTTCTGAATGAGCAGGGAAGATGCTCTGTTCATGCCTATCGTCCGGGAATCTGCAGAATCTTCCCGCTGGGAAGAAATTACGAGGACGGAGATTTCTCGTATTTTCTTCAGAAGGATGAATGTGCCGTTAAGAAGCGCTATAAGGTCAAAATCAAAAAGTGGATCGAAATTCCCGACTACAGAAAATATCATGCATTCGTTCTGAAGTGGCATGATTTTTCAGGAAAGGTCGGAGAAAAACTTCCGGCTCTTACAGAGGAAAGCATCCGGTCAGTGGTGCTGTATGTGCTGCGCGTGTTCTATGAGATGCCTTACCGCGGATCCGATTTCTTTCAGGAGTTTGATGAGAGAATGGAGAAAGCGGAGCAGGCTCTTTCCGCACTTTTCAATGCGTAATAACAGCCGGGGGATTTATGATCCTGTGAGTGACGGGAAAACGGCCCGGATATTTTCAATGTAATCGGATCGAAAGGATGATTGTACAGCGAATGATTGAGATAAGTGAATTAAATACACCTGAGCTTCTTCCGTATAAGGAGCGTTCGGAGGTGCAGCTTTATCGCTGGAATGAGCCGGCTCCCGGATTTTTTGTCGCGGAGAGTCCGAATGTGATCCTGCGGGCCCTCGCTGACGGGTATGAACCGGTTTCTTTTCTGACTGAAAAAAGCAGGATCGGACACGATTTCTCACTGTGGGAAAAGTATCCTGATGTTCCGGTCTATACAGCGGAAGAAGCTGTGCTGAAGGAGATCATAGGCTTTCAGCTCACGCGCGGCACATTGTGTCTGATGCGGCGGAGAGAACTCCCCTCTGCTGAAGAGTTATGCAGGGGTAAGAGGCGGATTGCTGTCCTTGAGGAGGTTATGAATCCGACAAATGTCGGAGCAATCTTTCGCTCAGCGGCTGCACTGGGAGTGGAGGCTGTTCTTCTGACAAAGGGCTGCAGTGATCCTCTGTATCGAAGAGCGGCAAGAGTAAGCATGGGAACGGTGTTTCAGGTTCCGTGGACCCGGATTTCGGGTGAGCGGCTCCCGGAGGAGCTTCGCAGTCTGGGCTTTGTGACTGCGGCAATGGCACTTTCGGACAGGTCTGTTTCCATTGACCATCCGGCATTGCAGGAAACAGAAAAGCTTGCGATTATTCTCGGGACAGAAGGAGAAGGCCTGAAACAGGAGACAATTTCTTCCAGTGATTATACGGTTAAGATTCCGATGACGAACGGAGTGGACTCGCTGAATGTGGCGGCTGCATCGGCGGTGGCATTCTGGCAGCTTTGCACACGGTAAGTCTTATGAAGATGTCGCTTTGCGACCGCGCCCGGCGCGAGAATGTGTCAGGGCACATTCTTTATTCTAAAGTAACAGAAGTTTGAAAGAGTAAAAAAAGATGGAACAGAAAAAAATTGCATTTAAAGGAGCACTTTTTGCATTGCTGGGCGGTATCTGCTGGGGCTTGTCCGGCAGTATGGGACAGTATATGTTCCAGCATGAGGGTATGGACAGCCGCTGGCTTGTGCCGATTCGTCTTGGTTTTGCCGGCATTATCCTGTTTGTCTACTGCCTGATCCGCTACGGAAAACTGGTATTTAAGCCATGGAAGACACACGAGGACAGAAGAGATTTGTTTCTGTACGGAATCGCAGGTGTGTCCTGCTGCCAGTTCACCTACTTTTTGACGATTCAGCTTTCGTCTGCCGGTGTGGCCACGATTCTGCAGGATCTCTCTCCGATTCTGATTCTCGGAGTTTCCTGCATTGCGGCGAAAAGACTTCCGGTTAAAAGAGAAGCTGCCAGTATTATTCTGGCACTTGCCGGTGTATTTCTGATTTCGACACACGGCAATATGGAACAGATGTCGGTTCCGCCGAAGGCACTGCTTGCAGGCTGCATCTGTGCCTTCTGCGTCATGATTTACAATGTTGTTCCGGGGCGACTGCTGAAGCATTATCCTGTTGAGATTCTGCAGGCGTGGGCTTTTCTCGGAGGCGGCCTGATGCTGGCTCTGGTTTTCCGCCCCTGGGAGTGGCATTATGTGCCGACTCCGATGGGATGGATCGGAATTGCCTTCGTTGTGCTTGTCGGCAATGTGCTTGCGTTCAACCTCTACGGATCCGGAGTAAAACTGGCAGGACCGGAGAGAGCGATTCTGTACGGCTTTTCAGAACCGGTCACAGCAGCGCTGATCTCAGCACTGTTCCTGGGCAGCAGTTTTTCTCTCTGGGACGCGGTCGGTTTCCTGCTGATCTTTATCATGATGATTCTGATCCGATGACAGAAAAAGAGATCATTGATTCGGCGAAAGGCACTGATCAGACAAAGAAAACGGAAAATAAATAAAGTACTTCGCAAAAGGGATTGTCAGAGATGACAGTCTCTTTTTTTGCCTGGTGAAGCTGTTCTGATACGACTGAGCCGGTGCTATAATAAAAAGAAAAGCGGCAGTGAGAACTGCAGGCTGGCAGGAGTGCTTATGGGAAAAAAGGTGATCTCAGCAGGGCATATCTGTATAGACATTACACCGGTGATACCGGATCGCGGAAAGAGTGAAATCGGTGATGTCCTGCGGCCCGGAAAGCTGATACAGACAGGCCGGGCTCAGGTGTCAACGGGAGGATCGGTGGCCAATACCGGACTTGGCATGAAGATTCTCGGTGCGGATGTAACTCTGATGGGAAAGATCGGAGAAGATGAATTCGGCGATATGATCTGCGGTATTCTGGACCGCTATGGTGCATCGGATGGCATGATCCGGGCAAAAGATGATTCCACATCTTATTCGATTGTGCTGGCAATTCCCGGAATTGATCGTATCTTCCTTCATAATCCGGGTGCCAACGACCATTTTTGCGCAGAGGATGTAACAGAAGAGGCACTGTCGCAGGCAGATCATTTTCACTTCGGCTATCCGCCTCTCATGCGTTCTATGTACGAGAATGACGGAGAAGAGCTGGTCCGGCTCTTTAAGAGAGTGAAGACAGCAGGGCTTTCTACTTCACTTGATCTTGCTGCAGTAGATCCGGATTCGCCGGCCGGGAAACTGAACTGGAGGAGAATTCTGGAACGGGTAATACCTTTTATTGATTTCTTTGTTCCAAGTATTGAAGAACTTTGCTTTATGCTTGACAGAGAACGATTCGAGAACTGGCAGACGAGAGCCGGTGGTCGTGATATTACAGAGATTCTTGATCTGAATGAGGATATTCGTCCTCTGGCAGATCAGTGCATGGCTCTCGGCGCAAAGGTGCTCTTATTAAAGTGCGGTGCACCGGGTATGTATCTGCGGACAGCTTCGGAAGGAACATTGCTGAAGGTCGGAGAAAAGACGGAATTTGATGCGGCTGCATGGGCCGATTGTGAGTTCTTTGAAAAATCCTATAAGCCTGAAAGAATTCTGTCCGGTACAGGAGCAGGTGATACCAGTATAGCTGCTTTTCTGACAGCCATGCTTCAGGGGGAGAAGCCGGAAGTATGCATGCAGATGGCAGTGGCAGAGGGAGCTTGCTGCGTTGCGTCATATGATGCGCTCAGCGGATTAAAACCGCTGGAAGAACTTAAGAAAAAAATTGCAGGAGGATGGGAGAAATGCTGGTAAATATGAATGACATCCTGCTTCCGGCTAAGGAGCAGGGATACGGAGTGGGCTTTTTTAATGCTGTGAATGTGGAGATGGCGCGTGCAGTTATTGAAACTGCAGAAGAGCTGAACGCACCGGTTATGATCGGCACTGCAGAAGTACTGCTTCCGGCAATGGAACTGGAGCGCGTGGCTGAATATCTGATTCCGATGGCAAAAAAAGCGAAGGTTCCGGTATGTGTCCATTATGATCACGGTCTTACTCCGGAACGGTGCCATGAGGCAATGGAACTCGGCTTTACTTCTATCATGTATGACTGCTCGATGGATGACTATGAAACGAATGTCAGAAAGCTGGCAGAAATGACAGCAAAGTGTCATGCCCGTAACATCACGGTAGAAGGTGAGCTGGGTCATGTCGGCGATAATGCAGGAGCAGGCAGACTTGAGCGCCCCAGCGACTATTATACAGATCCTGACAGAGCGGTGGATTTTGTGAAGAGGACCGGGGTGGATTCTCTGGCTGTTGCAGTAGGAAATGCTCACGGAGATTATGCATTCCCGCCGAAACTCGATTTTGAGAGAATCAGAACGATCTCGGAAAAAACAAATCTTCCGCTGGTTCTGCACGGCGGATCAGGACTTTCAGAGAGTGACTTCCGTGAGGCTGTAAAGCGCGGCATCTGTAAGGTGAATATTTTTACAGATATTGATAAAGCGGGAAAGGCCGGTGTGGAGCGCGGTATTGCTGCAGGTGTCAAAACGATGATGGGACTGATTCCCTATGAGATTGATGCGATGAAAGATGTCGTGCGTGAAAAAATCACACTGTTCGGAAGTGTTGGAAAGGCGTAAAGATAAGCAGCTTGTAACAGCGGTTATGAGTATTAATGGATTTCAGATGTGAAGAAGAGATGAGCGCAGGCTGCCTACATGACGGTCTGCGCTCTTAATTGATGTTTTTTCAATGTCAGGCAACTGTTTCAATCGGATAAACCGGTGCGGCATCGGTGATATCTTCCAGATCAATGCCGTACATATCCAGCAGACCCTCGAATTCCTCGACGGTTGCGGCGTTTCTGAGTGCCATCATGATTTCTCCCCTGATATACATAATAGATCCCCCTCTTCTAAAATAATGCATGTGGTGCATTTATAGGTTATCTGACAGAACATCTCCCCAGAGGTTCATGTCAGTTCAGTACTTTTCCGAAAATATGAAAATCTGAATCCGGTAATATTTCAATCGGAGCATATGCTTTGTTTAAAGAGACCAGTCTGATTTTGTCCCATGTATGACCGGCATCATCGGAGTAGCGGGCTGCCTCATCGGCTGCAGGCGCTGTCTGCGAGAACTGCTTGATATAGGCATTGCCGTCATATAAGAAAATGCCGATCTCGCCTGAATGCAGGCTGCTGCACTGTTTCACCCATACGATCTGCTGGTCGGTATAGGCAGGCATCATGCTGTCGCCGGATACTCTTACGCCGAAATCAGTTCCGTCCGGAATCGAAGAAGCAGGAAATTCGCATTCTTCATAAGAGCTCTGGTCAAGCAGTGCACCGGTACCGGCGGAAACAGGAAGTTCGTAGATTCTGGCGGTGCGCATGGCAGCTGCAGGTGGTTCGGCAGAGATATGAGAAACCTCAATACAGGGCTGCGGAACAGGAGAGGAAACCGGTGAAGTCTCAGCGGTATATCTTCCTGAGGCGGCGAGATCCGAAATATATTCCTGTACCTTTGCCATTCCGGCTGCATTCAGATTCGGATGCAGTCCGCTGGCTTCTGATTCAATCCCGGTGAAAAAAGAAAGCGGTTCTTTAATATCCAGAATGAAACATAAGGCAAAAAGCGTATAAAGGTTCGGAAGGCTTTCACCTAATTCCCACTTGCTGACTGCAGTGGGAACAATATGAAGGTTGTGACGCTCCAGTGCTTTTGCCAGATCAGTCTGACTCAGCTTCTTCTCGCGTCTGGCGGTCCTCAGTTTTCTGCCGAATTCATTATCTGTGCCGGCAAGAGCGGCATCGTAGAGATTGCGGTGTACTGAGGGACTGCAGATGTTTAAGTGCTTCGTTTCCTTTGATCGCATCACAGGTTCCTTAAGATGTTAGCAGCGAAACAGTTGTTCGCTGCGCTGTGTCATCGACTGTAGCAGCCGGGGTGGTTGATATGTTGATTATATTCCCCTGATCGGGGAAAAGTCAATGATAAAATCCACAGAAAAGGGAATTACGAAAAGAAAATTCCCCGTATAGGGGGATTGATATGGGGAAACAAAAAGGGGCTGTGAAATAATAGCCCCATGAGAAAAGGCCATCGGGTCTCGCATA
>JAUNAG010000056.1 GCA_030527685.1 Lachnospiraceae bacterium | reverse complement strand
TGGTCAGTCTGTAGATCGGACGGGTCGGGTTATCCTCATCGTCCTCGTCTTCGGACTCCTCTTCTTCGGCTGCGCGGCGGGCTGCCTCAGCCTCACGCTCTGCTCTTGCCGCTGCTTCCGCTGCCGCCAGGGCTTCTGCCTGCTTCTCTTCCTCGATTTCTTCCAGACGCTGATTCTGCTGACTGATGACACTGACCAGTGCCGCTGCCTGCTCCTGTGCGACCTCGATCTGGTAAGCATAATCATCGGAAGTGGACTGATTCTCCGCAATCTGCGTGTTCAGATCTTCTTTCTGCGTATCAAGGTCTTCCTTCTGCGCCTTCAGGTAGCCGTTCTCTGTCTCAAGCTCTTCCTTCTGTGTTTCAAGACTTGATTTCAGCTCCTCAACCTCGGACACAGTTGCCTTCAGTTCGTCCAGCTGATCACGGTCTGCTGTCTCAAGCTGTTCCGCGTATTCCTGCTTGCCGAGGAACTGTGTCAGATCCTCTGATTCCAGAATTCCGATCATCAGTCCGACATTGCCGCCGTTTTCATAGATATACTGGATACGCTTCTTCATGGAATCGTACTGATCATCACGGTTAGCTTCCGCCTCTTCCAGCGCGGCAGTCGTATCCTCGATATCGCTCTCGGTTGTCGCAATCTTTTCTTCTGTTTCCGTAATCTGCAGTTCTGCATCCTCGATCTGAACCATCAGATCTACCAGATTGGAATTCAGGCTGTTAATCGTTTCCTGAATCTCTTCTTTTTTTACTGCAAGTTCATATAGTGCAGAACGTGTGCTGCTCAGCGCCTCCTCGTTTGCCTCCAGTGACGCGCGCACCCTTGATTCTTCGTCTGCACAAATGGATATGACACCGGATACAGCCATCAGCTGTGCCAGCACCAGAGCCAGAATTCTCTTCTTCATGGTACACCTCTATCATTTTCTATCCCGGAAAGTATACCAAAAAGCTACGAGATTTTCAATAATTCATTACAAATTGTTACGGCTTTGTTAAATCTCCTCCTCGTTCCATCTCCGAAAAAAGATAATTCTCACTCTTTTCGATAAATTTTGGCACTTGTTTTTTCGTCCCCTGTGCTATAATAACGCAGGAAAAGGAAGAGTTATGGATAATAAAAAGGACCTCACGAAGGAGCTGCTGGCGCATTGCTTCCGCGAGCTGCTGACCACCACTCCGTTTGACAAAATTACAATTAAAACCATTACGGACCGGGCAGGCCTGATCCGTCCGACATTTTACAAGCATTTTCAGGATAAATATGAAGTCCTGGAATGGATCTTCCGGACAAATGTCACTGATGCCGTCGATCTTCTTCTGGAGAATCATATGGAAAAGGATTCCATCGTGATCTTCTGCCGTTCCATTGACAAGGATAAAAAGTTTTATCGACGCGCACTCCTGATGGATCCGGGCCCGAATTCATTTGAAAGCATCCTCACGCGGTATATCTACGAGGCACTGCTCTCGCTCGGTTCACGGCTTCAGTTTAAGGGCAGCAAAAGCAATCCGTATCTGACAGCCGAACTCTGCGCCGAATTCTACACAAGCGGTCTGGTACAGCTCATCAAGCACTGGATTACATCCGATGCTGAAATCTCCCCGGAGGATGTCGCAGGAGCCATTCAGCTTCTTCTCACCAATTCTGTTCCGGATCTTGTGAATCTGTCATAAGCCCCAAAAGCTGTATCCGGAATATCGAACCGGATCTGCAGGCTCGCATCAGTTTTGCAGCTGCATTACCCATGTACGTCAAAAGGCGGCAGGATGATCATTCATCCTGCCGCCTTTTTATGTTCTTATTATTTTTCAACCGGTGTTGCGGAGATAATATGATTATCTTCTGCTGCCGGATGCTCAGCCTTCCATGCCTCTACGAGGACAGCTGCCTTTGCATCGTCTTCACGATCTTCCGGTGTCAGAGATGCTTCGTTGGAATACCAGTCTTCCGGATTGGTCTTCGGAGCCCAGTTCTTGAAGTTCTCGTACTTCTTTTCCGGATGCTGACGCTCAGCCCAGATACGCTCTGCTCTCGGTGCCCAGTCACGTGCGTACTGATAGCACTTCTCGCACTGATGTGCAACAGTTTCCGGAGAAATCAGGTCTGTTGAATGAGCGCCGGATCTCTCGACCATCTCCTGCAGAATCTGCGGATTCTCGAGCATCGGGCACGGACGAAGCAGGTTCTTGTGGAACGGCTGACGGTTTCTGTATTCCTGGAACAGCGGCTGCTTCAGGCATTCCAGCAGGCTCTGCTCACGGATGTTTGCACCTGAGTAGTGAATGAATACACACGGCTCTACATCACCATTGCTGTTGATGTGGCAGTAGTTTCTGCCGCCTGCGATGCATCCGCCGACGAACTCGCCGTCGTTCTGGAAGTCCATCGTGAACAGCATGCGGTCATGACGGATCTCGCGGATCTTATGAAGCATGTACTCTCTCTGCTCCATGGACGGAAGCAGGCTTACGTCAGCCTCATTGCCGACCGGCATGTAATGGAAGTACCATGCGTAGCGGCAGCCCTTCTCCTCCAGCATTGTGATGAATTCATCACTTGTGATGGTCGGGATGTTCGGTCTTGTGTAGCAGATAGAAGCGCCGAAGATCAGGCCGTACTCACGCATCAGATCAAAGGCATGCATAACCTTCTGGAATACACCGCCGCCTCGTCTGCTGTCGTTGACTTCCTCGAATCCTTCTACAGAGATTGCGAAACTCAGGTTTCCGAGTCTCTGTACTTCCTTGCAGAAGTCCTCATCGATCAGGGTGCCGTTTGTATAAATATGGAACGCAACATCATTGTGCTTCTCAGCCAGAGACAGGATGTCCTTCTTGCGGACAAGCGGCTCGCCGCCTGTGAACATGAAGAGATGAATGCCGAGCTCCTTGCCCTGACGGATGATGCTGTCGATCTCGTCATATGTCAGGTTCAGCTTGTGGCCGTATTCTGCAGCCCAGCAGCCTGTACATCTTAAGTTACATGCAGAAGTCGGATCCAGCAGGATCAGCCACGGCACATTGCAGTCATGCTCTTCACGGGCCTTGCGGATATCCTTTGTGCCGCGGAAGAATGCCTCATAGCCGATGTTCAGAAGAGAAACAACCAGCACGTTTTCATCGATTTCTTCGATGCCTTTTTCAAAGAATTTTTTCCACTTGCTGTCCGGATTGGAGATAATCCACTTTGCCTTCTCGTAGCTCTCATCTGAGTAAGCATCGCCCATCAGCTTCTTGACCAGATCAACAAGCTTTGCAAGCTGTTCGCTCGGCTCTACTCCTTCCTTCTTGACATATTTGACAGCCTGTCTGATTGCAAGTTCAAATGTTTTTCTCTCTGCCAGATGTCCAATTGTTGCCATATCTGATTCTAACCTTCCTTTCTGAAAACCGGCATGTATGAGGCCGGCGTCCCCTCCTTCCTGTCTGAACAGACAGGTCTTCTTCCGGCTCCTCTCACTTATGAGGAGTCCGTCTGAAATGCATCAAACCGGCATTCCGACGTAATTCACAAAGAGCTTTGCCGCCCCGACCAGTACGAGACAGCCGCCCACTATGACACATTTGTTTCTCGGTCCGCAGCCAAGCCAGTAACCGGCAATCAGACCTGCAGCCGCGCTGATCGCGGTGTTGATGCCGATCACCAGTGCTGTTCCGACCAGTGCCAGTCCCAGGAAACCGAAACCGATTCCCGCTGCCAGTGCATCAATGGATGTAATCAGCGCCCACAGCAGAATGACACGATATTCATATTCATCCTGCTTCTTCTCTTCTACCTTCTTTTTGTCATTTCTGACTGCTTTCAGGATCATGTAGATTCCGAGACAGAGGAATACAACTGCCGCTACAAAAATCCAGAAACGTCTTGCCGATGTCACTGTATTCTGCACGCCTGTAAATCTGGTCAGTGCATTTCCCGCAATCATCATGACTGTCTGGAATGCAGTAAACAGAATAATCAGGGCAGCCGCTTTCTTCTTAATTTCCGAAATCATCGCGCCCTTATACAGACAGTATGCGAATACATCAAGCGACAAACCAACTGAAATGACGATCAGCTGCCATAAGCTCATTTCATATACCACCTTCTTCCTTATATCGGTTTATTATAACGAAACACCCGTTTTCATCCTAATGGCAAACAAAAGGATGTGTTCCGATCAGGGATACACATCCTTTTGTTTGTAGCCGGCATTCTTGCTTGCGTCCCGCTGGAGGCAGTGCTATAATTTTTTACGGACGGTTAGCTCAATGGGAGAGCATTCGCTTCACGTGTGAAGGGTTGCAGGTTCGAGCCCTGTACCGTCCATTTTTTATGCCCGGAAAAAGACCTGATACAGTCTGCTTCCGGGCATTCTCGTTATATAAAACAGGCAGGTCCCCGTTTTCGGTCTCCTGCCTGTTCTCATTCTTTTTTTACAAATGCAGCACTCTTCAGTCCGCTCTGCTCTTCACCTCATCCATCACCCGGTCCACATACGCATCCCAGCCTTCAAACCGCAGCACCATGCCTTTCTTTGAAACCAGCACCCAGCTGACTGCAATCAGCGCCAGCGCGGAGATCATATCCAGTACCGAATGCTGACGGATCAGAACCGTTGAGAGGATGATCAGGATCGTCCAGGTCATCGTCAGGATCTGGAACACAGGATTCCGTTTTGTTCCGGCATGTGCCTTCAGCAGACCGTACTCTACCGCTGCCGAATTGAACACATGAATACTCGGGAAGACATTGGTCGGTGTATCCACACTCCAGATTCTGCGCAGAGCGTCTGCAAAAAGACCGTCGGAGGTAAGCTCCGTCGGGCGCAGCCCCTGCTGATTCGGGAAAAATGTCGAAATCACCAGGAACGCTGTCATGCCGATCATCAGAATCGTGCTCATCTCATCGAAAGCATCCCTGTCCATAAAATAGGTATAGAAGATTCCGATCATAATGAACAGAAACCATGACAGATACGGCACAACGAAGGCTTCCACCAGCGGGATATGCTGATCGAGGGCAAAGGACACCTCGATGTAATGACTTCTTTCGACATGTTCCAGAATAGTAAACCAGATCATATAAAGAGTCAGATAGGCTGCAATCGGCCACAGATGGTCCAGTCCCATCCTTCTTGTCCACCGGACAATGATATGAAATATACGTCTCATTAATCTTTTCCTGTTTACTCTTTAAACCTGCGGACAGTTTTAATACCGCACCTTGAATTCGTATTCCTTCTCCTCAACCGGGAGCAGTTCCTCTTCGACATTGCAGATTTCAATATAAGGCTGCGCATTCAGCCGTGCCAGCATCTCTGTCAGCATCTGCTGCGTGCCCTGTACTTCCATCTCGACCCTGTCATCCCAGGTATTGCGCACCCAGCCTGTGATACCGAGATTCTGCGCAATATAGGTTGCGCGGTAGCGAAAACCGACGGCTGTGACAGTTCCGCTGACGAGCATATGCTTTCGTACGATATTTTTCATCTTCTGCCTTCCTGCCGTAAGCTTTTCCGGCACATTCTTTCCATCAGGCACAGCCGGCATCCGTCCGTCCAGGAATCCTTCACAGATAAAGACATCAAAGTTCTGTGCCTGTATCCGCAGAGTCTGCTCATCTTTCACTGTCCAGGCTACAGTTGTCGCCCGCAGCAGCGTGCGGAGCACCTGAAAACGGAAAAGATGTGCGTGTTTCCAGTTGTAAGCGATGAAATCCGGCTTTGTCAGGAAATTAAAAAAGCACAGACTGAGGAAAAATGTACAGACTGCATTCACGTTCCGGTGTCCCGAGAAGCGCTCCGAGAGCTGACCCCTCAGTGTCTCCGGACGGTTTTTTCTGAACCATCTCACCACCAGCGGGTTGAAAGACTCAATACAGGTGGTTCCTTCATAGCTGTCCAGATAGAAAACCGTATTTTCACAGATGCCCGCAACATCCTTTGTCTCGCTCTTGATCTCTACAATCAGCGGCACTCGTCCGGCAACCTCTCTGAGGACATCCTCAAACTTCGGAATGTGCTCTTCCGACCGGAACAGCGTCACTTTCCGCAGCTCGGACCAGTTCATCTCACTGATCTTTTTATCCATACCGGCAAGCCGCTTCAGTGAGTCATCGTGTGCCACAACCAGCATGCCGTCCGCTGTCTCCCGCACGTCCAGCTCAATTCCGTACTGCTGCTCCGCTGCAAGCCTGAATGCCGCAAGCGAATTCTCCGGAGCCGGTCCGCTGTTGTCGTGCAGACCGCGGTGTGCGATCAGCTGCTTTGAAAAGGCCTCCATGCGCTCTGCGCGTCCCCGTCCGGGCCACACTGCCAGAAGCCACAATACCAGAATCAGAAAGATTACATAAACAAGAACTGCCTGCATATGCCTTCCTCCGTCTTTAAAGCTCCCGTTTTTACGACAGCACTCTGCTTATTATAGTAGAAACAGCCGGAATGTCCAGTTTTAGATACTTTTTGAAAAAATGCTTGCCAAGTTGTTCTCTCTATGCTAATATACCTTTTGTTGACAGCGCAATGCTGTGTGCGGAACGTTAGCTCAGCTGGGAGAGCATTCGCTTGACGTGTGAAAGGTCACAGGTTCGAGCCCTGTACGTTCCACGAAAGCCCCGAGGATGGTCCTCGGGGCTTTTCTGTTTAGTATTCATGTTTTACAGGAAGGAAAGGAAGGTCTTATGAGTCTTATCATTCCGGATCACTACGATCCACACATGACCGTCCGCGAGACGGAGGACGCGATCAAATTCATCCGCGATCTTTTTCAGAAAGAGTTCGGCAAAGAGATGAATCTGGAACGAATTTCTGCACCGCTTTTTGTATCGCAGGCTTCCGGCTTTAATGATAATCTGAACGGCGTAGAACGACCGGTTGCATTTGACATGAAATCCATTCCCGGAGAGACCTTCGAGGTCGTGCAGTCTCTGGCCAAGTGGAAGCGCTATGCACTCGGCAAGTACGGCTTCCACCCGGGTGAAGGTCTGTATACCAACATGAACGCCATCCGCCGCGACGAGGATCTTGATCAGCTCCACTCCGCTTATGTCGATCAGTGGGACTGGGAAATGGTCATCACCAAAGAGGATCGCAACACACAGTTCCTGGAGGGCGTTGTCCGCTCCATCTTCCGCATCATCAAGCATGCGGAGCACGAGGTCTGGTACCGCTATCCCGATGCTGTCTACCGTCTGCCGGATGATATCTTCTTCATTACGACAGAGGAACTGGAACAGCGCTGGCCGGACAAGACCCGCAAGGAGCGCGAGGCACTGATCACAAAGGAACACGGCGCTGTCTTTATCAGCCGCATCGGCTGGAATCTCGCCGACGGCAAGCCGCATGACGGACGTGCTCCGGACTATGATGACTGGAACTTAAACGGCGATATGATCTTCTGGTTTGAGCCGCTGCAGCAGGCACTCGAGATTTCCAGCATGGGCATCCGTGTTGATTCCGCTTCTCTTGCCGCACAGCTGAAGGCCTCCAACAGCGAATACCGCATGGAATTCCCGTACCACAAGGCTCTGGCTGCAGGCGAGCTTCCGCTGACAATCGGCGGCGGCATCGGTCAGTCCCGTCTGTGCATGCTTCTTCTCGGACGTGTCCATGTCGGTGAGGTACAGGCATCGATCTGGCCGGAATCCATTCTGAAGGAATGCGAAGAACACAATATTACACTTCTTTAATACAGACAAATGCATCGGCCAAAAGGGAGCTTTCCCTTATGTGCCGATGCATTTTTTTTGCTGTAAACCGTTATTGTGAAAATTCCGGACTCACCGGCCGCTGCCGTCATCTGATCCGCTGACTTCTCTCCTTAATGAAGCTGATCAGCTTCTGCTCCTCCTGGCTGTAAATTCCTTCACGCAGCGTGATCATATAAATGGCGCGCCGCAGCCCGCTCC
Source organism: Lachnospiraceae bacterium (assembly GCA_030527685.1). GTDB lineage: Bacteria > Bacillota > Clostridia > Lachnospirales > Lachnospiraceae > Chordicoccus. Next base: position 8,061 of record JAUNAG010000056.1, on the reverse strand, counting down.
TATCCATCTCAAAGGAAAGCAGGGATCCGCTTTGTACCTCCTGCGCCACCGCCAGAGAGGACAGGATCGACACACCCGCTCCGTTTGCCACCATATGCTTGATTGCCTCGGGCTCATCCATTCTGGCGACAATGTGCAGGTCGCGCGGCGAAAAACCGATGCTGCGCATATAATTCTGTGCTGCCCTGTCCGTTCCGGAACCGATCTCTCTTGCAATTGTCGGCTCTCCGAGCAGATCCCGTCCGCGCAGCCCCTGCTCCTGCAGGTTTCTGTAGCGCTCATTGTTCGGCGTCACCATGACAAGCCTGTCTTCGGCGATCGGATGATATTCCACAGCTTCCGGCTCGCTGACCACACCGACAAAACCGATGCGGATCTCTCCCTCCAGCAGCATCCGGTGCACGTCCAGACTGTCACCTCTGCGAAGGAGATAGCGGAAATCCTTCTCCTCCTCCAGATAGGCCGAGAGATACTCCGGAAGCAGATACTGTCCCGGAACTGTAGATGCACCGATTGGCAGAGGCTTCTGCACCTCCGGTTTTCGGAAGAGCACCGGTATCTCCTCGCAGGCACTTAAGACACGCTTTGCGGCAGGGAACAGCTGCTCCCCTGCATGTGTCAGCTTTGTCTGCCTCCGGAAGCTCCGGTCAAACAGCGGTTCTCCGAGAACCTTTTCCAGTGCCAGAATATGTGTACTCACAGTCGACTGTGTCAGGAACAGTTCCTCCGCCGCCCTTGAGAAGCTGCCGTATTCCACAATCGCCGCAAAGATCTCCAGCTGTTTCAGCGTAAACTCCGTCACAATCCAACCTCCGCATCTGCCGGTCCGGCAGTCAGTTCCCGCAGTGCCTGCAGCGCCTGCCCGATCTCCTCTTCCGTTGTCGACCAGCCGAACGAGAAACGCAGCGTTCCTGTCGGATAGGTCCCGAGCGTCTTATGTGCAGACGGCGCGCAGTGCAGACCCACCCTCGTCTGAATGCCGAACTGTTCATCCAGCGCATAGGCAAGCTGAGACGGATCCCTGCCCGGTGTTGTAATTGAAACGACACCCGTCCGCTCCGGTCCTGCAGTGCGAAGACCGGCGAGTGCGATTCTGCCGTTCTTCTCCAGTTCCCCGATCCCTTCTATAAACCGGGCTGTCATCGCTTCTTCGTGTCTGCGGATCTCTTCCGTTCCTCTCTCCTGCAGCCATTTCAGCGAGGCATGAAGTCCGGCAAGTCCCGGCAGATTCGGCGTTCCCGCCTCAAAGCGGTCCGGCATGAAATCCGGAATCTCCTCTGTATGACTGATGCTTCCGGTGCCTCCGCTTAAAAGCGGCTCCATCTTACCGGCAAGTCCCCTGCGAAGTACAAAGCCTCCCGTTCCCTGCGGGCCCAGCAGTCCTTTATGTCCTGTAAATGCAAGTGCATCGATGCACATCTCCTCCATATCAAGAGGGAGTACGCCGGCTGTCTGCGCAGAATCGACAATAAACAGGATTCCGTGCTTCCGGCAGAAAGCTCCGACCTCTCCGATCGGCAGCACCGTTCCGCACACATTGCTTGCATGCGTCATCACCACAGCCTTCGTCTCCGGCTGCAGCAGTCCGGAAAGCAGGCTCTCCGTTGTCTCTCCTTCTGCTCCGGTGCCCAGTCTTCCGTCTGTCCTGCACGGAATTCTGGTAAAGGTCACTCCCGCTGCCTTCAGCTGAGTCAAAGGCCGCATCACCGCATTGTGTTCCATCGATGAGACCAGCACATGATCGCCCGGATGCAGCAGTCCTTTCAGGAGAACATTCAGACTCTCGGTTACATTTTTCGTAAAAATCACCTGCGACGGATCCTCACCGTGAAAGAGATCGGTCAGAAGGCAGCGCGTCTCAAACACCGTCTCCTCCATCTCATAGGCAGATGAATAGCCGCCGCGGCTGATATTGCTGCCGCATTCGCTGATATACCGGTACACACTTTCCGCCACACATGCCGGCTTCGGAAAGCTCGTGGCCGCATGGTCAAGATAGATCCGTTTCATGCTTCTCCTCCCGCCTGCAGGTATCGATAAAAGGGATAACACAGGCCTTCAGTATTGATAAAAGCAATTTGAAGCCCTTAATCTGCCATACTACAATGAAGATGACAATTTTAGGACAAAAATGCTGATTCAAACCTCTGTATTATAGCCTGAATCAGCAAAAACGTCCAATAACAGGGAGGAGTTATGACAAAAACTAACGAAAAAAGCGGCATAATTGTCGCGGGCATCATCATTGGTGTGATCGCCGCCTCACTGGTTGCCTTCGGCAATCCGGCAAACATGGGCTTCTGTATCGCCTGCTTCATCCGTGATACCGCCGGCGGACTCGGACTGCACAGCGCAGCACCGGTTCAGTACGTCCGTCCCGAGATCATCGGCATCATCCTCGGCAGCTTCCTTGCCGCAGCTCTGACTAAGGAATTCGCTCCGCGCGGCGGAAGTTCCCCGATGACCAGACTGACTCTCGGCTTCTTCGCTATGATCGGCTGCCTGATGTTCCTCGGCTGCCCGTTCCGCACAGTGCTCCGTCTTGCAGGCGGCGACCTGAATGCACTCTTCGGTCTGGCAGGCTTCGTCGTCGGCATCCTCTGCGGTGTCTTCTTCCTCAGCAAGGGCTATTCTCTGAAAAGAACCTACAAGCTCCCTGCTGTTGAAGGAACTGTTATGCCGGTGATTGCAGCCGTTCTTCTGATTCTGCTGGCCTGTGTTCCGGCACTGCTTCACTTCTCCGAAGAAGGTGCAGGCCCGGGCGCCAAGCACGCTCCGCTTCTTCTCGCTCTGGCCGCCGGCCTCATCGTCGGTATTCTGGCACAGAAGACCCGCCTCTGCATGGTCGGCGGTGTACGTGACGCCGTACTCTTCCGTGAGTACAAGCTGATCCTCGGCTTCCTTGCCATCCTGGTCAGCGCACTTGCCATGAACCTGATTATGACAGCCGCTACATCCGGCACATACTTCCGTCTCGGCTTTGCCGAGCAGCCGGTTGCTCATACAGACGGACTGTGGAATGCACTCGGCATGATGCTTGCAGGCTTCTCCTGCGTCCTTCTCGGCGGCTGCCCGCTTCGTCAGCTCGTCCTTTCCGGTGAAGGCAACACAGACAGTGCCGTCACCATCATCGGCCTTGTCCTTGGCGCTGCCTTTGCACACAACTTCGGCCTTGCCTCCAGCGGCGCAGGTCCGACTGCAAACGGCAAGATCGCTGTCATCATCGGACTCGTTGTTGTATGCTGCATTGCATGCCTCAACACATTCAGAGGAAAGGAATAAGATCATGAAGAAAATCGATGCAAGAGGACTCAGCTGTCCGGAACCTGTCATCCTGACCCGCAACGCCCTTGCTTCAGGAGACAGCTCCTACGAAATCATCGTCGACAACAATGCTTCTAAGGAAAATGTCACCCGCTTTGCGGAGCATCAGGGCTACAAAGTACAGATTGCAGAAGAGAACGGTGAATTCACACTCTCTCTGCAGAAGTAAGGCAGAGCCATGACCTGTATTGCGACTTCATTTTCCCACTTCGGAGCGATCCGCTTTAAGCAGCTCTGCGGCTCCCGCGGCTGGAAAGCCAGGCTGATGCCGGTTCCGCGCACCTTAAGCAGCAGCTGCGGCACCTGTGTGCAGTTTGAATGCAGCGCTCCGGAATTCTGTCCCTCCCCCGAAGTCCCGGAGGAAATCGAACAGATTGTGGAGGTTCTTCCGGATTCCTACCGGGAGCTTTACCGGGCAGAAGAAATCTGATACTATCAACAGCAGCGGGCCGGCATACGCCGGCCCGACTTTTTAACAGGAGATCTATTATGGAAACGCAAGTCAGACTGACAAAGCTCGCAAAATGCGCAGGCTGCGGTGCCAAGGTCGGTGCCGGAACGCTGGTGCATCTGCTGGACGGCTTCAAAACACACAAGGACCCGAATCTGATTGTCGGCTACGACCGCAGTGACGATGCAAGTGTTTATGTACTGGATGAGGAACGTGCACTCGTACAGACGACCGACTTTTTCCCGCCGATCGTCGATGATCCGTATCTCTACGGACAGATTGCCGCTGCCAATGCTCTGTCTGATGTCTATGCCATGGGCGGTACACCGAAGCTGGCACTGAACCTGCTCTGCATCCCCGAAAGCATGGACCGCGAGACCGTAACGGAAATCCTGCGCGGCGGCTATGACAAAGTCTATGAAGCCGGTGCCATCATCTCCGGCGGACACACCGTACACGGCGCAGAGCCGCTCTACGGCCTTGCCGTCTCGGGCTTTGTACATCCGCAGAAGGTCCGCACCAACAGCGGCGCCCGCCCGGGCGATGTTCTGCTTCTCACCAAACCCCTCGGTGTCGGCGTCCTGACAACAGCAGCCAAGGCTGAGATGGTAGAGACGGAAGTCATGCAGCGCATCTACCGTCAGATGGCCACCCTGAACCGCCGTGCCGCAGAAATCATGCAGAACTTCGACGTCCACAGCTGCACCGATGTCACGGGATTTGCTCTTCTCGGTCACAGCTATGAGATGGCACAGGGAAGCGGCTGCACCCTTCATATCAACGTGGGCTCTGTACCATATCACAAAGAAGCCTACGCCCTTGCCGAGATGGGTCTGATTCCGGCAGGCGCCTACCGCAACCGCGAATATGCCGAAGCAGGCGTCTCTGTTGTCAACAAGTCCATCACACGGGCAACACAGGATCTGCTCTATGATCCGCAGACAAGCGGCGGCCTTCTGATTGCAGTAAACGGCCGTGATGCCGGCGGACTGCTCCGCGCACTGCGTGATGAGATTCCGGCAGCGTCCGAAATCGGCTATGTGACAGAACAGACAGATGCCTCCGTCATGCTCGAGTAAGTATGTCCTGTATTGTATTCCGTAAGTTCTTTACCTGCTTCTGTACATAAAGGTCAGTGCCTGTCCTCTGGTGCAGGCCTGATCCGGCGAAAAATATCCGGATGAGGTGCCGGAAGTAATGCCCTTCTGCACTGCCCAGGCAACAGACTTCGCACAGTAGATCGTCTTCGGAACATCCTTAAAAGAATTGCTCAGCGTGACAGACGGGCTGCCCTTATAGCGATAGAGGAAGGTGACGATCTGGCCGCGCGTGCAGCCCTGATCCGGTGAAAAGGTATCTGCTGTAATGCCGGAGGTGATGCCCTTCTGAACCGCCCAGGTCACAGCCTTTGCGCAGTAGGAAGTCGGACTCACATCGATGAACCCGTTGTCCGCACTGACATCGGGACTTCCCTCCATCCTGTACAGGAAGGTGATCATCTGTCCTCTCGTAATGATCTGCTCCGGATAGAAATATGCCCCGTCCGTTCCGTTCGTAATACCCGTATCCAGTGCCCAGATGACCGGGTAATAATAGAATTTGCCCGCATCCTGCACATCCTTGAATTTCACACTCCCTTTTGTGCTGAGCTTTCTGATGCTTTCCGGAAAGAGGTCAATCGTGCCGCTGTCGTATCGGTAGACTGCTGCGCGGCCGGGAAGCTGAATTGTATAGCCGGCTGCATTTCCCGTATCACTGACCATGAAGAGCTGCTGCGAATAGCCGGAATCACAGTTGGTAATATCGCAGAGATAGGTCTTTCCGTTATGCTTCACCACATTCCACATATGGTCCGTGTCGTTCAGAGTTCCCGTCATCAGATAACTGACGGTATTCTTAAAGTTGGCCAGATTACAGAGGAACTGGAAGGCCTTCGCATACCCCTCACAGACCACGCGTGTCTTCGGATCGCCGTCAAACACGTAAATCAGCTGCCAGGGATCGCCGTCCATATCACGGAAGCGGGCGCCTGCATTGTAGTTGGTCAGATTGCAGATCTCGTTCTTGAAGCTCAGCAGCCTGTCCCAGTCGTTCTCCTTTGCATGCGCGCTGACAATCCGCTTTGCATTGCTGACGGCCTTCTTTACCCTCGATACATCGGTCGTCACCTCATACTGAGCCGGTTCCCCGGACGGCGCATAATCGATGCTGACCGGCATCTTTGCTTTCCATACGATGGAGACCGTCTTGCTCGGCAGCGTTCTTTCGATCTTCTGAATGCCGTAGTAGCAGCCGTAATTCCGATCATACCAGTACAGTTCATAAGGATATTCCGACGCAAGACATCTGAACATCTTTGTGACTGTCTGCGTCCATCCCTTATAGGGTCTGAGATTCTGCCAGATATATTCCAGTTCGGCATCTGTGAAGCCGTCTTCTTTCGAAGCAGTCATCTCCACTGTAAAGATGGTGGACCCTCCCTCTGCGGCAATCTTTTTGATCTGCCTTTCCAGTTCCCTGTAGAGACGCAGCGCAAAGAACTTCTCATTGCCGAAAAGTCTTTCCCCGATCTGTCCGCTTGCCGCCTCGTCACGCTCATAAAACTGATTTTCGAAATACTTCTCAAACAGCTCATCCGGGGCCGCATCCGGCTCAAGCATCACCATCTCATAGGCCTCAATCGTCTTGCTCTCGACGATGCTCTCTCTGTCAGCCGGCATGCTTTCCGCTTCCGAAGAGACCTCCGGGTTTTCCGGAATCATCGCTTCCGCTCCCGACTCAGAGGTCTCGTCCGCATCATCCTCCGGGTACCCGGCATCTTCTGCTTCATACCTTTCTGCAAATGCATCCGGCTGTTCTGCGTCTCCGGCATATTCCGCCGGATCATCGTCCCCGTATACATCCGGTTCTGCTTCATCCGTCAGAGTGTCATTCTCAGAATACACTTCCCTGCCGTTCTGATCATCCTCATCGTAAAAGTCACTGCCGCCATAACCGGCCGCAGTCGTATCATCATCCGTTTCAGACATATAAACCGCTGTAACTCCTGCATCTGATGCACCGGTGGACAGCGGTGACAGAAGTTGACTGCTCAGAAAAAGGGCTGCATAAACAGCTGCTGCCAGTCGATTGCTTTTCATAGTAGTTCTCCTTTTTCAATAATCAGGCTGAAATCAGTTTCTGTTTGATCTTGCCCAGATTATAGCACCGGAGTTAGAGAGATGAAATAATAATTCCTCTAATGATACGAAAATTAGTTAAGTGAGTTATTTTTATAAAAGTCAGTCTGTTTTTTTATTAAAGCCATCTTCCTTTTCCTTTCTGTGACACTGCCTCATATACTATGACTTTGACAGCATAAAATCGGAGTGCCTGATCGCTGTATAGATCAGACACTCCGGTCCTGGAATTCATATTTTTCATTCTTTCCGGGACATCCGTTTTCTTATCAGATGATCTCAGATATTTTCTTCTCACAGATCAGATATCGTATGCTCTGTAGAGGAAGGTCATAGCCTGACCGCGTGTACACGCCTGATCCGGCGAGAAGTAATATGTAGAGGTACCGTCTGTAATACCCTTGCTGACCGCCCAGCTGACTGCCCCTGCACAAAAAGAAGAACTGCTCACATCACGGAAGCGTGTGCCGGCAGACGCAGACGGGCTTCCCTTTGCACGATACAGGAAGGTCATGATCTGACCGCGTGTGCACGGCTTGTCCGGTGAGAAATAGTCGTAAGAAGTACCCTCTGTAATTCCCTTATTGACCGCCCATGTAACTGCTTTCGCATAGAACTTTGAGCTGCTGACATCCTTAAAACGGTTGCTCGCACTGACATTCGGGCTTCCGGCCATTCTGTAGAGGAAGGTAACCATCTGCGCTCTTGTAACAGTGGCGTCCGGCTTAAAATAAGAAGTGGTCACACCGGTGGTAATGCCCTTTGTCAAAGCCCACATAACCGGATAATAGAAGAACTTGGATGAATTCTGATTGTCCTTATACTTATATGCACGGTCTGTTCCAAGCTTGCGAATTGCAGAACTGTAGAGACCGATCGCGTCGGCATCATACGTATATTTGATCGGGTTTTTTGAGTAATCGGTCTTAATTGTATACCCCGTATCCGTTCCGACATCTGATACCATGAAAAGATAATCCTTCGTTAATTCGTCTACATTGGTGGTATCAACCAGATAAGACTTTCCTTTCCATCTGACAACGTTCCACATATGAGCGCCGCCATCCATATCGCCCGTTACGATATAGCACTTTGTATTCTGATCTT
>JAUNAG010000055.1 GCA_030527685.1 Lachnospiraceae bacterium | reverse complement strand
CCTGTGGTTTTTCTTCCCGCACAACGAAATCCTGTTCCGATGTCGGCACCATCTGCTTTACACCACAGTTCTCACAGATCACAGATGTTTCATTGCCGTGAACTTCCAGCTCATTGCCGCACACATCACACTTGAAAACGCGCATTTCAGTCCTTACCTCTCCATCACGCAGATCAGATGATCATCCGTATAGCCGATCATTCGCAGCCCGATTTCGCTCATCATCGCAGCCGTCTCTCCGTCCCTCCGCAGAACAATATAATCGGGGAGGTAGCGCTGCAGTTCCTCCCGCAGCTCATCGGCATCAGCTGCATTTCCCGAAAAAAGAGGAGAAACCATGATGGCAGCGTTGTATTCGCGCACCTGTCTTCGATATGCTTCTTCTTCAAATGCTGTGACCGGCTCATCGTTTCCGGACACGTCCATGATATAGTCCGCAATAACCTGCAGTTCCTGATCAAAGAGAAGCTCGTCCGCAGGAAGCTGCAGCTGCTGCACATATTCAGACAGCGGCGGTGCAGCCGTAATCAGCAGAAAGATCACCATGGCACCTGCGAGAAGACCGCCTGCCGCACGCAGAGCTTTTTTCTCACGGGACAGCAGAGACGTGAAGCCGTAGGCAGCCGCGTAAAGAAGCGGAAGTGCCCATAAAAGCCGGTAATATTCCGTCGTCAGATGCCCGAGCCGGAGCAGAACATGCGTATAAAAATACGGATTAAAGACCGTCAGCAGCAGAAGCAGTGACGGATACACAAACAGGACTCTGCCCTTGCGTCTTCCGAAGAAGAAAGTCAGCAGAAGACCCGCTGCCGCAAGGAAGAGGAAAAATCCCGGTTTCTGGTAAAGTGAAAATGTTTTGACAAGAAAAGACCAGCCGGATTCAATCGGAGAATACTCTGTCATACAACAGCACCTCCTCCCGGCAGGTATCCGCAGAATACTGCCATCAGAAGCGGGAATGTGACCCACAGAACCAGATGCAGCAGCAGCGCGGGCGCCTTTTTCATGACTGCGATCGGAAGTGTGCCCGCCGTCAATACGAGCGGAACGAGCAGCAGAGCCGTCTCCGAAAGAGAGACAGCACAGATTCCCGAGCACATAAAGAGCAGAAACAGTCTTCTGCTTTCCGGCTTTTCATAGAGCTTCAGCAGCATCAGCAGAATAGTCGGAAGCAGGATGCCGAGCAGAATCGCATTGCCAGTCCAGCCCGTATCCAGAATCAGTGTCGATGTCGAATACGGTGTTCTGGTCAGCAGTGTCAGAAGCATCAGCAGATAGACAGACAGAACTGTCAGGCCCGCACGTCCGTCATAGAGACGGCCGAAGATCCGGCTGCTGATCATCACAAAAAACAGGGTGGTAATCCCCTGCTGAATCATCTTCATCTGCGTCAGTGCCGTGATATTAAAAAGCAGTGCAAAGAACTCTCCGCCGACATAATAGCGGTTGAGAAATGCACCTGTCGTCATGGTCTGCAGCAGGTCACCGTTCCGGCCGTCTGCCAGACTCAGTGACTGCTCGTAGAGGTCCGTATTCATCTGTGCAATGATGCCGGTCGTGTCCACGCCGCCCGAAAGCAGAACGGAAAGCACAACAAAGCCGGCCCCTCCGATCAGAAGGAGCGCAAACCAGGCAGTATTTTTTGAAAAATGCAGGCGTTTCCGCAAGGCAGCCAGGTTTTCCCGGCTGCGCAGCACAAGTGATGCCGCACACAGCAGTCCGATCACTCCCGCCCAGATGAAACAGGAATAGGACAGCGGGATTGCCAGATAAGTGCACAGAAGCGCAGCAGCCTCCAGACAGCTGTATTCAATCAGAAAGCCCCCGCACATAGTTTCCGTAACGGACAGACCTCCGTCCTCCTGACGGACAGGAAAAAGTCCTCCGATAATAAAGAAAAGCAGCAGCTCTGTAAGGGCTGCTGCCCCGATGCGAAGATAAACAGACATTGCTGCAATACCTTTCTGATCAGTCGTCCTGTTCCTCGTCTTCTGTTGTGACATAGACCTGACGCTTCTTGGCCATAGCATCGCTTGAAAGGTACTCGTCGTAAGTACCGACCTTGTCGATCAGTGTGCCGTCAGGCAGGAATTCCATGATGCGGTTTGCTGTTGTCTCTACGATCTGATGGTCGTGAGAGGTGAACAGGATTACACCCGGATACTTTGTCATTCCGTTGTTCAGTGCTGTGATAGACTCCATGTCAAGATGGTTGGTCGGCTCATCGAATACCAGGACATTGGCACCGGAAATCATCATCTTGGAGAGCAGGCAGCGCACCTTCTCACCACCTGAAAGAACGCGGACACGCTTGACGCCGTCCTCGCCTGCGAAGAGCATTCTGCCCAGGAAGCTTCGAACATAGGTTGTATCCTTGTTCTCGGAATACTGAGTCAGCCAGTCGGCGATGGTCAGATCGTTGTCGAACTCATCGTTGTAGTCTTTCGGGAAGTACGCATGAGTTGTTGTAATTCCCCACTTGTAGTAGCCTTCGTCCGGCTCCATTCTGCCGTTCAGGATTTCAAAGAGAGTGGTCTTTGCACGCTCATTGCCGCCGACAAATGCAACCTTGTCTGTGCGGTTGATCATGAAATTCAGGTCCTTGAAGATGACTTCGCCGTCAATAGTCTTGGACAGGTGCTCAACGAAGAGAACGTCATTTCCGATTTCACGGTCCGGACGGAAGTCAATGTACGGATACTTTCTGCTGGACGGAACCATTGTATTCAGCTCGATCTTTTCCAGCGCACGCTTTCTGGATGTAGCCTGCTTGGACTTCGATGCATTGGCAGCGAAACGGGCGATGAATTCCTTCAGTTCCTTGATCTGCTCTTCCTTCTTTCTGTTCTGCTCCTTCATCTGCTTGACAAGCAGCTGAGAAGATTCGAACCAGAAATCGTAGTTGCCTGCGAAGAGGCGGATCTTGCCGTAGTCGATGTCGGCAGTCTGTGTGCAGACCTTGTTCAGGAAGTAACGGTCATGGGATACGACAATGACTGTGTTCTCGAAACCGATCAGGAACTCCTCAAGCCACTCGATTGCGCTTAAGTCCAGGTGGTTGGTCGGCTCGTCGAGCAGCAGGATATCCGGGTTGCCGAACAGAGCCTGTGCCAGAAGGACCTTGACCTTAATCGGACCGTCCAGAGTGCTCATCTGACGATGATGCAGATCGTTTTCGATGCCAAGACCGTTCAGAAGAGCTTCTGCGTTGGACTCTGCTTCCCAGCCGTCCATCTCGGCAAATTCAGCTTCCAGCTCGGAAGCTCTGATGCCGTCTTCGTCTGTGAAGTCTTCCTTCGCATAGATGGCATCCTTTTCCTTCATAATTTCATATAATCTCTTATTGCCCATGATGACTGTATCAAGAACTTCATAATCATCATAAGCAAAGTGGTCCTGTTCGAGGAAGGAGATACGCTCACCCGGTGTCAGGACAATACTTCCGTTAGTTGTTTCAAGCTGGCCGGACAGGATCTTCAGAAATGTTGACTTTCCTGCACCGTTGGCACCGATCAGACCATAGCAGTTTCCTTCGGTGAATTTGATATTTACATCCTCGAAAAGTGCCTTGCGGCCGACTCTGTAGGTTACGTTGACAGCTTCGATCATAGATGCTCCTTTTATTCTTTCTTGTTCTTACCGGATGATTTTTTTATTCTGTAAAGATATAATACAGACAGGTTCCGCTGATCGGAACCGCCTGACATTGACAGTTATACGATAGATTATAGCACGGAGGTGCTCCTTATGAAGAAGCTTCTTAAAAATCTCTTCTCCAAAAAAACGTCAAACAGCGACACAATTCTCGGTGTTTCTGCCCTGCTCATGATGATGCTCCTGATTTTCGCAAGCGCAGTCATGGACGAGATGGAAAACCGGAAGCATTCATAACCTTACTGCCCGTGCCGCTCTTTTCTTATGCAGCAGTACCCACCAGATACTGCCGGCCAGCGCAAGCAGACTGAGGATCATGCCGGCAGTCAGGCCCGGAACGGTGTAACGCAGTTCAATGTCGTTGACACCTGCATCAATCCGCACGGCCATGAAACCGTTGATATCCATAATCTCCGTCTCTTTTCCGTTCACATAGGCCTTCCAGCCGCTGTCATTCGGAATAGAGAAAAATGCATACCTGCTCTGCGCCGCTGTGATTTCACAGCGATAGCTTGAGGTCGTTCTTTCAATCTTTTCCGCACTCTCCTGCAGATGCGCGCGGCTGATTTCCGGAATCAGAGCCGTGCTGACAGCTCCGTCCACAGATGCATTGTAATGACGGAGAACAGCTGCAGCCTCATCTTCTTTCTCATCCGGCACTACCAGTGTCTTCAGCATCAGAATTGCTTTCTCCGCATCTGCCGTCTCACTGAATTCCGAGAACGTCATATACGTATCGTAAGTGAAACCGATCGGAGGCACATCTGTATTTTCATAAATGTAATAGGTCTTATACTTTCCCTTTACAGTTTTAATCAGCGTCCCTTCGCTCTTTTCCTTCGTCGAATACGTATAGCGGGCAGAGATCAGATTCATCATGCCCTCCGGTCCTTCCGGCGACTTGACATCGCGCTTCAGACCGAGCGATTCATAAAAACGGAAAATCGAGCCGGATACCGTGCTGCAGAAGTTTGCACTTTCTGAATAGCCGTGTGCCAGCGTCTCCGGATTGTCTCTGTTAGTATAGCGGTAGGCAATTGTCTCAATTCCGAAATCCGCCGATGTATCCAGACGATCCTTAAGATGCACCGCATCCTCTCCGTTTGCAATGTGATAGAGCTCAATTGCGGCAGAGGTTGTACCGATGCCGAAGGCAAGCACGCCCACCAGAAGAAGCACCCGTCTGTATTTCCTCAACCGTGTCAGGATCAGCCATGTCAGAATGATGCCGGCTGCTGCCACACAGGTCCAGGCAAAGAAGACATCCGGACGGTAGATCTTACTCTTCTCGCCGCTGCTCCACGGAACAAAAAGCAGAAAGAGAACAAAGGCAGAAACAATAACACTCCAGATCACCGTTCCTCTGCTGACTGCTTTCTCCGCCCTGGTCGGACTGGACCAGAGCTCGCCCTGCTTCTCGATCTCCTCGATGACAATCGCACCGCATAAGGAGAACATCAGGACCGGCATGTAATACCATCTGTAATAAAGTCCCGCAAACAGAGAGAAGATCGCATTCAGAATCGGAATCACTGCCATGACAAGACACCACTTCAGCATGCCTCTCAGCCAGTGTTTCTTTTTCAGATTTAAAAATGCAATCACAAGCACCAGCTCCGCCATCGGAATATAGGCAGCGCAGGATGCAAAGTTCTTCTTGATGACGGCGCTGTGGTCAGACATGACCTCGCCGGGGAAAATCATGGATTTTAAGATAAAGAGATAACGCTCTGCGCCGAAGACGAGAGAGTTGCTGCCCACGTAGTCAAAGCCGACACGCGGATTCTGCAGAACAAAGATCGCAGACGGCAGCATCAGTACCATCGTCAGCATGCAGCCCAGGAAGCCTTCCGCAAATACCTCCGGAAAACGTCTCCATGCCTTTCTTCCGTCCTTCATGACATAGCGGACAATAAAGTAGGATGCCAGGAAGAGCACATCGCCAGGGAAGAAGAAATAGTTGACCAGAAGATTGAGCGTTACGGCTCCGATGAACGGACCGTGCTTTTTCTCCTCCATCAGCAGATCGAGCGTGTAAAGCAGAAGCGGGAACAGCACTGCCACATCATGGAAATGATAGAACAGCAGGTTCTCAGCCATATAACCGGAGAAGGCATACATGGCAGAACCGACGATCGCGTTCCGCTCATCCTTCACATAGCGGCTCATCCACAGATAAGAGGTCAGTCCGGCAGCCGCATATTTCAGCACATAGAACCATCCGACCAGGTAAATAAACCAGGAGGAAGGAAACAGCAGCGACAGCCAGAAAGAGGGATTTCCAAGTACGTAGAAGGACATGCCTCCTATGAAATTGGATCCCAGATCCAGTGACCAGTCCCAGACAACATTTCCCGACTTGATGGCATCGTTGGCGTGCATCGCAAACGGAATCTGCTGGACATTGAAATCACCGGCGACAGAAAAAAGTCCGCCGTCGGCGATGATAAAGACCCCGAAGGCAAGAATGCCCGCGAGTAAATTGACAAGAAATGCACAGAGTGCACCGTTTTTTCTGATACGGTAAAACATATGTTTCATACTCCCTTGATCACAAAGACCCACCACAGGACGAAGAGAACAAACAGAATATCCGCAATTACAACAGCCGCAATCACATTTCTTGTGTGATGGTCTGCCTGGACTGCCTGTTCCTCTTCTCCGGAAGCAGCCGGCTGTTCCTTCCTGCCGCCGCTCTTCTGCTTCGGTGTCTTTTCTTCTTCGGGCTTATCGTCCTCATTTGTTTCTTCTTCGAGCTCCGGAAGCTCTCCGTTCATCAGACTGGCAATCTCCTCCTCTGAAATAGAGGAAATACCGATGCCGCATTCGGATGCGAGCCGGTCCACTTCCTGCAGACGCTCCGCATTCTGATGTTCCAGAATACGAAGCAGCAGAAGCTGGTAGGTCTCATCGTACCACTGCTCCAGCTCTGTTCTGCTCATGGCTGCAACACGATCCACGCGTTCCTCGCCCTCCATATTATTCTCGCGAATATGGATGTGATTGAGCATGAACTCAATGCGGCTGTAGAGATAGGAATTGTTCTTCTTCAGATTATCCGGATATGTCTCAATCCTTCTGCCCATCTCCGCCAGCAGCTCGCGCTTTGCGTCCAGCTGACCGACAAGGGAAGAACTTCTGTATTCCGTAATCGCTCTGGAGAGCGGATCGGATTCATCCTCCGAAGCAGCCTCTGCAGCAGCGTCGTGCGGAACAAGGAAGATGAATTCCTTCTCCGGTACATATTTTACTTCATGATGCAGTTTCTTCAGGATCTCGCGGATTCTGGAGAGAAGCTCCGTATAATTGCGGATATCGAAATCATACCCCTGTGCGTCCTCCCTGTTGAAGGAGCGGCGGCACAGTTCCGCAATATTCAGCGTGTACTGCGCATAAGTCAGCACCTCGGACTCCGACGGATCCGCGCTTCGCAGAATCCCGTCGATGTTGAGGCCGGCACGCATCTCGTCCGTGTCCTCACAGCCTTCGCGTGCCTTCCAGTCTGCAAAAAAGCGCTTGTCCGCATACGTCTCCAGTGAGTACTCCTTGTAGCCGAATGAAAGGATGTGGCTCTGAAAGAGCATCTCAATCTGGATCATGGCATCATGAAAATCATAGGCGGCCGCAGCCGGCTCCTGTTTATCTCCGGACAGAGACGCAGGCTTTTCCGCCTTTGTCTCTGCTCCGTTCACAGACGGCTCCTGTACAGCTTCTGCTTCCAAAACAGTCACCTGCTCAGCAGTCTCAACCACCTGTTCTTTTTCTTTTGCATCTCTGCTCATTAAAATCTCTCCGTCCGGCACCGCCGATTACATATTGCGCAGGGAAGCCTGTGCAAGGAATGCGCGGTATGCGCGGTATGCCTCATAGACGTCAGCCTTGCTGACTGCTTCATACGGTGCATGCATGTTCAGGACAGCAACGCCGCTGTCGATGACATTCATGCCGTAAAGTGCCAGAATATAGGCAATTGTGCCGCCTCCGCCTACATCGACCTTACCGAGCTCGGCTGTCTGTGTACGGACATCGGCGTCATCAAAGATGCCGCGCAGATGTGCGATATACTCTGCATTGCTGTCATTGGATCCTGACTTTCCGCGGCTGCCTGTGAACTTATTGAATACAATACCGTTTCCGAGAATTGCAGCATTCTTCTTTTCAAATGCAGCTGCATAAATCGGGTCATAGGCTGCGCTGACATCAGAGGACAGCATGCAGCTGTTTGCCAGTGTGCGGCGAAGAGCCAGATCACCTTCATATCCCATCAGATGGAGAATCTCGGCCAGAGCATTTTCAAAGAAACGGGAACGCATGCCGGTTGCACCGACGGAACCGATCTCTTCCTTATCTACCAGCAGGCAGCAGGAAGTGCGCTCCGGATCCTCTTCGTCAAGGATTGCGGTCAGGGACGGATATGCGCAGACGCGGTCATCGTGGCCGTAGGAAAGAATCATGCTGCGGTCAAGACCTGCTTCACGTGCCTTTCCTGCCGGTACAACTTCAAGCTCTGCGGACTCAAAATCATCCTCTTCAATATCATACTGCTCTTTCAGAATCTGCAGCAGTGCCTTCTTTACAGCATCATCTGCGGAAGGCTCCTTGTCCTTGCTTCCTGCTTTGGACTCAGCATCGATGATCACCGGTCTGGAACCGATAATCAGATCCAGGTTTTCGCCCTCTACAACGCTGGCAGCATCCTTCTTCATCTGATCTGCAGAGAGGTGAATCAGCAGATCGGAAATAAAGAAGACCGGATCGTCCTCATCATCGCCGATTGCGAGTTCAATTGTTGTGCCGTCCTTCTTCACAACTACGCCGTGCAGTGAAAGCGGCTGTGCGACATAGAGATACTTCTTGATGCCGCCGTAGTAATGTGTATCCAGATAGCCGATGCCGGAATTCTCGTACAGCGGATTCTGCTTGACATCCAGACGCGGAGAATCAATATGTGCGCCGAGAATGTTCATACCCTCTTCCATCGGCTTTGTGCCGATGCGGAACAGAACAACTGACTTGTTCATCCAAACGCAGTAGATCTTGTCTCCCGGAACCGGCTTTCTGCCTTCCTCAATGTATTCGGAAAGCTCTCTGAAGCCTGCTGCCTCTGCCATCAGGACGGCCTGATCAACGCACTCGCGCTCTGTCTTGCCGTTGTTCAGAAACTGCATATAGCCGTCAGCGAACTCTTCACATTTTTCCTGCATCGGAAGATCATAGGTGTTCCATACATTGATTTTTTTCATGATGTACCATCTCCTTTTTATAGAAAAACCGAAGAGAAACGATAACTGCTTCTCTTCGGCATCAAAATCGGGGCAGCGAGATTCGAACTCGCGACCTCACGGCCCCCAGCCGTGCGCGCTACCAAGCTACGCCATACCCCGTCTCCGTACTATACGGAACAGATCTATTATGCCTTTGTTTTTATCTGCTGTCAAGTTTTACATCTTCATGACTTTTTCGTGTTTCTATTGAATTAAATGTCTGCATAGCAGATAATAAAACGGATAGTATGCAGGCACTGCCTGTACCTGATCAGAACTTCTCAGCGCATACAGATGCCGCTGTAATCAGATAGTATATTATAAGGAAACTGCAAATTCATGGGTAACAAAAAGAATAGTAAAAAGAAAAAGCGCTCGGCGCTTAAAACTGCGGGAATTGCCGCCGGCTGCCTGCTTTTATGTACAGCAGGCGCCTATTTTGTCAACGCCGGACAGTACAAAACCAAATTTGTACCGGGAACAACTGTCAACGGCTCCGACATCAGCGACCGCTCCATCGAAGAGATCGAAACCTCTCTTGCGCAGGATGCCGCTGATTATACGCTCACACTCCGCTTTCTGAATGATGAGACCGCTACCATCGCAAGCTCCGACATTAAGCTCGGCTACAGTCTGCAGACCGGTCTTTCCACAATTCTGAGCACGCAGAACCGCTACACCTGGATCGGCGGACTCTTCGGAAACTCTCAGCAGTATGACCTGACAACCGATGTCAGCTACGACAGTGACGCACTCGAGCAGATCCTTTCCGCTCTTCCGGCTGTTTCTGCAGAAAACATCACCGCACCGGTTGATGCCAATCTGGCTATGGACAGCAGCTATCGTTTCTACATCGTTCCGGAGGTCAACGGAAACCAGATTCAGTATGACAATCTTGTTTCTGCCGTAAAGGATGCGCTTGAGAACCGTCAGACTTCCCTGAATCTTGTTACAACCGTGGGCGTCTACGATACCCCCGACGTCACCTCCACGAACGAGGATCTGATCGCCAGAAGAGATTCCATCAACAACATGCTGGATACGGTCGTCACCTACCACATGAGCGACGGAACCGATCAGGTTCTGAACGATAAAATCACGATTGAGTGGCTGAAAATCAATGAAGACGGTGTCTATGTCGTTGATGAAGATTATATCCGCGAGAAGGCTGCCGCCTATATTGCAGGCCTTGCCGCTCTGGATGACAACTACGGCTACTTCCGCACTTTCTCATCCTCCTGGTTCGGAACTGTCAGGATGGGAACGGATGAGCTGCACGGTCATACGCTCGATCAGGAAGCCATGACCAATGAGCTGACGAGTGATCTTACAGGCAATAAAACAGGCGAGCACAGCATGACCTACAGCACCATGATCGATACCCTCGATCCCCGCTTCGGCGGCACCTATGTCGAGGTCGACATCCTGAATCAGAGAGTATTCTTCTACATTAATTACGAGCTTTACTTTGAATGCAACTGCGTAACCGGTCTGGAAGGTGTCAACTCGACTCCATCCGGCATCTTCTCTATTATTAACAAGGAACGCGACCGCAATCTTGAGAGCTACAATGAAGACGGTTCTCTCCGCTACTCGTCACACGTCGATTTCTGGATGTGCTTCAAACCGCACTACGGTCTGCACGATGCCAGCTGGCGCGGTTCCTTCGGCGGTGAGATCTACACCTACGACGGCTCCCACGGCTGCGTCAACCTCTCCTATAATTCGGCCAGGACGATTTATGAAGCGCTTGACTATGATACACCGGTCATCGTCTTCCGCGGTCATGACGAATACATCAGACCGCTTGAGGAAGACAGCAGCGAATCCTGACAGTTAATACTATGTTCTATCTGAAAGAGACTTCGATCCGAAGTCTCTTTTGTTTTTCACGCACGTAAAATGTCCGGCTCCGCGCAGTGCGGAACCGGACATTTCTTTTATCATGCAGCTGCATTTTACATCTGCAGACTGTATTTCACCACATCAATCTCCGCCTCGCCGTCACACACAAAGGAGATCCGGTCTGCATTCTGCGGCGTATACAGTGTCGCTGTCATGACCTGCTCACCGTCATTGATGAAGATCTCAGCACTGAAGCGATCCAGAATGATTCGCAGATTCAGCTCGCCGCTGCTGCTGTTCACCTTGCATCTGCGCTGGTGAATAATAGCACGTCTGGAACCGGAGAACTTACGATCGATCTTCAGGACTGATTCATGAGGACGGAAGCTGAGCTGTGTATGGAAGCGCTCATCCTGTGCAAAACGCATGATGAACTTATGGTACAGATCTTCCGCATTGACTGCGCGGATCTTCAGCTCCAGATCGACGCAGCGGCCGTGAACGCCTTCGAGCTCAATTGCATTTTCCCCTACGCGAACTCCGCTGAAGGCTGCACGTTCTGTCCGGAGCTCTTCCATCTCACGCAGAGGTCTCTGATACAGACGACCGTTTTCGATAGAGATCTCTCTCGGGAGACTCATCTGGCCGAACCAGGGCTGTGACGGCATGCGCATACTGCAGGTATCCCAGTTCTGCATCCAGCCGATCATCACACGGCGGCCGTCCGGCATCAGAACTGTCTGCGGTGCATAGAAATCGATGCCGTAATCAATTGCCTGATCATGTTCCGGCTTAAAATCGTAGTTCTGCGTGTCGCAGTCTCCGATCAGGCAGAGCGTGCCGTTTCCGTTATGGTACTCAAAGCCTTCCGGAAGCATATCCTGCGGGCTTGTCAGCAGGACATATTTTCCGTCCAGCTCGAAGAAATCCGGGCACTCCCACATCTTTCCGAAGCGGTTGTGATTGGCAATCAGAACCTTCTCGAACTTCCAGTTAAAAGCATCTTCACTGCGATACAGCAGGATCTGACCGCTGCCGTCTGCAGGACGATTTCCCACTACGCAGCGGAAGGTGCCGTCCTTCTCCTGCCAGATCTTGGGATCACGGAAATCATTGATACTGCAGCCCTCCGGAATGTCTTTTGCATCCAGAACCGGATTCTGCTCATATTTTTCATAGTTCAGACCGTCACCGACTGCCAGACACTGTGTCTGAATATCCGCTGCGCCTCCCGGCATACGCTGCTTCTGCACACCGGTATACATCAGCAGCTGTCTTCCGTCCGGAAGCGTCACCGCGCTGCCGGAGAAACAACCGTTCATATCATAGAATTCATCCGGCGCAATGGCAGCAGGCAGGAATTCCCAGTGGAGCATATCCCTGCTGACTGCATGTCCCCAGTGCATCGGCCCCCAGATCGCATCATAGGGATGATACTGATAGAACATATGATACATGCCGTTATAATAGGAAAAACCATTCGGATCATTCATCCAGCCGGTAAATGCCGACAGATGAAAGGCCGGACGCTCCTCGTTACGGATCATCTTAGCTGCTGCTTCTTCATAAGTGCGCGCTTCGCGCAGCGTCTGACTTGTCATACTCTTCTCCTTCATGACCGGAATCATAAAAACTTCTGTCATGTATACCAGTAAAAGCAGGAGCATCTCCAGGATACTCCTGCCTTGCTGTTTATTTCATCAAATCTTATTTAGCTTCCATATATCTGTCGTAGGCATCCTGGTATACCTGCTGCAGTTCTTCCATACCGCAGCTGTAGATCAGAGTGTCAACATAGCTGTTCCACTCTTCATCTGTCGGTGCGCCTTCCTTCAGCCACAGGCCTTCCTGCTCGGCAACAGTATTTTCAAAATCTGTCTTGTACTCATCGATGATATCCAGCTCATCTGCAGTATACACTACATCCAGCGGATATGCAGTTGTATCGCTGACATACGGCATCCAGAAGTTGTACAGATCTGTCAGTCTCTCAATCGCACGCGGCTCCATCTCAAAGGTTGTGCTGTAGTACTCGCTCATGATCAGCTTCGGGCCGGCAACTTCGTTCTCACTCTTTACCTCGCCTGCGCTCTTTCCGTACTTTTCTCTTGCTTCCTCATCAGAGATACTGACCCATACACCGTTTTCGTTCTGTCCCTTGAAGAAGACATCCTTCGGGCCGTACTGAAGCTGCATAACATTTTCCGGTGAATACCACTGATCATAGAACTTCAGCAGGTTTGCCGGGCTCTTGCAGGCACTTGTGATGGACAGGTTGCCGCTGTTGGTAGCGCCGCCTGTTCTGACAGTGACATTGTGTGTGCCGTCCGGGCCGTCCAGAATCGGAAGGAATACATAATCAGATGCGTACTGGCCCATCAGCTCTTCAATGTACCACCATGTAGATACACCGACATAGCCCTGGGAGCACTTTGCCATGAGCTGTGTATCAGACTGGCTGAACATCTCCTGATCCATCAGGCCTTCTGCATACCAGTTGTGGAAATAAGCAAGTGCCTCGCGGTAGTTGTCATTATCGCTGACGAAATCAACTTCGCCGTCGCTGTTGACGACCAGATCACTGATGATGTCATTTGTCCAGTTTGTAAAGCCGAAGCCTGCATAGAAGATGTTCTGGCCCCAGCACCACTGGTCAAAGCCTGTACTCATCGGGATGGTGCTGCCTGCATCATTGCCGTAGTACTTGGCACTCATATCGTTCTCTTTGAATGCCTGCAGAACATCATGCAGCTCATCCAGAGTGGTCGGTACTTCCAGTCCAAGGTCATCCAGCCATGCCTTGTTGATCATACTGAACTGCGGGATGGTGAAGATGTTGTAGTCTTCGTCTGCACCGATTCCGGCCGTTCCCATTCTCTCACCTGCAGGAAGGCCGTAGATGCCGCCGTCGCTCATGGTGATGGCTGCGCGGATGTCCGGATTTTCTTCCATCAGCTTTGTCAGGTTCGGCATGATCTCTTCATTAATATACGGAGTCACATCGATGAATGTTCCGTCCTCGCCGTAGTTTGTGAGCTCGTAGTTTGTAAAACCGACACCGTTGAAGGCATCCGGAAGCTCGTTGCCTGCAATACGGATATTAACCTGCTCGGAAAGAGAATCGCTCATGGTTTCCCACTCGATGGAAATACCTGCGTTCTCTGCCATCTCAGCCAGTACCGGGTTATTCTCATAGCCCTTGCTGAGAGCGCTCATGCCGCTTAAGATCTTGAACTCTGTCTGAGTTGTGTCCATATCGGCATCTGCTGCAACAACCATAGCCATGCCGGGCACGGATGTGCCGATCATGCCTGCTGCAAGTGTCATTGCGACAACTTTCCTGCTGAATTCCTTCATAAGACTTCTCCTTTTTTAATAAATGATCTGCATCATCTGCAGAATCCTGCTTTAAGAGCATACTGCTCTGTCATACAAATATTGTGCTTTCTGTCCGATCAGCTGTATGATCAGCCCTTTACCGCACCTGCCATCATACCCTTCTCGAAATACTTCTGAATGAACGGGTAGATGATCAGCATCGGTGCTGCTGCCACGATGATGGATGCGAACTTGATCATCTCAGTCAGCTTGTTTAATTCCGCATAACCGCCGGAGATGGTGCTTGCCTGACTTGCGCTCGCAGAGCTCTTGATCAGGATATTGCGGAGTACCAGCGGAAGCGGAGCCTTTGCCTGGCCCGGCAGATAAATCAATGCCGTGAACCAGTCATTCCAGTAAGCAACCATACTGAAGACAACCATAACTGCCATAATCGGCTTGCTCAGCGGAACGACAACTTTGATGAAGGTCGTCCACTTGGAAGCACCGTCAATCTCAGCTGCTTCAATCAGTTCCTTCGGAATACTGTTCTCGAAGAAGTTGCGGACAATAATCATATTGCCGACAGCAACGCCGCCCGGGATAAACAGAGCCCAGATGCTGTTGATGAGACCTGTCTGCTTGACAACCAGGTAAGTCGGGATCAGACCGCCTCCGAAGTACATTGTAATAATGAAGAAGATGCTGATAGCTTTTCTGCCCGGAAGATCCTTCCGGCTGAGCGGATAAGCTGTGAGATACACCATGACAACTGAAAAAACAGTTCCGATCACGGTATATTTGATACTGTTCACATAACCGGTCACAATGCTGCTGTCCGCAAATACCGCCTTGTAGCCGTCCAGGGTAAACTGGCTCGGAAGCAGGAAGGTCTTGCCCGCGTAAACTTCATACGGGTTGGAGACCGATGCAACCAGAACGTAGTACAGCGGATATGCGACGATGAAAAGAATGACCGCGCACAGAATAACCAGCACGATATCGCTTGTTTTGTCAGACATGCCTCTGAGCTGTCCGGCTTTATTCTTTCTGCTCATTTCATGTCCTCCTTATACAAAGCTGGTGTCTTCAGACAGCTTGCCTGCCAGTTTGTTGACTACAATTAACAGGATAATATTGACCACCGTATTGAACAATCCGACCGCCGTTGAATAACTGTACTTGGCATTTTCAATACCTTGCTGGTACACATACACGGCAATGACATCACTCGTTACCTTGTTCAGATCCGTCTGCAGCAGCCAGACCTTCTCGAAGCCGATGTTCATCAGATTGCCGGCACTCATAATCAGCATCAGCACGATCGTCGGAAGGAGTTCCGGAAAATCGATAAAGCGGATTCTCTGGAACATGGAAGCACCGTCGATCTTCGCTGCTTCATAATGAGATACATCAATGTTCGACAGGGTTGCCATGTAAACGATGATACCCCAGCCTGCGTCCTGCCAGATACCGGATGCAATGTAGATCGTTCTGAATGCAGATGCTTCAGAAAGGAAATCAATGCTGGTACCTGCAATCAGGTTGATCAGGCCGCCCGACGGACTCAGGAAGATGCGGATCATACCGCAGACAACCATGGTCGAGATGAAATGAGGTGCATAGAGCACAGTCTGTGTTACGCGCTTGAATCTCTTGAATCTCAGCTGATTAATCATCAGTGCCAGGATGATCGGAATCGGGAAGCTCCACAGAAGACTGTAAAGACTCAACGTGAAAGTATTCCGGATCATACGTGCGCAGTTTGGTGCATGGAAGAATCTCTGGAACCACTTAAGGCCGACCCATTCACTTCCCCACATACCGCGGCTTGCCTTGTAATCCCTGAAAGCAATCTGAATACCGTACATCGGAATGTACTTATAAACGATGGTCAGTACAACCGGAATGAGAAGCATCAGATACAACTGCCAGTTATCCGCAAGTCTTCGTTTCAGGGAACTGCTTCTGCCTGCTGCGGCAACAGCACCCGTGCTTGTTATGGTTGGTATTATGATGTCCT
>JAUNAG010000054.1 GCA_030527685.1 Lachnospiraceae bacterium | reverse complement strand
GAAGAGCTGGATGAGATTCTGAAAAAGCATCCGGAGGCAGAATTCGTGCAGCTGCAGATTAACTATGCAGACTGGGAGAATCCGGCGATTCAGTCAAGAGGCTGCTATGAGGTGGCAAGAAAGCACGGCAAGCCTATTGTGATTATGGAGCCTGTGAAGGGCGGCATGCTCGCCAATCCGCCGGAATCTGTAAAGGCTGTCTTCAAGGCTGCGAATCCGGACGCATCCTGCGCTTCCTGGGCAGTGAAATATGCGGCAAATCTGGAAGGCATCATCACAGTCCTTTCAGGCATGAGCAATCTGGAACAGATGGAGGATAATCTCTCTTATATGGAGCATTTCTCCGGTCTTTCAGATGAAGAAGAGAAGGTACTTGCAGAGGCGAGAGACGCACTGGCAGCGATTCCGCTTGTTCCCTGCACCAAATGTGATTACTGTGCAAAGGTATGTCCGAATGAGATCGGCATCTCCGGCTCTTTTACCTGCATGAATATGGCTACTCTGTACGGCAGAGAAGCCGGAGTCAACGGAATGAACTGGCAGATTGAAGGACACGGAAAGAAGAGAGCGGATCAGTGTATCAAGTGCGGTGCGTGCGAAAAGGTATGTCCGCAGCACATCGCAATTCGCCGGGAACTCGAGAGGGTGACGGAAGAACTGTTGAAATAAAAAAAACGTGATGGAGGAACATAATGCAGAAGATCCCTGAAGAAGCTGAGATCCGGAAGCATTACGCGGAAGTGACCCGCATGCTGATTGATAAAAAGCTGACAATATCCACGATGGAAAGTATGACGGCAGGTCAGATCGCATCGCTGCTGACGGATACTGAAGGTTCCTCTGCAGTGCTGAAGGGAGCCTTTGTGACTTACAGCAATGAGGCCAAAATTCAGCAGGGAGTGCCCGCGGAGATCATTGAGAGATATTCTGTATATTCACGGGAAACGGCCGCAGCGATGGCAGAAGCCTGCCGGAAGGCGTATGCGGCGGATCTTGGCATCGGGGTAACCGGAACGACCGGCAATGTGGATCCTGCCAATCCGGAGGCTTCAGTTCCGGGATGCGTCTATTATGCGGTCAGCAGCAGGGCCGGTATCCGGAGCTATGCTGTAAAGCTTCCGCACTATACTGAAAGATTTTATTATAAACTTGCTGCGGCAGCGGAGATTTATGAGGCTTTATTGTGTGCATTAAAGTGAGAATTCTGAAAACATAAAAGCGGTATTTTTCGGCATAAGATGCCCTTGCAAGTTCTCAGATTCAATCATATACTGGAGTTTGGTGCAGTCGCTTTTTACAGCTGGAACGCTGCGGTATGCGATGCTCATTCTCACAGTAAATATTGTACTTTACAGAGGGAGAGAAAGGGTGTTATGAGCGTACTGGAATATGCTGACCAGCTTCTGGAAGTGATTGTCGGATGGGGAATCCTGTTTCTTGAACTGACAGGTGTCTGTGTGCTTCTGGTATCATCGGTGAAGGCAGTAGTGGACTGCTTTCGAAGGAGTCCGGATGTGCGTCTGAACCTGGCGCAGGGCATTGCCCTTGCACTGACCTTCAAGCTTGGCGGAGAGGTTCTTCGTACTGTTGTAGTCAGAAGATGGAACGAGCTGGTGATGCTTGGCGCCATTATTGTTCTGCGCGGTGCACTGACCTTCCTGATTCACTGGGAGATCAAGAATGAGGAAGAGGATGCCTCGAAAAAAAAGGCGTCCGCTGTGCGGACACCGGAAAAAGCATTCCATGAGGAGGATGATCAAACAAAATGAGCGAACTGATGACGATCTTTTTAATTGCCCTGCTGGGATACGCGCTGGGACGAATCTCCATTAAGGGATTATCACTTGGTACATCCGGTATCCTGATTGTTGCACTGGTGTGCGGACACTTTGGAATGGAAGTTCCGAAGATTATCCAGAATATCGGACTGGTTGTTTTCGTCGGTTCTGTCGGTTTTATTGCCGGCCCGCGTTTCTTCGGCAATTTTAAGAAAAAGGCAACCTCCTTTATTATTCTCGGTATTACCATCATTCTTCTCGGCGCGCTGACCTGTGCAGCAGTATCAATCCTTTCCGGTATTGATCTGCCGCTGGCACTGGGTATGATGTCCGGTGCTCTGACAAGTACACCGGGTCTGGCTGCCGCTATCGAAGCAACAGGAAGCGACCTTGCCTCCATCGGCTATGGTATTGCCTATCCATTCGGCGTAGTCGGTGTTGTTCTCTTCGTACAGCTGATGCCGAGATTCCTGCATGTGGATCTGGACGCAGAGAGAGAAAAGGCTGCAGCTATTCTTGCTGCAGAGGATGCAGAGAGCAATGAGGGCAAAGCAGAGCCGAAGAATCTCCTTGAGGTTGATGAGTTTGGTCTCTTCGCCTTGTCTGCGGCCATTATTGTCGGCCTTCTGATCGCAAAGATCAATATTCCGCTCCCGGGCGGCGCACAGTTCTCTCTGGGTACTTCCGGCGGTCCGCTTCTGGCAGGTCTTGTATTCGGTCACTTCGGTCACTTTGGTCCGATTTCTGTTAAGGTTCCGACAGAAACTCTGAACACTGTTCGTGAGATCGGTCTTGGCCTCTTCCTGATGGGAGCCGGCACCAATGCAGGTAAAGGCTTTGTCGCAATCCTTGCAGAGCACGGTGTGATGCTGTTCTTCTTCGGCGCATGCATGACTCTTGTTCCGATGCTGGCAGGCTACCTGATTGCCAATAAGATCTTCAAGATTGATATCCTGAACACACTTGGCGCAATCTGCGGCGGTATGACCAGTACACCGGCACTCGGCACTCTGATCACGATGACAAGATCTGAGGCAGTTGCAATTTCCTATGCAGCTACTTATCCGATCGCCCTGATTATGGTTGTTCTGTGCTGTCAGTTCCTGCCGATCATTATGAGATAAAAAGAGCACATTGAGAAACTGCAGTGCTGTGTGAAGCAAAAGCTTTGCACAGCACTTCTTTTATAAAAAATAAAAGAATCCCTGATGACCATTGCTGTCCGGTAAAAGGTGTGCATATTAAAAACGAGTCTGCGGTGAATGACCACCGCAGGCTCGTTTTCTGATGCGTCTGGAAACGCACGTTTCTTATTCTTGTTTTATCACGTAATCGGTGCCGGATTGAAGATGCACAGATCATTGTGGAATCCGTACTGATCGCTGTAGGGCTTTCTGATGCCGCTTGCAACATCAAGGATCATATTGAAGATCTCGGTGCCGACTTCCGCTACAGTAGCCTTGCCGAGTGCAATGTCACCTGCGGAGATATCGATCATATCGAACCAGTGATCCTTCATCTCATTTCGGCTGCAGACCTTGATGACCGGAGAAATCTCGAGGCCGTACGGTGTGCCGCGTCCTGTCATGAAGACCTGAAGGCCGATGCCGCTGGCAACCTGGCTCGGTCCGCAGACAATATCGCTGGCCGGAGTGCAGGCACAGATCAGGCCGTGCTTTGTCGGCTTTTCAGCCGGTCCGATGACTTCGACGATCGGGCTGGAGCCGGACTTTGCAATACTGCCCATTGCCTTTTCCACGATATTGGAAAGACCGCCCTTTTTGTTGCCCGGTGTCGGGTTTGCATCACGGTCAACCTTGCCTGTATCAAGATACTGGTCATACCAGCCGACTTCTTTGACGAGCTTGTCTCTGCCGGCCTGGTCTACGCAGCGCTCGGCGAGAAGATGAACACCGTCACGGAATTCTGTGATCTCACTGAACATGACGGTTCCGCCGCCCTTGACGATCATGTCGGCAGCATAACCGGCACTCGGATTGGCGGTAACACCGCTGAAGGCATCGGAACCGCCGCACTGCATACCGATCAGCAGATCGGAGAGCGGAAGCTCTTCGCGGGTGCGGAGATTCAGCTTCTGCAGCTTTCTGTCAGCCATATCCATCATAGCCTGCATCATAGCGTCGTGGCCCGGATAATCCTGCAGAGTCAGAGTATTTTCCGGAATATTTTCTTCTTCGGTAAGAACGCGGTCGTAGGTCAGCTTTTCGCAGCCGAGGCCTACAACCATGATCTCGCCGCCGAAGTTCGGCTGGTGAATCAGATTGCGGATGGCGCGGATCGGAATCACTGCGTCCGGTGCGTTGATGGCAACGCCGCAGCCGTACGGATGTGTTACAGCCACGATATCGTCAACATTCGGATACTTCGGAAGAAGTTCTTTCTTCATGCGCTCGATGGCGACCTTGACGACGCCGGCAGCGCACTGAACGGTTGTGACAATGCCGAGCAGGTTTCTGGTGCCTGCCGGACCTTCTGCGTTTTTGTAGCCAAGCCATGTTGTGCGCGGCGGATCCGGAAGTTCGGAAACCGGCTTGAGGTTGGTGCCCCAGGTCAGGCTGTCAAGAGAAGGACGCTGCGGAAGATTGAGAGATGTCTCATTGATCCAGCTTCCGCACGGTGTGTCATTGATGACAGTGCCGAGGACAACGCCGTAGCGAAGGACGGCATCACCCTGACGAAGGTCTTTTAACGCAACCTTATGAGCCTGCGGGATCGGTTCCTGTGTGATGACACCCGGAAGGATCTCACAGCCTTTTTCGAGGTCTTTCAGAGCGATTGCAACATTGTCGCATTCGTTGATCTGATAGACGAATTCAGAACGTTGTTCCATGGTACATCCTCCTTAAAGGAAAGATTATCTCTTGATCAGCAGAACAGCAACATCGTTGACGTTGGTGCCTGTTGCACCTGTCATGATCAGACCGTTTGACTTCTGCAGTGCATGATAAGCATCATTGTCGGCAAGAGAAGCCTGTACTTCGGCAGCGGAGATACCGTTTCCGACAGTTTCACTGTCTACGTATCCGCCGGCTGCATCAGTCGGGCCGTCTGTTCCGTCGCTGCCGACACTGAAAAGAGCGGTGTCCTTCATAGCGGAAAGCGGAAGAGCGCCTGCAAGAGCAAGCTCCTGATTGCGTCCGCCGAGGCCCTTGCCCTTCAGATGAACGACTGTCTCGCCGCCGGCGATGAATGCCAGAGAACGGGAAGTGTTCTGATGTGTAGCAGCAATAGATGCCAGGAAGGAACCTGCATCGGAAGCTTCGCAGCATAAGCAGTCTGTCAGAACCTGAGCCTCGTAGCCGAGCTCTTCGCAGGCAGCCTTTGCAGCAACGCAGAGTTCACGAACGCTTCCGTTGATGACGGTTTCGACGTTGTCGAGAGACTTCGGAGTTTCAACTTCAAGAAGTTCCTTCATCTCGTCAGTCAGATTCAGCTTGTAATGTTCTACGATATGTTTTGCATCTTCCTTTGTGGAGGAATCCGGATATGCCGGACCGGAAGCGATCATATCGAGAGGATCACCGATGATATCGGAAAGAACGATGCTGTAAACAGATGCCGGCTTGCAGAGCTCTGCAAACTTGCCGCCCTTAACTGCGGACATACGCTTACGGATCGTATTCATTTCTGTAATGTCAGCGCCGGAGGCAAGAAGATCTTTTGTCAGCTTTGTCAGATCCTCTGCCGGGATCAGCGGCTTCTCGAAAAGTGCGGAACCGCCGCCGGAAATCAGGAACAGAACGGTGTCCTTCTCTGTAAGGTCTGAAACAAGATCGATGGCTTTCTGTGTGCCGAGGAAGGAATTCTCATCCGGTACCGGATGACCTGCTTCCACCATCTCAAGATTGGCAATCGGAGCCTTGACGTGATCGTACTTAGTGATGACGATACCGTCTGTGATGCGGTCTCCGAGGCAGTCTACAGCAGCCTTGGCCATCTGCCAGCCGGCCTTGCCGATGGATACAAGAACAAGACGGCCTTCGCCGAATTCCTTGTTTTCAAGAGCACGGGTGACAGCAGTGTCCGGAAGGACTGCGTGAATGGACTTCTCAATAATCTTATCTGCTTCTTCGCGTAATGTCATAACAGTTGCTCCTCATTTCATTTCATGTGATTGAAAGGTTTCTTTTCATAAGAAATCTCATTGCTTTATAGTATAACCTTTTTATGTAAGAAAGAAAACGGAATTCTCGGACGAATGCCCGGAAACGACAGACAAGAATGACGGTTTAAAATTGACATAGATGTTGAGATTGCAGAAATTGAAATGCATATTTCAAGACTTGAAAAAAACGTAAGGGAATATTATAAAGATTATAAGACTTGAAATACCCAGGTTTAAATAGAACGCAGCTGCGCAATAGGCAGAGCAGACGATGATCTGCACGGGCAGGAGGGAGAAGAAATGGCAAGAATCGGAATGCTTTTTCCGGAACAACAGATGGTAACATACGGCCGTGAAGCAGCGAAGGAGGCTGGGCTGGATGTTGTATACTGCGGCGAAATTACAACAGCGGATTCGGTCAATGAGGCTCGTGCTGCCGTTGCACTCGGAGCGGAAATTCTGATAGCGCGCGGCTATCAGGCGCTGCTGATTAAAGAATATATGAATGTTCCGATTGTGGAGCTTCGCCTGACGGCGCAGGAGATAGGTCTTCTTCTGCAGCAAGCGAAAAAACTGAGTACTCGCAGACGTCCGCATATCGCTATTATCGGCTTTGCCAACCTGCTTCCGGATACTTCCTACATGGAGCAGCTGTTTGATGTCCGCCTCAGTGTTTTCTTTATTGAACACGGTGAAGATACAGCTTCCGTTCTGGAACGAATGGAAGAGGACAGACCGGATGTTGTCATCGGAGGTATGGCTACCTG
The DNA here is from genome assembly GCA_030527685.1 of Lachnospiraceae bacterium. Taxonomy (GTDB): domain Bacteria; phylum Bacillota; class Clostridia; order Lachnospirales; family Lachnospiraceae; genus Chordicoccus. The sequence continues at coordinate 9,437 of JAUNAG010000054.1, read as the reverse complement.
CGAGGCGGCAAGACAGCAGGGCTACACCACGGTATTCTATAAATCGACCAATGAATCAATTCTGGCTGCCATTCAGACGGCGCAGAGAATGAGCGAAGCGCTTGATACACAGAAGCAGAGCGAAGTACAGATGGAGACGGTGCTTGATACTTCCTTTAACGGTATCATTCGTGTGAACCGTGAGGGAGAAATCATTGTTGTAAACCGCATTGTCGAAAATCTGATCGGGAAGAGCAATGAAGAAATTCAGGGAAAAAAGCTGACCGGAGTACTTCCTCAGTTTGACGGAGATCAGATTGAGCAGATTCTTTCCGGAGAAACGGAACAGATTTCCACTTCTATTTATATCCGGAATGATGCGTGGATGGTGCTTGTCTCGCCGATTCGAATCGAGGAATCCATTACGGGCGCTATTATTTCCTTCAGAAGAAGCTCGGATATTTCCTATTATAACAGGCGTACAGAGAAGGAGATGCTGCTCAGCGGTTTTGTGACGAATGTGACCTTTGCCGATATCGAGACGGAATCCCCGCTGATGAAGCAGATGCTGGAGGATGCCCGTGCATTTTCCCTGTCAGACCGACCGATCTCGATTCAGGCAGCGGATGGAATGGATCCGGGCCGGATCGCAAAAGCAATTCATCACAACAGCAGCAGTACGGCGGGGCCGTTTGTCAGCCTGGATCTGCAGTCTGTTCCGGAACAGGAGCAGATGGATGTTCTGTTTCGAAGAAATCTGCAGGGCGCTGAGAACAGCAGAGGGACGGCAGGCGCGATTCTGCAGGCAAATCACGGCACAGTCTTCCTGAAAGGGATAGAGTACCTGATTTTGCCGGTGCAGCATCAGGTCGCACGCATGCTTCTTCCGGCCAGAATGATCAATACGGATGCGCAGAGACTTGACTCGGCGAATGCCCGTCTGATTGTCTCCTCAAAGAAGGAACTGAAGCTGCTTCTGCAGGAAGGAAAACTTGATCCGGAGTTTTTCTATCTGGTAAATGCACTCGTCCTGCGTTACCCGACCCTGAATGAGAGAAAAGAAGATATCCGGAAACTCTTTGAGGGATATCTTCGTGCCTATATGAAAAAATATAATAAAAATATGCGGTTGACGTCCGGAGGAATTGATAAACTCTGTGAGCTGCCGTGGCCGGGAAATGAACTGCAGATGGAAATCTTTACGGAACGTCTGGTTCTTTCTGCGAGAAAGAGGCAGATCGATGAGATTGTACTTCAAAAACTGTATGATGAACTGTATCCGGCTGTAAAAAAGGTGGACGGAGCTCCACGCCTCGTGATCTACAGATCAGAGGAAGGCGACAGGATCAGAGAACTTCTCGGCAAATATGCCGGCAACAGACAGGCGGTGGCTGAAGAGCTCGGAATCAGCACAACGACACTCTGGAGACACATGAAGAAATACGGGATTGAGAGCTATCGATGAGGAAAATAAAATCTCTGAAATGGCAAAAATTCATATTTGAAATGAAAGGTTTCAACTGTGAATGAAATGGTGAAAAAACAGAGAAAAGAGATGTGAATTCGGCATTTCAATTGCATTTGCAGTGAAATAAAAGATGAAATACTTGTTTCAGATAATGCAATTATGATTTTTTGCATAAGAGAGCGAGTGATTTCTTAACAATTTATTCAATGGAAATCCTGTTTGTCTTCGAGTACAATAGCATTAACAATTCGAGAGGGGAACGGGCTGATGAACAAAAACAGACAGCGGCCTCTTGAAGGATTCAAAGTTAACAGTATATTTCGGAGGTAGATTCATGTCCAAGATCGTCAAAATGGAAGTTTTCCCTGTAGCCGGCAAGGACTGCATGGAACTCAACTTAAGTGGTGCACATGCTCCGTATTTCACACGTAATATCGTCATCCTGACAGACGAGAACGGCGTAGAAGGTATCGGTGAGGTTCCGGGCGGTGACAAGATCACAAAGGCACTTGAAGAGTGCATCCCGCTTGTTGTAGGAAAGAGAACAGAGTCCTACAGAAATATCCTTCTTGATGTACAGGCTCATCTGGATGCCAAGGGCGAAGAAGATGTCCGCGGCGATCAGACCTTCGATCTTCGTACAGGCGTTCATGTAAAGACAGCTATCGAGGCTCCGTGCCTTGACCTTCTCGGCAAGCAGCTCAATGTTCCGGTCTGCCAGCTTCTCGGCGACGGCCAGCAGAGAGACAAGGTCCGTATGCTTGGCTACCTCTTCTTTGTAGGCGACAGAAACAAGACAGATCTCGAGTATGATTCCGAGCCGGATTCCGATTGCGAGTGGTATCGCATCCGTCATGAGGAAGCTCTTGACGCAGAGAGCATTGTCCGCTTCGCTAAGGCTACACAGGAGAAGTACGGCTTTACAGACTTCAAGCTGAAGGGCGGCGTTCTTCCGGGCAACGAGGAGATGGATGTTATCCGTGCTCTGAAGAAGGCATTCCCGGATGCGAGAATTGACCTTGATCCGAACGGCGGCTGGCTCCTTGAGCAGGCTGTTGAGTATGTAAAGGGCATGCAGGGCATCCTGACATACTGCGAAGATCCGTGCGGCGCTGAAGGCGTTTACTCCGGCCGTGAGATCATGAGCGAGTTCAGAAGAAGAACCGGTTTCCCGACAGCTACCAACATGATTGCTACAGACTGGAGACAGGTCGGACATTCTCTGGAGTCTCAGGCAGTTGATATTATCCTTGCTGATCCGCATTTCTGGACCATGAACGGCTCTGTCCGTGTTGCTCAGATGTGCCAGGAGTTCGGTTATACATGGGGCTCCCACAGCAACAACCACTTCGATATCTCTCTGGCTATGTTCACACAGGTCGGTGCTGCTGTACCGGGCAAGTACAATGCTCTTGATACACACTGGATCTGGCAGGAAGGTCTGGAAAGACTCACCAAGGAGCCGCTGCAGATTGTTGACGGCTGCGTAGCTATTCCGGATAAGCCGGGCCTCGGTGTTGAGATCGATCGTGAGCAGCTCATGAAGGCTAACAAGCTTTACTTTGAGAAGTGCCTCGGCGGCCGTGACGATTCCATCGGCATGCAGTATCTGATCCCGGGCTGGAAGTTCGACGCAAAGCGTCCGTGCCTGGTTCGCTGATAAACATCTGCTATCTTTCGGATCGGAAGAGAAAACAAAGCTGACTTGCGCAGTTCGGGTGAAAATCCCGGACTGCGATAAGCAATAGATACCCGGGCGTTCAGAACTGAAGGCCCCCACCCACAGTAAGTAACTTACATTTCTATACAAAAAAGGAGAAATCATCATGAAAATCGGATTTATTGGACTTGGTATCATGGGAAGACCGATGGCTAAGAACGTTATGAAGGCTGGCTATGAGCTGGTTGTCTGCACACTTGAGCAGCCGGTTATCGAGGAGTTCAAGGCTCTTGGCGCTGATGTTGCAAAGAACGGTGCCGAGGTTGCTACAAAGGCTGATGTCATCATCACAATGCTTCCGAACTCTCCGCACGTAAGAGCTGTCTGCCTCGGCGAAGGCGGTATCATTGAGACAGGCTCTGAGAAGACTGTTGTCATCGATATGTCCTCCATCGACCCGACCGAGTCCAAGGCTATTGCAGCTGAACTCGCTAAGAAGGGTATTGACATGATCGACTGCCCGGTTTCCGGCGGCGAGCCGAAGGCTATTGACGGTTCTCTTTCCGTTATGTGCGGCGGCAACAAGGAGACATGGGACAAGTACTATGACCTGCTGATGAGCATGGCTGGTTCTGTTGTTTACGTTGGACCGATCGGTTCCGGTAACGTTGCTAAGCTTGCTAACCAGATGGTTGTTGCAGCTAACATCGGTATCGTTGCTGAGGCTCTTACATTCGCTAAGAAGGCAGGCACAGATCCGGAACTGGTTTACCAGGCAATCCGCGGCGGTCTTGCAGGCTCCACAGTTATGGATGCTAAGGCTCCGATGATGCTCGCTGGCAACTACAAGCCGGGCTTCAGAATCAACCTTCACATCAAGGATCTGACAAATGCTCTGAACGCTGCTCACGCTATCAACATGCCGGTTCCGATGACAGCTCAGATGATGGAAGTTATGCAGGAGCTCGCTAACCATGGCGAAGCTGGCAACGACCACAGCGATATCGTTAAGTACTACGAGAGAATCAGCGGCACATCTGTTGTTAAAGAGCAGTAAGTCATAAAACGGGAGAGAATGCGCTATGAATACAGAATTTATTAAAGGCGTTATCGTTCCGATCATCACACCGGTTGATGAGAATGAGATGATTGATGAAGCAGCTCTTCGTCGTCAGGTGGATTTCTGCATCGAAGGCGGTCTGCAGGGTATCCTTGCATTCGGCTCCAACGGTGAGTTCTACCAGATTGAAGAGGACGAGATGGAGCGCGGCCTGAAGATCATGATCGATCAGGCAGCAGGCAGAGTTCCGGTTTACTTCGGAATCGGTGCCATCAACACAAAGAAGTGTGTTCGTCTTGCCAAGATGGCAGCAGCCAACGGCGCAGCAGGTATCTCTATTCTGCAGCCGATGTTCCTGAAGCCGACTTACAAGGAGCTCATCGTTCATTTTACAACTATTGCAGAAGCTGTTCCGGAAACACCGGTACTTCTTTACAACAACCCGGGTCGTGTCGGCTACAGCATGACAGCAGATCTCGTTGATGAACTTGCTCATACAGTAAAGAACATCATTGGTATGAAGGATACTTCCGGTGATATCACTCTTACAGAAGAGTTCATCAGAAGAACCAGAGATGTAGGCTTCAAGGTATTCGGCGGCAAGGATACTCTGCTCTATGCAAGTATGTGCGTCGGTGCTGTCGGCGGTGTCTGCACAGCAGGCAACTTTATGCCGGAGCTGATCGAGGATGTCTATGCAAAGTATGTTGCAGGTGATATCCAGGGCTCTCTGGAAGCTCAGTTCAAGCTGAATCCGGTTCGTCTTGCTATGGATGCTGCAAGCTTCCCGGTTGCAGCTAAGGATATGGCAAAGCTTCGTGGTCTTGTTGTCGGCGATCCGTATCGTCCGAACCTTCCGACTGCAGAAGGTGCAGCACTTGATAAGATGCGCGCAACTATGACAGAGGCAGGCCTGATCTGATAGATTTTGTATCAGCATGTCAAAGAGAGGAATCTTATGCGGATTCCTCTCTTTTTTAAAGATAAAATACCTCCGAAAAGAAAAACAGGGAGACAGATCATGAAAAAAATTCTTGTTTCATTAGGTATTAATGAAGGACATAAGGCACTGCTTGAGAAGATTGCAGCAGGAAGAGCAGAATTTACATATCGCAAAATCAGCGAGACAACTCCGGAGGATGTACTGCAGGCAGACGGCATCATTGGCAAGGTGAATCCTGCATGGGTTTCACAGGCTAAGCAGCTGCAGTGGCTGCAGCTGAACTCTGCAGGTATGGATGCATTCCTGAAGCCGGGCATTCTGCCGGAGAACTGCATCCTGCATAGCGCAGTAGGTGCATATGGTCTGACAGTATCCGAGCATATGCTGGCACTGACATTTGCACTTGTCAGAAATCTTCCGCAGTATGCAAGAAATCAGGCTGAATCCAACTGGAAGGATGAGGGTCCGGTTATCTCTGTATGCAATTCTACGGTACTTGTTCTCGGCCTCGGAGATATCGGCGGCAGCTATGCAAGAAAGCTGAAGGCACTCGGTGCCTATGTGATCGGTGTTCGACAGTCTGACAAGCCGAAGCCGGAGTATCTGGATGAGCAGTATACCATTGACAAGCTGGATGAAGTCATCGGAAGAGCAGACATCATTGCTTCTGTACTTCCTTCTGCACCGGGACTCCAGAAGCTCTTCAATGAAGAACGATTCGGTAAGGTCAAGAAGGGCGTCTATCTCCTGAACTGCGGACGCGGCGATCTGATCGATCAGGAAGCCCTGAAGAAGGCACTGGATGACGGTATCGTGAAGGCAGCTGCACTGGACGTTACTTCACCGGAACCGCTTCCGGCAGATGACTCCCTGTGGAACTATCGCAATGTCATGATTACACCGCATGTGGCAGGCGGTTTCCACCTGCAGCAGACAGTCGACAGAATCGTAGAGCTTGCGGCAGAACATATGGATGCATGGCTCAGCAAAGCAGAGTGACGGTAATTATTTTCTCTGATTCTAAAGAGAGACCCCCGGCAAAACGCAGGTTTTGCCGGGGGTCTTACCCTGTTTGAAGTATATTTAATTTGAATAATAAAACAGTTTGTCGATGTTTTGCATCAGATATAACGTAAGAACGAGGAAACTGCTAATCCGGGGATAGTCACCACAACTGTCCTCCAGAAGTTCAGCCAGAGATAGTAGAGCAATCCGGGATGTGCTGTATAGTATACAAGAGAGGTAAAGCGCAGACCGAGCAGAAACATCACAATGAAGTAGATTATGCCGGGATGTATTGACGCGGCACGTGCACGGATGACGACCGCAAGCGTTGCTGCAATCATCAGAATCGCCGGGAAAATCAGCAGATGATCAACCATGGTGATGATCCAGAAGCTTTTCCATACGCCTATGATCCACGAGAAGAGACAGATGCCTGCAAATAAAAGAAAAAGAAGAGGGGCGATTACCTTGCTGATAGAAAAGCTGAACGGGACAAACCAGGAAAAAAAGGCTCTGTCATGTTCTGCCTGGGCTTCCTCTCTGGCTATTTTTTCTTCGTGCTCTCTTCTGTAAACCTCTTCCCAATACAGATATTCATATTCATCATTACTATTCATATCCGCTTATCTCCATATGAAACAACGTGATTACTGCTATCCTGAGATACAGCATTCGCAACCCTTATATTTTATAGTAAATTGCAGTCAGTGCCTACTGCATTTTTAGTTTTTGATTTATTTACAGACAGTTCGAATGTTGATCATACATGTCAATATTTTTTATTTTGATTAAATTATTCTTATTGTTGTAAAAAATTCGGACTTTCCTTAACTGTTGACTAATTGAGAACACAGGTGCTACCATCAGCACATAATCAAAAACGGAGCTTTATCCGTTGCATTAAATGGAGGTAACATCATGATTGATTGGAAAAAGATTGGTTTATTCGCAGGCGGCACATTATTCGGTACAGCAGGTATCAGCATTCTGTCCAGCAAAGATGCGAAGAAATTCTATACACACTGCACAGCAGCTGTTCTCAGAGGAAAGAGCTGTGTCATGAAGACAGTCGATCTTGTACAGGAAAATGCAGGTGACATCCTTGCAGATGCAAAGGCAATCAACGAGGAGAGAGCTGTAAAGGAAGAAGAAGCTGTTATGGAAGATGCTGCAGAGGAAGCAGCAGAATAATCCATCATGAAATTTAAGATTTTACACGAGAAAAAAGGCCGCATGCGTATTCATGTCATGCAGTACAGGATGACCTTCGATCAGGCTGATACACTTCTTTACTATCTGCAGCAGCAGGAACTGATCACCTATGCGAAGGTCAATAACAGAACCTGTGATGCTGTCATTGAATACAGCGGCGAACGCAGTGCCCTTTTGACACTTCTGCAGTCCTATCGCGAGAATAAGGTAACGGTTCCCGCGGAGGTACTGGAGAATTCCAGCAGGGCATTGAATGCAGAATACCAGGAAAAGCTTGCTGATCAGGTGATTCTGCATTATGCAAGAAAATTTCTCCTTCCGTATCCCCTTCGCCTGGCTTTCAATGCATGGAAGGCGGCCGGATATGTCGTGAAGGGACTGCGCTGTCTGGCAGCTCGAAAGATCGAAGTGCCGGTTCTGGATGCGACAGCGATTGCAGTTTCGATGCTCCGCGGAGATATTGATACGGCAGGATCTGTCATGTTTATGCTTGGTATCGGTGAGCTTCTGGAAGACTGGACGTATAAGAAATCAGTTGCCGATCTGGCAAACACGATGTCTCTGAATGTCAGCCAGGTCTGGCTGAAAACAGAAGACAGTGAGATTCTTGTTCCGGTCAATCGGATCGAAGAGGGTGATACCATCATTGTCCGTATGGGCAAGGTAATTCCTTTTGACGGTGTTGTGGCAGACGGAGAGGCGATGGTCAATCAGGCTGCTCTGACCGGTGAATCCGCACCTGTCAGAAAAGCAGAAGGAAGTGTAGTCTACGCCGGTACAACAGTGGAAGAAGGCGAGCTGCTGATCAGGGTGAAAAAAGCAGGCGGGGGCAGCCGCTATGAAAAGATCGTCTCCATGATTGAAGAGACGGAAAAGCTGAAGTCTGCGCTGGAAAGCAAGGCTGAGCATCTGGCAGACCGTCTGGTGCCGTACAGCCTGGGCGGAACGATCCTGACTTATCTGCTGACAAGGAATACGACCAAGGCGCTCTCTGTGCTGATGGTAGACTACTCCTGTGCATTGAAGCTGGCGATGCCGGTTTCCGTTCTCTCCGCAATCCGGGAGGCAAGCATGCACAAGCTGACCGTAAAGGGCGGAAAGTTCCTGGAGGCTGCTGCGGAGGCAGATACGATTGTCTTTGACAAGACCGGTACGCTGACAAAGGCACAGCCGACGGTGGCAGAGGTTGTCTCTTTCTCGGATCAGGATCCGGATGAGCTGCTTCGCATTGCGGCCTGTCTGGAGGAGCACTTCCCGCACTCGATGGCAAGAGCGGTCGTAGAGGCTGCGAATGACAAAAATCTGGTCCATGAGGAGATGCACAGCAAGGTGGAATACATAGTGGCACACGGCATCGCTTCTATGATCGGGGATAAACGCGTCATCATCGGAAGTGCACATTTCACCTTTGAAGATGAAAAATGTACGGTGCCTGCCGGAAAGGAAGAACTGTTCAGCCGGCTTCCGGAAGAGTATTCACATCTGTATCTTGCCATTGACGGTGAACTGGCTGCAGTCATCTGCATTGAAGATCCGCTTCGTCCGGAAGCGGCAACGGTTGTCAGAACATTGCAGGATGCAGGCATGAAGGTTGTCATGATGACAGGCGACAGCGAGCGCACAGCGAAGGCGATTGCGCACCATGTCGGTGTAGATGAGTATTTTTCAGAGGTTCTGCCCGAAGACAAGGCAAACTTTGTTGAGAAAGAAAAAGCAATGGGCCGAAAGGTCATCATGATCGGCGACGGCATTAATGATTCACCGGCCTTATCCGCAGCCGATGTCGGCATTGCCATCAGCGACGGTGCCGAGCTTGCGCGTGAGATCGCAGATATTACAGTCGGCAAGGATGATCTGTATCAGCTCGTGATCTTAAGAATTTTAAGCGAACGTCTGATGAAGAGAATTCAGAGTAATTTCACACAGATTATCGGTTTCAATTCGATGCTGATTGCACTTGGTGTGCTGGGAATCATTCAGCCGACAACCTCGGCACTGCTTCACAACACATCAACGCTTATGATTACCATGAGCAGTATGACAAGCCTGCTGGAAAAATAAGCTTCCTGTAACATATAAGTAGAGGGATCCCAAGAAAGAAGGTGAACGA
>JAUNAG010000174.1 GCA_030527685.1 Lachnospiraceae bacterium | reverse complement strand
ATGAAAGAAAACAACTTCCAAGTTGTATGGAAGTTGTGAACTGGTTGAAAACTCGAAATTTGGGTAGCAACAGCGAGATAGAATAGGACTCATTCATTCTTATCTAATCCAATTTACAGGATATAAGCAATCAGAACGACAGCAAGGATATCATCCCCCTTGCTGTCGTTCTGATTTATGCAACATATTTTTTTTAGTGATGTTGATAGATAAACAGTAAGCGTCAAATCATGCGCCTACCCTTAAATTAACGCCGCTGACATCACATCAGCGGCGTGGTTTCCGACATTCCTCCGGCAGATCTTCTGACCATGGCAGCAGATCTGTCAGTGATGACGGATCTATATTTCCTTTTTCATCGACTCTGTTGGGCAGCTCCGTGAGCAGGTGTTTGAAATAATAATACGGCCTCAGTCCGTTCAGCTTCGCAGTTTCCGAGATGCTGTAGACTGCTGCGCTTGCCTTCGCACCGTTCGCGGTGTTGTGGAACAGCCAGTTCTTTTTTCCGACGCAGAAAGTTCGGATGGCTCGTTCTGCCGCAGAATTATCGAGCGGTACATTGCCGTTTGTCAGAAATACCCGCAGATATTTCTCCTGATTGAGGCAGTAATTCAAACCCTTAGCGGTTTCGCCCTTCGGAAGTACACGAAAATCCTGAAGTATGGATTTTACCCACGCGAAGAAATCTTCAACCAGCGGTTCTACATTCTCTTTCCGCCCTTGAAGTCTCTGATCGGCTGTCAGTTCTTTTAACTGATTATCCGCATGATAGATGGCCGCGATTTTCTGCAGTGCCTGGTAGGCGATGGACTGTTTCACTGCTTCCGGATTCTGTTTCTCAGCTGCTTTTACAGCATCCGCGAACGACCTCCGAGTGTGTGCCCAGCAATTCGCATTGGTCACCTCCGGGAGCTTCTGCTCTACCAGGTGGTACTGCTGCAGTCCGTCCGTAACCAGCACACCCTTGTAGTCCTTATAGAATTCCAGAGGAATGTGATGATCCCGTCCCTTCTGATATTCATAGATGACCACCGGATGTTTCAGGTCATACTCCCCGGTACGGTGAACCCACATGTAACTCTTGCTGTTTGGACGTTCCGCATCCTTCAGCACCTGTGTCGGTGTTTCATCGCAGTGTGTGACCGGCTGCTTCAGCAGTTCCGTCTGCAGTCTTTTAACAAATGCCGTGAAATACCGCTCGGAGCAGTTGACGATCCAGTTCGACTGTGTCTGACGGGAGATATTCACCCCGTTGCGGCGGAACTCCTGTTCAATTCTGTCAAGCGTTGCCGAATTGACATACTTTACGTTCAGAATCGATGCCAGCAGAGACGGAGTCACTATGCTGTTTCTCAGAAGGTCCTTAGGCCGTTTGCCTCGAAGGAATTCATCCTGATGATCTCCATCTGTTCCGACATACACCTCAACAGTATGGACCTCCACAGTCCAGGATTCCGGTTCATGACGGAGACGTTTGTAAACTTCGTCCTCCATCCGGCGCCAGTTTCCTTCTCCGTAGAAGGCATTCAGTTCCTCCTCGGATATGCGGTAAGCCGGGATGATTTCTTCCGGAAAAGCAGCTAGATCCAGCTCACGCTGTCCCTTCTTCTTTCTGGCTTTTTTCTGTTTCGGAAGAACATCTTCCGCAGTTGGTTCCGGTGCGTTCTGTACATATGCGGCTTCCGCATCATCAAAGAAAGACATCTGACCATCGATGGCATGAAGCGTTTCTGTCTTTCTGCCGAAACGATAACTGTTCGCGATGCGGATCTGCTCCATGAGCTTTTCGAGATTTTCATTCAGTGAAGAGAGCTGTCCCTGCATGCCTAGAATGACTGTAACCAGTTCTTCTTTGCTGCACTGATTCAATTCTTCCATTGAATACTCTTTGCTCATGCGTTTCTCCTTTCGCGGTTCTCTGTACAGTATACCAGAGAATTCAGGAAAGCTCGAATCCCGCAACAGACAGGATTCGTCATAATGCCATGCCTAAGAAGAGTGCTCAGTCTGCCTAAACAAAGGGAAATATAGAGTTTTCAAAGTGCTGTATCATGGCTTTTGACGGCTGTGACGACGGTTCTCCGTTCTGCAGCATCCATTCAGATGCCACACGGAGAGGAACTTCTTCTGCCGTTTTTCGGCAAAAAAAGTTCTCTGTTTTGCATAAAACTTCAGTAAAGATGCGTAGGATTCACGTCCTTCACCTTGGGATCCAGCGGATTCAATCCCAGCATCAGATATCGAAACTGTTCTTCTGTGAGGTCAGCCGCTTCCTTTGTGGAGCGCGGCCACGTCATGGAACCATCTTCGAATCTCTTATACAGCAGGAGGAATCCGGTTCCCATCCAGAGCAGCCCTTTTAATCTGTCGGAACGTCTTCCGCAAAAGAGGAAGAGCGTACCTTTTTCAAACGGATTCTGGCCGTATTGATCACCGATGATTCTGGAAAGTCCATCGATCCCTTTCCGCAGATCGACGGTTCCGCAGGCCAGTACCACACGGCGAATTTCTGCATAATTCTCAAGCATGAGCTGCCTCCCGGAGGATCACTGTCAACAGCTCCGGAGTAATCGCTGTTGAAACTGCGACCTGCATTCCGGCAGTCTGAATAATGGCCGCAGGAGTCTGGATTGAATCCTGAGGTGAAGACGTATGGATCTGTGCCAGTGGAATCTCCGCAAAGGCGACAGCCGGAGCCGCCGCGCCGGAAATCTGAAGTTCAGTACCCTTGCAGTTCTGCATGGAGCTGTATGCTTCGCGGCGAAGCTTTCTCTGCCAGTAATAATAAGACTTTGATGAAATGTGATGTTCAGCAAGCCACTGTTTTGTTGTCATGCCCTCGGGACGGGCGTGGCACTTTGTGATAATTGATTTCCAATGTTCTGTGCGAACCTCAGCAGTTATTCTATCCATGGGACACCTCTCTCTAAAAAATCACCAGGTTTTTTGCATTTTTTAGAA
>JAUNAG010000173.1 GCA_030527685.1 Lachnospiraceae bacterium | reverse complement strand
CAGGAAGCAGCCGGGGTCAGCACACGTGAGTTTATGGAAAATGCAGTGTCTTCCGAGGCAGGCTGCATTTGCCTGAAAGAAACGGAAGTCATTGAGGATCTGTTCGAGTGGACAGTCCTCTTCAGAGAGAAGCCGGATGCAGAATGGCTGCAGTGGAAGGTGGCAAAGCAGGAAGGCACGGAGCTGAAGATTCCGGAGAAGCTGTATGTGAACAGCTCTTCCGTGATGCTGCTTCGCGCATGAGATGTAAGAAGGTGTGAGAAGATTCACGCATGAGATAAAAGAATGTGTGAAGTTCCACGTATGTGATGAAAGACGGCGTGTAATTATTCGCGCATGAGATAAATGGAAGGAGAGTTACTGTTATGAAGCTTGTCAGAACAGAGGAGGCGGTCGGACACGTTCTGTGCCACGACCTGACACAGATTATTCCGGGGGTGACGAAGGATGCCGTGTTCCGCAAGGGACATGTGGTTGAGGAGAAGGATATTCCGGTCCTCTTAAGCATCGGCAAGGAACACCTCTATGTGTGGGAAAAAGACGAATCCATGCTGCATGAGGATGAGGGTGCGGAGATTCTGCGGAGACTCAGCCAGGGCAGCAATCTGAAGGCAACGGCACCGAAGGAAGGCAAGATCAGCCTGCAGACAGAGGTGACAGGCGTGCTGAAGATCAACCGCGAGAAGCTGATTGCGATCAATTCCTGCGGAGAGGTGATGATTGCAACAAAACGCGGAGATTCTCTGGTGAAGAAGGAGCAGGTTGTGGCCGGCATGCGCGTCATCCCGCTTGTTATCTCAAAGGAGAAGATGGAGAAGGTCGAGCAGGCGGCAGGCACAGAGCCGATTCTGCAGGTTCTTCCGCTGAAGCCCAAGAAATGTGCTATTCTTGCAACGGGAAGCGAGATCTTCAAGGGGCGTATCAAGGATACCTTTACACCGGTTGTGGAAGGGAAGCTGACAGAGCTTGGCGCGGAGGTGATCGACCGCCGTATCCTCGACGATAACGATCAGGAGACTACGAAAAATATTCTGGATGCCATTGAGCGCGGTGCAGAGCTCGTCTGCTGCACGGGCGGCATGAGCGTGGATCCGGATGACAAGACACCGCTTGCGATCCGCAACACAGGTGCGGAAATCATCAGCTACGGCGCACCGGTACTTCCGGGTGCAATGTTCCTGCTCTCTTATTATCACAAAAAGCAGGCAGACGGAACGGAGAAGATTATTCCGGTTGTGGGACTGCCGGGCTGCGTGATGTACGCAAAGAGAACAATTTTTGATGTCGTGCTGCCGCGTCTTCTGGCAGACGATCCGGTAGCATTCAGCGAGCTGGCAGCGCTCGGAGAAGGCGGCCTGATTTAAAAAGCAGCAGCAGTCTGCAGTACAGAAGGAATCTGTCTGCAGGCTGCATTTTTATATGGCAGCGCATGTCAAAAGCTATCTTATGTCAATCAAACTTGCCAGAAAACAGGGCACTCTGTTATAATGCATGGATAACGGAGGCGTAAAAACCGCTTTAAAAGCAGCGGAAAGTTTTGCTGCAGATGTAAAAATCTGCAGGCAGAAAGCTGCAAAAAAAGAGGTTATCCAGAGTGATCTAAAAGGAAGGTGAGAACGCTGAAGGAGAGAAAAAGAAAAGGAGTATTGTTGCTACTGGCAGTACTGGCAGTGCTGCTGCTCGGAACACAGAACGTATCGGCGGCCAGGGCAGACCGTGAAGAGGCCTATCGGAACATACAGGCAGAGCTTCAGAAAGAGTACACCGTATCCTATGCAGAGCAGAGAGACCTGACAGGAGACGGAGAGCCGGAGCTTCTGGTGGTCTATACAGACGGCGTACAGCGAAGCTATGATCAGGGGGCATTTACATCGCCCTACATGATTGCAGTGTACAGTTGCAGCAAAGACGGCAATGTCAGAAGACTCGGAAGATTAAAGGGTCTTTTCAGTGATGCGACAGTCGGTGCAAAGATTCAGGCACTGGCCATCGCCACGATGAACGGCAGAACCTACATCGTAACCGGCGGACAGAATATGAATTATCATTATAATTTCTATGCTGTCGAGAACGGAAAGCTTGCGCTTGTCCGGACATTCCGCTGTGAGTGGAACGAAGAGAGCTGGAAGATTGACGGCGCCGAAACAGAGCGCAGAACCTTCCTGCGGCAGCTCCGAAGCTGGCAGGGCAGTATGCGTTACGTCCGATATTTTAAAAATGCAGCCGGCGGCGAGATCTGAATCTCAAAAGCCCGAAGAGGTGATCTGAAGAAGAGAATGCTGCGAATACGTGATTTTCTGATTTAACTATGGAAAATAAAAGAAGCATAGGCATCGTCAGACGGCGAATGCATATGCTTCTTTTATTTACGAGAGGGAAGCTGAATCAAAAAGATGAGGGCTTATGAGCCCTCCTACTCAACGCAGATATAATGTTGTAAAATGTAGTCAAATACAACGGAACAATCATTTTACACAGAAAGGAGATGACGATGAAAAAAACGATTAGCACTTATCCTGGCCTTGATGATGACAGTTTCAACGGCAGTTCCGGCAGCGGCCGGTGAAGCTGTCGGAGCAGAGCTGTATGAGGCAGAAAACTATTACGAAGAGAACGAGCCTGAGGCAGGAGCTTACTACGAAGAGGAAGAACCTGAAGCAGAGAATACGGCTGCGTATCCCGATGACGAGGCGGATATAACAGAGGAAAACGACCGGGGAGTAGACGAAGCGTAAGCTGATGATTCTTCTGAAGCGGCAGAGCAGGATGACAGGGAAGCCGAGGCGATGACAGCTGAAGTGACAGAAGCAGAATCGGACGCAGAGGATCCGGAGTGGGGTGAATACGCGGAAGACGATGCTGCACAGGCTGTGGAAAAAGGAACCTGCGGAGAGAATCTTACATGGACATTTGATTCGAACGGAGGAGTGCTGACAATTTCCGGTCAGGGCGAGATGACGGACTATTA
>JAUNAG010000053.1 GCA_030527685.1 Lachnospiraceae bacterium | reverse complement strand
ATGGATGCCTATCGCTTCTGCAGCTAACTTCGCTCAGTTCGGTGCCTGCCTTGCAATCGCACTGAAGGCCAAGAGCGGCAAGACAAAGGCAGTCGCACTTCCGTCTTCCCTGTCTGCAGCACTTGGTATCACTGAGCCGGCTATCTTCGGTGTTAACCTTCGTTTCTACAAGCCGTTCGTTGCCGGCATGATCGGCGGCGCTGTCGGCGCTCTTGTTGCAGCATTCATGGGCATCGGTGCTAACGCATACGGTGTTACAGGTATCCCGGGATATCTGACAATTGAACAGCCGCTTCAGTACACAATCGTTCTTGCTATCTCTGCAGGTATCGCATTTGTTCTGACAAACATTCTTTGGTCTGAGGAAGCTCCGGCTGCAAAGACAACAGCAGCTGCTGATGCAGCTCCGGCAGCACCGGCAGAAGTTGTGATGACATCTGATGCAGGTGACATCGTTGCTCCGGTAGCAGGTAAGGCTATTGCACGTGAGCAGATTCCGGATGAGACATTCGCTTCCGGCGTCCTCGGTGACGGCGTTGGCATCGAGCCGACAGACAGCACTGTTTATGCACCGTTCGACGGCACAATCTCTACAGTCGCAGAGTCCAAGCATGCTGTCGGTATCAGCGGCGCAGGCGACATGGAACTTCTGATTCATGTCGGCGTTGACACTGTTCAGATGAACGGTGACGGCTTCACAACATTTGTTGCTGAAGGCGATGAAGTAAAGAAGGGCCAGAAGCTTCTGACCTTCGACAGAGAGAAGATTGCCAAGGCCGGCCATCCGGACGTTGTGGTTGTTCTTCTGACAAACTCTGATGATATGGAAAATTTCAAGGTAACAATCTAATGGACTGCAGTGCCGTGCGGACCGTGCGGGCGTAAGCCTGCGCGGTCTGTGCGGTGCGGATCCTGATATGGAGGCCGCTTACCGGCTGGAAAAGGAGAGGCAAGATGCAGATTTACGAAGGAAAGGCATCCTTTAAAGGAATTGCAATTGGAAAAATTGCAGAGCTGAAGCAGGCTTCTGCAGTTGTTCGCCGCGTCCATGTTGATGATGTCGAAGCAGAAATCGCCCGCTATCAGGCAGCCAAGGAGCAGGCAGCAGCTGAGCTCATGGCACTGAAGGAGAAGGCAGAGAAGGAAGTCGGCGAGGCACAGGCTGAGATCTTCGAGGTCCACGCTATGTTCCTGGATGATTTCGATGATTCTGTTGAAAATATTATCCGCGAGCAGTCTGTTAATGCAGAGTATGCAGTAGCAGCTACCGGCGACAATACAGCTGAGATGCTGGCTGCTATGGACGACAACCCGTACATGCAGGCACGTCAGACAGACGTCAAGGACGTTGCAAACCGCGTTATTCGTGATATGAACGGCGGTTCCCAGGACAGCGGTACATTTACTGAGCAGGTTATTCTTGTAGCAAACGACCTCGCACCGTCAGAGACAGTTCAGCTGGATAAATCCAAGGTGCTTGCATTTGTCACAAGAGAAGGCTCCACAAATTCCCATACTGCAATTCTTGCCAGAACAATGAATATCCCGGCTCTGTGCCAGACTCCGGTTCCGGAAGACGCAGAGGGCAAGATGGGTATCGTAGACGGCTTTGCAGGCGTTGTCTATGTTGATCCTGATGAAGAGACGATGACAAAGTACAGAAATCTTCAGAAGGAAGAGGAAGAGAAGGCTGAGCTTCTGCGTGAGTACAAGGGCAAGGAGACAGTCACAAAGTCCGGCAGAAAGATCAAGCTGTATGCAAACATCGGCGGTATCGGCGATCTGAACTTCGTTAAGGAGAATGACGCTGCCGGTATCGGTCTGTTCCGTTCTGAGTTCCTGTATCTTGAGAACAGCGACTTCCCGACTGAGGAAGAGCAGTTCAAGGCTTACAAGACAGTTGTTGAGATGATGGCCGGCAAAGAGGTCGTCGTCCGTACTCTGGATATCGGCGCTGATAAGCAGATCGATTACTTCAAGCTGGACAAGGAAGAAAACCCGGCACTCGGCTATCGTGCAATCCGTATCTGCCTGACACGCGAGGAGATCTTCAGAACACAGCTTCGCGCTCTGTATCGTGCATCTGCTTTCGGTCACCTTGACATCATGTTCCCGATGATCACATCTGTCTGGGAAGTTGAGAGAGCAAAGAAGATCGCAGAGGAAGTAAGAGCAGAGCTGACAGCTCAGAACGTACCGTTCAAGGAAGTTCCGCTCGGTATCATGATCGAGACTCCGGCAGCTGTTCTCATCGCTGATGAGCTTGCAGAGCTGGTTGACTTCTTCAGTATCGGTACAAACGATCTGACACAGTACACTCTGGCAATTGACCGTCAGAACCAGCATCTGGATCGTTTCTTCGATGCACACCATCCGGCAGTGCTTCGTGCGATCAAGATGACCATCGAAGCAGGTCACCGTCACAATACATGGGTCGGTATCTGCGGCGAGCTCGGTGCTGATCAGGAACTGACAGAGAAATTTGTCGAGTGGGGCATTGACGAGCTTTCCATGAGCCCGGGCTCCATCCTTCCGGTCAGAAAGATCATCTGCGAGATGGACTGAAAACACCTGATCCGATTTATTAAAAATTAAGAGCAGCCCTGCAGTGAGGTTTTGATTCTCACTGCGGGGCTGCTTTTTTTGCAGAAGCACTTATTCCGGCAAGACAGAGTGAGTGCTTCTGTGCGTTTTCACGAAAGTTTAAAAAAGAAGTTTATCTTGACAAATATCCATGCTATACTATTTCGGACTGTCTTGACCGGATACAACACAGACATCGCTGCGATCGACTTGCACTGTATCCGTGTTTTTTATATAACAGGAGTTTACAATATATGCTGTTGGATATTTTGCTTGATGCGGCGGGGGACTGTCTGAAGGACCTGCCCTTTTTATTTGCCGCATTTCTGTTTCTGGAGGCATTGGAGCATCACACTTCGGATAAGATGAACCGCCTCCTCTTAAAAGCCGGAAACCTCGGTCCGCTGGCCGGCGCTGTGCTCGGCTGTGTACCGCAGTGCGGCTTCTCTATTATGGCTGCGGATTTCTACTCCGGAGGCGTTGTGACACTCGGAACGCTGCTGGCTGTGTTCCTCTCGACTTCGGATGAGGCCATTGTGATCCTGCTTTCAAACAGCGGACATCTGGAGGACATCGGAAGACTGGTTCTCACAAAGGTTGTGATCGGTCTGATTGCGGGTTATATCATCCTTGCGATCGGCAAGATCCGTGAGAGAAGACATCCGCATAAGCATAAGGGAATTGAAGATCTCTGCCATCACTGCGGCTGTGAGCATGAAGAGGGCGGTATCCTGAAGCCGGCTCTTCGCCACACAGGAGAGGTGCTGCTGTTCCTCTTTATCTTCACCTTCCTGATTAATCTGCTTCTGGAGGTGATCGGTCTGCAGAAGTTATCAACCATCCTTCTGGCAGATTCCCTGTTCCAGCCGGTGCTGGCTGCGCTGATCGGCCTGATTCCGAACTGCGCCGCATCTGTCGTTCTGACACAGCTCTATCTGGACGGAGTCATCAGCTTCGGATCCGCTGTGTCCGGTCTCTGCTCTGCAGCAGGCCTTGGTCTTGTTGTCTTATGGCGCGTCAATCACAATAAGAAGGAGAACCTGTTCATCACACTGCTTCTTCTTGCGATCTCCATTGCGGCGGGCATGATCCTGATGTGAGATGACGGCAATTGCATTTTCCATAAATAATATAAGAGTCGACTGCAAATGCACCTGGCGGGGGATTTGCGGTCGACTTTTTCTTGACCATAGCAGAAAACTAATGTAATATAAAACATAGTATTTCAATAGGGAATGTAAGCTATTGAAAAGAGGAAATTAACAGGCTGCTTTGAAGGAGACTTAAATGAAAATATCAACCAAAGGACGTTATGCGCTGCGAATCATGCTGGATCTTGCACTTCATAATTCAGGTGAGCTTGTACCGCTGAAGGATATTGCAGCCAGACAGGAAATTACACTGAAGTATATGGAACAGATTATCTCACCGCTGTCAAAGGCGGGCTTTGTTATCAGCCTCCGCGGCTCTTCAGGCGGATACAGACTGGCAAGAAGACCGTCCGAATATACCTGCGGCGATATTCTGCGCATCGTAGAGGGACCGCTTGTGCCGACTGCCTGCGTGACGGCAGACGGAACAATTGACTGCCCGCGTGCGGAGTGGTGTCCGACAATCGACTTCTGGAGAGGTCTGTCGGGTGTCATCAATGAGTATGTGGACAGCGTGACACTGGAGGATCTGAAGAACCGCCAGCTTGCGGCACAGGATGATTATGTTATCTGAATTGTATATCGACGTTATAAAGAGATCAGTCGTGCACGATGTGTACGGCTGATTGTTCTGTTATAATAGGCATCGGGTAATAAGCATCGATACAAGGCACTATGCTTTGCACAAGAAGGAGACGACAGCTGCAGTATGATGAAGGCAGATTTAATAACAGGGTTCCTCGGTTCGGGTAAGACCACTTTTCTCAGCAGATACGGCGAGGATCTGATCAGAAAGGAACAGCATATCGGAATTATTGAAAATGATTACGGTGCTGTGAATGTGGATATGCTTCTGCTGGAGGAGACGTTCGGCGGAAGAGCAGAGACGGAGATGATCGTGGCGGAAGATGAGGAATGCCACATGCGCCGCTTCAAGGCGAAGCTGATCACCTTCGGCGTGCAGAGGCTGGACCGCGTCGTCGTGGAGCCCTCCGGCATCTATGACGTAGATGAGTTTTTTGATCTGCTGCGGGATGATCCGCTGGAGCGCTGGTATGAGCCGGGCAGCGTGATTGCGATCGTGGATGCTGCTCTGGAGGAGGAGCTCTCTGAAGAGAGTGAGTACCTGCTGGCGGCACAGACTGCCTGCGCGGGCAAAATCGTCCTGAGCCGTGTGCAGGAGGTAAGCGGGGCTCAGATTGAGTCGACGATTGCGCATCTGCAGAGGGCGCTTCAGAAGGCAGGCTGCAGCCGTATTCTGGATCGGGAGAAGGATTTCCTGATCAAGGACTGGGCGGATTTCACGGAAGGGGATTTCGAGATGCTTCGCGAGGCCGGCTCGGTACAGGCTGATTACGTGAAAAGACACGTGCTCTCAACAGGCAATTATTCGTCGAAGTATTACTTGAGTCTGCCATTTGCGAAGGACGAACTGTTTGCGCGGATTGAAAAGCTGATGCAGGATCCGGAATGCGGTGAGATTCACCGGATCAAGGGATTCTGCAGAGACGGAGAGCTGTGGACGGAATTCAATATGAACCGGCACGGTCTGCGCACGAAGACCTGCCATGTCGGGCAGGAGGTTCTGATTGTGATCGGGGAAAATATCAACCAGGAGGCAGTGGATGCCTGCCTGCAGGCGTGAGAATCTTCGAGAGCATTTATAAAAAATGTACGCGGTCAGCGAGAGGCTGCCGGGAATTAAATAACACTGAACAGGATAAGGGTGCTGTGTTCGGACCGCCGGGGTCCGGACCGGCGCCTTTTAAAGTGCGGGAAATGCAATTGATAATCGGAAGAAAATCTTTTTTAAAGTTCAGGGTTGACATCTCTCTCTTAATAACCTATAATTCATACAAATAAAATAGGAAACAAAAAAACAGGGAACAAACGAATATATAAATGATTAAATCATAAGGAGGATTACATCATGTCTAAGGTATATGGAAGTGCTGCTGAATTAATCGGAAACACACCGCTCGTTGAAGTCAAGAACATCGAGAAGGAACTCGGCCTGAAGGCACGTGTGCTTGTTAAGCTTGAGTACTTTAATCCGGCAGGATCTGTAAAGGATCGTATTGCAAAAGCTATGATCGAGGCAGCAGAGGCTGAAGGAAAGCTGAAGCCGGGCTCCGTCATCATCGAGCCGACATCCGGAAATACAGGTATCGGACTTGCTTCCATTGCCGCAGCAAAGGGCTATCACCTGATCCTCACAATGCCGGAGACCATGAGCGTTGAGCGCCGCAACATTCTGAAGGCATACGGCGCTGAAATCGTTCTGACAGACGGTGCAAAGGGTATGAAGGGTGCGATTGCAAAGGCAGAAGAGCTTGCAGCAATCACAGAGAACAGCTTCATTCCGGGACAGTTCGTCAACCCGGCAAACCCGAAGGCTCACTATGAGACAACAGGCCCGGAGATCTGGGCAGCAACAGAAGGCAATGTCGACATCCTGATCGCAGGTGTCGGTACAGGCGGTACATTAACAGGTACAGGTACTTACCTGCGTGAGCAGAAGCCGGAAGTAGAGCTTTACGCACTGGAGCCGGCAGCTTCTCCGGTACTTTCCGAGGGCCACGGCGGACCGCACAAGATTCAGGGTATCGGCGCAGGCTTCGTTCCGGAAGTTCTTGATACAAAGCTGTACAACGGTGTTGTCACTGTACAGAATGAAGATGCATTTGCAGCATCCAAGCTGATCGCAAAGAAGGAAGGCGTCCTGGTAGGTATCTCTTCAGGTGCAGCTCTTCACGGCGCAATCGAACTGGCAAAGAAGCCGGAGAACGAGGGCAAGACCATCGTTGCAATCCTTCCGGATTCCGGTGACAGATATTACTCCACACCGCTGTTCCAGGAGTAATCAAAAGGTTAATACGCAAACCTTCAGAAGAATAAAAGTACAGGCGGAAGCGTAAGCAGCTGCCGGAAAATGATGAAAAACGGGTCTCCCGGTCACAAGCCATGATGTGACGGGAGGCCCTGGCTGTTTTTATACGGGATGAAATTTCGGAAAACGAAAAACTTTCAAGACAGAATTCGGGCAGTCAGAAGCCCGGAAAAGAAGGCTTTCCGGGCAAAATCCGGAAGGTTCAGAACCGGAACTTACTATTACATTTCAATCTTCAGCCTGAAAAATAAAAAAATTTAAAAAAGTGCTTGCATTTTATCCGGGGCGTGTATATAATAACACCTGTGCTCAACGAGAGCACAAAAGTGTGAGAGTAGCTCAGCTGGATAGAGCGTCTGGCTACGGACCAGAAGGTCGCGAGTTCGAATCTTGTCTCTCACGGATCAGGCACAGTCTTAAGGGCTGTGCCTTTTTTTGTACCATGGGAAGCTTTGCCGGAACTTCTATGATAAAATAGTTCCGCAAAGATGCGGTCCTTACGTAAAAACTTTTTTCGTTTCTGCGAAAAATGATCTCTTCGAATGAAACAGAGGAGAGGAAGAATATGACAAAAAGAGAATTTCTGGATGCACTGAGCGAAAAGCTTTACGAAGCGCTGCCGACAGCAGCGGTGCTGCAGCAGGTGCAGTATTATGAAGGTTATATAGACGGACTGGTTCGCAACGGATGTTCTGAAGAGGACGCAGTGGCTGAACTCGGTGATCCGATTCTGATTGCCAGAACGATTATTGAGTCGCCTCGTGATGAGGGGGAAATGCTGTATCAGTCGCAGGCTTCTCAGGATGAACTTTATATGGAAGGCTCATTCGAAGCAGAGCATCAGGCAGCGGTATGTAAGGAACAGAAAGAGTCTGCAGAGAAAGAGCAGACGTTCTTTGAAGAGGAACAGGAAGATCCGCTTGCGTGGGCACGCAGTGACGAGGAAGAGGATCCGCTTGCCTGGGCTCGCAGGAACGGGCAGCAGGCATCAGACTCGTCATACCGGGAGTACGGCGCAGAGGAAGACTTCGAGGCTGATGAAGAGCGTCCTGAAGCAGCGTACGGCGAAGTGGAAGGAGAAACCAGAAGAGAGGTTGAAAAGAGAGAACGAAAGGCGTCCGTGACACGTGCGGTGGCAGCGGCTGCATTTGTCGTTCTTGTAATTGCCATTCTACGTATGGTCACGAGAATGGTATTTGTGATCGGTCCTGTTATTGTCATGATCATGCTTGTACTGGTGATCTGGATGACTTTCGGATCGGGAAAGGATCGGTGACAGGAGATGATGGATGCCAGCACCGTGCTCACGGAGAAGCTTTATGACCGCGAGCCGTATGCAAAGGAATTCTCAGCGACAGTAGTGTGGGCGGAAGGCGACGAGGTTGTGCTTGATCGCACGCTCTTCTTCCCGGAAGAGGGAGGTCAGTCACCGGATACAGGCCGGCTCAACGGCCGTGAGGTCTGTGACGTGCAGATTGTGGATGGCAGAATTCATCACTATCTGAAGTCAGATGCTGACGCAGAGCCGCTTAAGGAAGGACAGACTGTTCAGGGCGAGCTGGACTGGGAACGCCGCTTCTCCAACATGCAGCAGCATTCGGGTGAGCATCTGGTTTCCGGTATCGTAAATCGTCTTTTTGGTTTTGATAATGTCGGTTTCCATCTGAGCGATCGCGAAGTCACACTGGATTTTAACGGTGTGATTCCGGAGGACCGTCTTACGGAGATTGAGCTTCTTGCAAACCGCGCGATATATGCCAATGTGGAGTGCGTGATCCGCTTTACAACTAAAGAGGAGCGCAGCGGTCTTTTTTACCGAAGCAAGCTTGATCTGGAAGGGGAAGTGCGTCTGGTAGAATTCCCGGGCTATGATGTATGTGCCTGCTGTGCACCACACGTGCGCCGCACAGGTGAGATCGGATCCATTCGTATCATCAAATGTGTGAATCACAAGGGCGGCGTCCGTATGAGCATTCTCTGCGGTGAGAGAGCGGCTGTCTTTGCGGCTGAGGAGCACAGGATTGTTGCAGAAGCTGCAGGCATGCTGACAACGTCAGCAGACCAGATCTGCCCGCAGGTGCGCAAGCTGCAGACCGCAAATATAGAGATGAAGGGAAAGCTTCGCCAGTTCGCTGCAAAGAGTCTGGATGCGGAAATCGCCGCAGTAGACCCGGCTGCTGAACAGGTTCTGCTGTTTGCAGAAGATCTGGAGGCATCCGCTGTGAGAAGCGTAGTGAACCGTCTGGCAGCAGAGCATGCCGGTCTGTGCGCAGTCTTCATCGGAACAGATGAGGCAGGCTACAGCTTTGTGATCGGCTCCGGAACAGCCGGAGGCGATGCGAGAGAAGCAATCAAAAAAATGCAGAGCGCCGGATTCGCTGCCAGAGGCGGCGGAAAGCCAGTGATGGTGCAGGGCTCCCTTCAGGGAAATGCAGCTGCAATCAGGGAAGTACTGCAGAGCTGAATTGAAGCTGAAAAATGTAGAAAGAACAAAATTACAGTTGCAATCTCTTCACTTATCCGCTATAATAACACTTGCGTTTGACGCAGGCTACTTTGGCACAGGTGGTAGCGCACCTCATTGGTAGTGAGGAGGTCCCGGGTCCGAGTCCCGGAAGTAGCTCTCAGATAGAAACCCCGCTTCGTAAAGAAGCGGGGTTTTCTTGTATATGTTGAATAGCCAAGATGCACCGGGGCAGGCAGCGAAACGAGTTAGAAAGCAAGATTTCGATGCAGGATGAAGCTAAGAGGAGTATAAACAGAGATCATGATCAGATGTTACCTTAAGAAGATTGATGAGCTTCCGGATCCGATCGAGAATCCTTCCGTCCTGGAAGGGATTCAAACGGAGCGAGCTGAAAAGATCAGAAGACTTCGCTTTAAAGATGATCGGAGAAGAAGTCTTGCAGCAGGACTGCTGCTCGCAGAGATTCTTCCTGGATATGGAATTGATCCTTTTAAGCTTCATAAGGGCAGAAACGGCAAACCGGAGCCGGAAAGAGCGAAAGAAATCATAAACGGCAAACCGGAATCGGCCAAACATGAAAAGAATCCGGAAGGAAATACGACACCGGAGAATTCCGAAACAAATAAGCCTCAGCCGTCATATTACTTCAACCTCAGTCATGCCGGCTCTTACGCTGTGCTTGCTGTTTCGGATCAGCCGGTCGGCTGCGATCTGGAACTGCTTCGTGAGGAGAAGGGGAAGGTGGCAAAGCGATTCTTCTCAGAGGGCGAGAGAAGCTTCATAGAGAACGCTGCTCCGGAAGAACAGACTCTTGCCTTCTTCCGTGTCTGGACGGCGAGAGAGAGCTATATGAAGCATACCGGGGAAGGTCTGACACTTGCGATGGATCTATATGAGACAGTATGGAATGAAACAGGAACGGTCGAAGCGGAGCAGCCGGCAAAGGCGGCAAGAATGGAAAAAGCAGAAGTCGGAGAGCAGCAGGACCTGTCCCCCTCCTGTACAGTCATACGTGAAGGCAGAAAAACGGACTGCCTGATCCGGCAGTCCGTTCTGTTTGATCAATATGTACTTTCTGTCTGCAGCCGGGATGCGGCTGCTGTGCCGACAGTAAGTATTTTATCCGAGTCTTGAGTAAAGACGAGCTTTGATCTGGTCGAATTCTTCTTCAGTCAGAATACCGAGATCCTTCAGATCACGAAGCTTATGAGCGGCGCTGATGGCCTGTTCTCTGCTGAGTGTGATATCACCGTCATCAACAGCGGATGAGGCTGTTCCTTCAGAGACAGCGGCATCAGCAGATGAAGAAGCAGCGTTTGCTGCTTTGGCTTCAGCGGCCTTCGGTGCGGTGATCTTTGTTTCAGAAGCTTTTGAGGAAGAATCCTTGCGAATATTTGCTTCCGTCTCACGGATCTTTTCGGTGACATCGCGGTCAGCCGGCTTTTCTCCGCTGTAGCCTCTCTTTTCGGACCAGGAGCCGCGGCGGCGCTCAGCCTTCTCAAGAGCAGTGCGCTCAATGCGTCTTCTGCGTCTGGAACTTACAATCGAAGTAATGATGAAAAGCAGAAGACGGAAGACTGCAAGGATCACCAGAGCACCTGCGCAGATCCAGAACATCGGATAGATGCGCTTGAAGTAGCAGATCACACCGAACACCACGGTGGCCATAACGAAGAGATCGCGGATTACTGTGATGACTTTATTGGAGAAGAGAAGAACAATAAGAAAGACAACGGCAACGCCGATGGCATAGAGTCTGTAATTCCCTTCAAAAAGCCAGAGCAGATAATCCGGTACACGATAGACAGCCTGTAAAAGAGCAGTCATGTTGATTACCTCCTTGGAAGTTTTTTTAAATTGAACCTCTACTCTATCACAATCAGAGAGAAAAATCCAGTTTCCTGACCGACCGGTCCTGATACCGCTCAGAATACAGGAAATCCTGACCGACCGGTCTTACTGCCGGTAGGAATTCAAAGCATCCGCTCCGGCTGAGAACAGATCTTTCCGGCACAGCTGCATCAGATCCACGGATTCCAGAAGCGATTTCCGTCTGCGTAGGTAATGATCATAGCTGCGGCCATAAAAAGCACGGTTCCGATGAGAACCAGATAATCATTGCGGTGAAGTCCCTTTAAAGCGTACCAGGTACGCTTTTTCTTTTTGCCGAAACCGCGGAGCTCCATGGCATTGCTGACTGTTTCGATGTGTTCCATCGTGGAGAACAGCAGCGGAAACAGGATGCTGGCGGTGCGCTTGATGCGGTCATGCAGACGTGCTTTTCCGCTCATCTCAATGCCTCTGGCCTCCTGTGCGTTGCGGATACGCGTGAAATCGGACTGGACATCCGGAATGTAGCGAAGCGCAATGGCAACGGAATAGGCAATCGTATAAGGAATGCCGACCAGATTCAGCGAAGCGGCGAATTCACTCGGATCTGTCGTCACCAGGAAGATGAAGACAGAAGGAACAACCGTGAAATACTTGATCAGAACGTTGAAGAGATAGAAGAGCTCTTCACGCGTGATGTCGTGTCCCGGAAGAAAACCGGTCAGGACTGTTTTGGATCCGTAGATTGCGGTGCCCTGATACGGAGAGAACATAAAGATGGCACAGAGATTGACGATCATGAAGAACATGACAAACTTGAAGACTGTGCTGATCTGTTTCCATTCCGTTTTGGACATTGCAAAGAGAACAGCGCTGATAACAATCATCACCAGCAGGATCCTTGTGTCATAAGTAAGAGCGGAGGTAAGACACCAGAGCAGGAAGAATACCAGCTTGGTCACGCCGGACAGGCGGTGAAGCCAGGTGTCTTTTTCGCAATAGCTCAGGAGCTTGTTCATATGCGGTCACCTCCCTTTGCTCTTTCGTATGCGATGAAGCGATCTACGAATTCATCCGGGGAGCTGATGCCGCAACGTACCGAGAGATCGTAGAGAGAAGTCTTCTTCAGATAAGCGCGGTCGGCAATTGACTCATCTGTCAGGACTCTTGCAGGCGTATCATCCGCAAGCTTTTCGCCGTCTGCCAGAACGATGGCACGGTCGGTATACTCCAGCATCAGATGCATATCATGCGTGATCATGACAATGGTCAGACCCATCTCTTCGTTCAGCTTCTTCAGGAACTCCATGATTTCCGTGTAATGGCGGTAATCCTGGCCCGCTGTCGGCTCATCAAGAATGATGATTTCCGGATTC
Source organism: Lachnospiraceae bacterium (assembly GCA_030527685.1). Classification (GTDB taxonomy): domain Bacteria; phylum Bacillota; class Clostridia; order Lachnospirales; family Lachnospiraceae; genus Chordicoccus. The sequence continues at coordinate 3,861 of JAUNAG010000053.1, read as the reverse complement.
ATGACCAGAATGGAAGCAATGCTGACACGCTTTTTCTGACCGAAACTCAGTGCTGAAACCGGCCAGTTCCGCATCTGGTAGAGACCGCAGGTCTTAAGAACCTGATGGACGCGTTCTTTGATTTCATCCTCCGGAACACCGCGGACTGCAAGTCCGAGAGCGACTTCGTCGTAGATCATCGGCTTGGAGATCATCTGGTGCGGAGACTGCATGACGAGACCGATCTTTTCACCGCGCTCCATAACGGAAAGAGGAGAGATGTCCTCGCCATTTAGACGAATCGTTCCGCTCTGCGGTTTCAGGAAACCCATGATGAGAGAGGCGAGCGTGGACTTGCCTGCGCCGTTCTTTCCGACGATGGAAAGCATTTCTCCCTGCTCGATCTGCAGGCTGACATCCTTTAAGACAGGTTCGGACTCTTCATATGAAAAGCTGACATGCTCAAGAGCGAGAGCGGGGCGTCCGCTTTTTTTCGATGCCGGCGCTTCTGCCTGTGAGAACCAGGAGCGGACTGCTTCGCGATAGGGCTCCAGCTGCATGGTTTCGATATGCTGCGGATGATCCTCCGGGCGGATGACGCCGCCGGCATGCTTGATGGCGGTGACATAGAGGGGTTCGCGGACTCCGGTTTTATTCAGGACATCTCCGGAAAGAAGAACATCCGGATGCTCATCTGCGACGATGCGTCCTTCCTCCATGACGATGATGCGGTCCACATCGCGGTAGAGCACATCTTCGAGACGATGCTCAATGATCACGACCGTGACATCCTGTGTATGGCAGATTTCGTCAATCAGTTCGATGGTCGTCTTGCCGGTCATCGGATCGAGATTGGCAAGAGGCTCATCGAAGAGCAGGATGCTGACGTCGTCAACAAGAACGCCGCCCATGGAGACGCGCTGCATCTGACCACCAGAGAGCTCGGTCGGGGAGTGTTTGAGGAAGGCGGTCATGCCGACGATTTCGGCAGCGCGGTCGACACGCTCGAAAAGCTCTTTCTGCGGAACGGCGTCATTTTCCAGTGCAAATGCAAGATCTTCGGCGACTGTAAGGCCGATAAACTGGCCGCTGGTGTCCTGCAGGACGGTTCCCACTGTTTTCGACATACCGAAAACGCCCTCCTGAGAGGGCGTTTTTCCGTCTACGATCAGTGTTCCGTCTGTTTTCCCGGAAAAGGAGCAGGGGTTCAGTGCATTGATGCAGTGAGCCAGTGTTGACTTGCCGCATCCGGAGGGGCCTGTAATCAGGACCTTTTCTCCCGGATAGATCTTCAGGTTAATATCCTGAATGGACGGCTCCGTCTGTGTCCGGTATTGAAATGAAAAATTGCGGAATTCTATAATCGGTTTCATCTTTTATTATGTCAGTCTTCCTTCTTCAGTGCAGCGTTCTTGCCGGAGATGCCGGAGTAAGCTGCAAGCAGCAGAGTGCCGAGGATTGCAATGATGATAATGTTGCCGAGGAATGCGAAGAAGCCCTGTGCGAAAACCTTGTTTGCCGGCTCGGCGTAAACAAGAATATCAAGAACCGGGGCGCAGACGATCCAGGCAGCTGCATTTGCAATAATCTGAACAACGTTGAAACGGACAATTGCCTTGCCGTTGAAGCCGCCTTCGCGAACAGCATACTTCTTGGCAAACAGACCGATAACGCAGCCGACAACCAGTTCCGGAATGACCCAGCTCCACCAGATGGAACCATAGAACAGAGCATCACCGAGAGCGTGGCCAAGGAAGCCGATCAGGGCGCCGACAAGCGGTCCGAAGATAGCTGCCATGAAGGAAAGAACTGCCATTCTTGGCTGCAGTGCGGTGTTCGGGATGAATCCGAGCGGGATCTGCACCTGTGTCAGAACGACGAATAAGGCAGTGCCGATACCTGCGGCAACGACCTCTCTGATACCAAACTTTTTGTTCATAATAAAACCTCCTCATTAATGTGTCTGCCTGCAGCATAATCCGCGCCGGCTTGCATGCCTTTGAGAGACTGCAGGACTTAGAATAATGTAACACTTTGCAGGGGCGGAAACAAGTAGACGCGTATTCGGAAAATCCTATAGTTTTCAACCCTCAATTATGGTAAGATAGACAGGATTATCATGAATAAGAAACTGTCTGACGGAGGAACAGCATGGCAGGCGAAACTAAATCCAGAAATTTTATTGAGGATATCATTGACAGGGATCTTGCGGAGGGAAAGTACGAGGAAATCTGCACCCGTTTCCCGCCGGAGCCGAACGGCTACCTGCATATCGGACATGCAAAGTCAATCATTCTGAATTCCGGACTTGCCAAAGAATACAACGGACATTTTAATCTCCGCTTCGATGACACAAATCCGACGAAAGAGAAGAGTGAATTCGTAGAGTCTATTAAGGCCGATGTCGAATGGCTCGGCGCTGAATTTGAAGACCGCTGCTACTTTGCATCGAATTATTTCGAGACAATGTACGAGAAGGCACTGCTTCTGATTGATAAGGGACTTGCATATGTCAGTGATCTTTCCGCTGACGAGATCCGTGAGTACAGAGGTACTCTGACAGAGCCGGGCAAGGACGATCCGTATCGCGGAAGAACGGTTGAAGAGAACCGTAAGCTTTTTGAGGAGATGAAGGACGGCGTATATCCGGACGGCTCAAAGGTTCTTCGTGCGAAGATCGATATGGCATCTCCGAATATCAACATGCGCGATCCGATTCTGTATCGTATCGCTCATCTGACACACCAGAATACAGGTGACCGCTGGTGCATCTACCCGATGTATGACTTTGCTCATCCGATCGAAGATGCGATTGAAGGCGTCACACATTCGATCTGCACACTGGAGTTCGAGGATCACAGACCGCTTTACAACTGGGTTGTGGAGAATACAGGCTGGGAGCACCCGCCGAAGCAGATTGAATTTGCAAAGATGTATCTGACCAATGTCGTAACCGGCAAGCGTTATATTAAGAAGCTTGTCGAGCAGAACATTGTTGACGGCTGGGATGATCCGCGTCTGGTAACGATCGCGGCACTTCGCCGCCGCGGCTTCACACCGGAGTCCCTGCGTCTCTTCGTAGAGCTTTCCGGCGTTTCCAAGGCGAATTCCTCAAGCGATTATGCAATGCTTGAGTACTGCATCCGCGAGGATCTGAAGATGAAGCGCTCCCGTATGATGGCAGTGCTGAATCCGCTGAAGCTGATCATTGAGAACTATCCGGAAGGCCAGACAGAGATGCTTGATGCAGACAACAATCTGGAGAATCCGGAACTCGGAAAGCGTCAGATTCCGTTCGGCCGCGAGCTTTACATCGAACGCGACGACTTTATGGAAGAGCCGATTCCGAAGTATAAGAGACTGTATCCGGGCAACGAAGTCCGCCTGATGCATGCTTATTTTGTCAAATGCACGGGCTTCGACAAGGATGCCGACGGCAATATTACAGCTGTCCGCTGCACTTACGATCCGGAGACAAAGGCCGGCAGCGGCTTTACAGGACGCAAGGTCAAGGGAACCATTCACTGGGTACCGGCAGCAGAAGCTCTCGATGCAACCGTTCGTCTCTATGAGAACCTGATCGATGAGTCCAAGGGCGTCTATAATGAGGATGGTTCTCTGAACCTGAATCCGAATTCTCTGACAGTTGTAGAGCATGCAAAGCTTGAGCCGGCACTGAAGGATGCACAGCCGGGCGAAAGCTTCCAGTTTGTCCGCAACGGTTATTACTGCACAGACAGCAAGGATTCCAAAGAAGGCGCACCGGTATTCAACCGCATCGTGACGATGAAGAGCTCCTTCAAGCTGCCGGCAGCACAGAACTGAGGCGGCGCCACATGGATGTAAAAGCATGTATCTTTGATCTGGACGGAACACTGCTTT
>JAUNAG010000052.1 GCA_030527685.1 Lachnospiraceae bacterium | reverse complement strand
GACGGAAGTGCTCAGCCCGGTACAGCACCGGACGGAAGTGCACAGCAGTCAGGCATTGTGACGGGAGAAAGTGAGCAGCCGGGAACAGCAGATGCGGCAAATGCAGCCGCAGCCGGCAGCACCCGCCTGAATACCTTCCGCGCACCGCAGCAGCCGGATCTCGATGACGCGAAGGCGCCTCTGGATGTCAACTGGGCGGAGCTGAAGCAGGTGAATCCGGATATTGTCGGCTGGCTGTATCTGGAAGGAGAGCCTTCTATCAGCTATCCGATCTGTCTCGCGGAAGACAATGACTATTATCTGCACAGAACATTTGAAAGAAAAGATCTCTTTGCCGGTGCCATCTTTGAGGATTACCACAATGCGGGAGACTTTTCCGATCCGAACTCCATTGTCTACGGACATAATATGAAGAACGGCAGCATGTTCGGAAAGCTGAAATATCTGACGGACAGTTACGACGAGCATCCGTATTTCTGGATACTGACACCGTATGCGAATTACAGATACCGGATCTATTCCATCATGACCACATCGGTGACGTCTGATGTGTATATGCTGTATTCCGTGCACGATGAGCGGTATCTTGCCTGGGAGGAAGCGCTTCGGTCGCAGTCGGAGGTGAAATCGGATGTCAGACTGTTCAAGGAAGACAAGACCGTGACACTGAGCACCTGCACCTCAGACAGCGATTACCGGAAAGTCGTCATCGGCAAATGCGTATCACTGCAGCGTCCTGTCAAAAGAGAAATCGTCGATCCGCGTGCGGCTCTGTACGCCGAGAGCAGTCTCCCGGATGAAGAGGATTACGTGGATGATGACGAGGATCTTGACTACTGAGCCGGATCCGGCGCAGGACAGCATGCTCTGAAATAAAAATCAAAGGAAGGAATTTACTATGAGCGAATTTGATAAGCAGTATTCAACCTATGATAATAATGTGTTTGAGCACAGCAATTCCATTGACCTGAATACCTTCATTGCGAAGACATTTCTGTGGATGGGAGTCGGCCTTGCAGTGACATTTGCAGCTGCATTTGCACTCTTCAGAACAGGCACGATCTACCGGATGCTGATGTCAGGCGGATCAGGCATTCTGATTGTCGCTGCGATTCTCCAGATCGGTGTGGTTCTGTTTCTCGGAGTTCGTCTTCAGAAAATGTCAGTGACTGCCGCAAGGGTCTGCTTTTTAGCCTATGCAGCGCTGACCGGAATTGACTTTTCGATTTTCTTTGTAGCCTATGATTTTGACATTCTGATTTATGCATTCGGACTGACAGCTTTCTTCTTCGGCGGAATGGCATTCCTGACACTGAAGCTGAAGCTGGATGTCAGCGGCATCGGCAAGTATCTGTTCTGCGGTCTGATCTTCATGCTTGTAGTCGGTCTGATCGGCGGCATTGCAGGCATCGGCTGGACCGGAATCCTGACAGCCTGGATCGGAATCGCCGTATTTATCGGCTACACAGCTTATGACACACAGATGATTGTCCGCCAGTATCACTATTATGCGGGCAATACGACAATTCTGGAAAAGGCTTCCGTTTTTGCGGCACTGCAGCTGTATCTGGACTTCATCAACCTGCTGATGCGCATTGTGAGAATTCTGGCAAACAGCAAGAGCCGCGACTGATCTGAAACTGTAAGAGCACACAGTATTAACGGAATTACAAAAATACCGCAGGCGAAGAGCAAAACAGTCAGTCTGAGACAAAGGAAAGACGGTAAAAAAAGCAGGAGGCAGCACATGAACCGGGAAGAAAAACAGGAAGAACTGCAGCACATTCTGGACACACATCAGAAAATTGTCTTTTTCGGCGGAGCAGGAGTTTCGACGGAGAGCGGCATTCCGGACTTCCGCAGCCAGGACGGTCTCTATCATATGCAGTATCAGTATCCGCCTGAAACAATCATCAGTCACACCTTCTTTCAGCATCGCACGAAGGAATTCTACCGGTTCTACAAGGACAAGATGCTGATAACGGATGCGGAGCCGAATGCCGCACACCGGAAGCTGGCGGAGCTGGAGGAGGCAGGAAAGCTGCTCGCAGTTGTGACACAGAATATCGACGGCCTGCATCAGAAGGCCGGAAGCAGGAGAGTGTATGAGCTGCACGGCTCAATTCACCGGAATTACTGCACGCGCTGCGGAAAGTTTTATGATGCGGAATATATCCGGAACAGTGCGGAAGAGCCGCGCTGCGAATGCGGCGGCCTGATCAAGCCGGATGTCGTGCTCTATGAAGAAGGCCTGAACCAGGATGTGATCCGCGGAGCGGTGAATGCAATCCGGGAGGCTGACTGTCTGATTATCGGAGGAACCTCTCTGGTGGTGTATCCGGCAGCGGGGCTGATTGATTATTTCTCCGGCGACAAGCTGGTGCTGATCAACAAATCCGCTACATCAAGAGACAACAGCGCCGATCTGGTGATCAGTGAACCGATCGGAGAGGTATTCTCAAAAATACGTGTATAAAACCGCTTGCACCGTACTGCGTTCATATGCTATACTATCGATCCGTGAGAGTTTTTTGTTCCTTGTCTTTCACAAAAAAAGTGGAAGGCCGAAGGCCATAAGGAGGTATAATTATGAACAAGTACGAACTTGCACTGATCGTCAGCGCTAAACTCGATGACGATACACGCGCAGCTGTCGTCGAGAAAGCGAAGAATTACATCACTCGTTTCGGCGGCGAACTCGGTGAGACCGAGGAATGGGGAAAGCGCAAGCTTGCCTATGAAATCCAGAAAGTAACAGAAGGCTACTACTACTTCATCCAGTTTGAAGCTGAGTCTGAGTGCCCGAACGAACTCGAGAAGAGAATGAGAATCATGGACAACGTCCTGAGATATCTTGTCGTCCGCAAGGATGAGAACGATACTTTCACCGTTGCTCCGGAGAAGACAGAAGAAGCACCGGCTGAAGAGGCTGCTGCTGAGGAAGCACCGGCTGAAGCTGCTGCAGAGGTTCCGGCAGAGGAAGCTCCGGCTGCAGAATAATCAGCACATCGAGAATTCCCCATTACGGACCACATGACATGCGTATATCCGGGTGAAGCAAAAGCAGACGTTGTCGGCTTTGTCAGCCGCGGAGGACAGAAAAGAGGTACAATATGAATACTGTGATTTTAATGGGACGTTTAACAAGAGACCCCGAGGTTCGCTACTCCTCAGGTGAGAATGCAACTGCAATTGCTCACTACAGACTTGCTGTAGACCGCCGCTTCAAGCGTGACGGACAGCAGGAGGCGGATTTCTTCGACTGTGTCGCATTCGGACGTCAGGGAGAGTTCGCAGAGAAGTATCTGCACCAGGGTACTAAGGTTGTAGTTCAGGGCAGACTGCAGAACGACAATTATCAGGACAGAGAAGGCAGAATGGTCTACAGAACACAGATCGTTGCCGAGAGCCAGGAATTTGCGGAGAGCAAGGCTGCAAGCCAGTCAAACGCATCTTCGTATCGCCCGCCGGTTGATCCGGCAGCGGCTGCGCCGTCTGCTGCACCGGCAGCATCCGGCATGCCGGGTGAGGGCTTCATGAATATTCCGGACAGCATCGGTGATGAGCTTCCGTTTGTCTGATACGTTACTGCAGCTTCGATAGTGTAAAGGAGAAAAGACATGGCTTTTCAGAGATCGAACAGTGAAGGTGGATTCAGAAGAAAAGGCGGTTTCCGCAGAAGAAAGAAAGTCTGCGTATTCTGCGGCAAGGAAAACGAAATCAGCTACAAGGATGTAAACAAGCTGAAGAGATACATCTCTGAGCGCGGCAAGATTCTTCCGAGAAGAATCACAGGCAACTGCTCCAAGCATCAGCGTGAGCTGACTGTAGCAATCAAGCGCTCCCGCCACCTTGCAATCCTTCCGTATGTACAGGATTAAAAAAGCGTGATATAATCGAACCGCTATTACTGCACAGTAATAGCGGTTTGTGTTATATATGCACATTTTTTCAGATACAGAGCGTTTCGACTGCGCAGGCAGCGAAAGCAGATGTCCGTGAGGATGAATCAGATAGCAGGGACGTATGAAGAAATTCAGAATCACCGGGAAACTGAAAACGTATCTTGAATGGCCGCTCGCAATGATTATTCTGTGGGCGGCTTTGGTTGCTGTCTTATTCTGGAAGGCAGACGTGGTCGCAGGCGTGATCGGACTTGCATTCTTTGCGGTTTATACGGTGATTGCGCTGATTCTCTATCTTCATTCCGGCTCAAAGCTGAAGAATGAGATGATCAGCTTTGCCACACAGTACGGACAGGTACAGAAGAGAATGCTGCAGGAGTTCGCTCTTCCCTATGCCCTTCTGGATGAAAACGGCTGCTTTCTGTGGATGAATGACGAGTTCATCTCTCTTTCGGGCAAGGACAAACATTATCACAAGAGCATTTCCCTGCTTTTCCCGGAGATCAAGAAGGATATGCTTCCGACTGCGGAGGTCTCCAGTGAATGTACGCTGAAGATTGATGATTCCGTGTACCGCGTCGAGTTCGTCAAGATCGATATCGATGAGCTTCTCGATTCCGAAAGTCCGTTTGAGGTCGGGGAAAATGAATATCTGATTACAGTCAGTCTCTTTGACGAGACAGAATATACCAAGGTTATTGCCGAACGTGAGAATAACAAGCCGGTAGTCGGCATCATGTGCATCGATAACTTCGAAGAAGTTATGGAAGGCGTGGAAGAGGTCAGAAGATCTCTGCTTGTGGCTCTGACAGAACGCAAGATCAGCCGCTTTTTCTCCGATGTTGACGGTATCGTCAAGCGTCAGGGCAATGACCGCTATTTCTTTATGATGACAAAGAAGGCGCTGAACGAATGTATCGAGTCACGCTTTCAGATCCTGGATGACGTCAAGACCATCAAGATCGGCAACGAGCTGTCCATGACACTCTCAGCCGGAGTCGGCGTCGGATCCAATTCCTATCTGACAGATGCAGACGCAGCGGCAGAAGCACTGGAACTGGCGCTCGGACGAGGCGGCGATCAGATCGTTGTCAAGGACGGCTTCCAGACACGTTTCTTCGGAGGCAAGAGTGAATCGACAGAGCGTATTACGCGAGTCAAGGCCCGCGTCAAGGCGCATGCCCTGAAAGAGATCATCGACAGCAGAAACCGGATTATCGTCATGGGCCACAAGCTGACCGATATCGATTCTCTGGGAGCTGCCATCGGTATCTGCAGAGCAGCTGCAACGGAAGGCAAGCCGGCACACATTGTAGCCGATGATGTCTCCGAGTCCGTGATGCCGACGATGGAGCTCTTCATTGCAGATCATGAATATGATGACGAGCTCTTTATCACCCGTGAGCGGGCGAAGGAGCTGACCGGTGCCGATACGGCACTGATTGTCGTCGATACAAACAGAACAAAGTATACGGCCTGTGAAGAGCTGCTGGAGCTGACCAATACCGTTGTGGTGCTCGATCATCACAGACAGGGTCCGGACCGCATCCAGAATGCAGTTCTTTCCTATATTGAGCCCTATGCGTCCAGCGCGTGTGAGATGGTTGCAGAAGTTCTGCAGTACTTCTCGGATGAGCTGAAGCTGAAAGCTCTGGAGGCTGATGCCATGTATGCAGGTATCATGGTGGATACGAATAATTTCACCACCAGAACAGGCGTTCGTACCTTTGAGGCTGCTGCGTATCTCCGCAAAAACGGTGCTGATATTTCCCGCGTCAGAAAGCTGTTCCGTGACAAGATGGAAGAGCTTCGCGCAAAGGCCAAGACCATTGCGGATGCGGAAATCTATGAAGGAATCTATGCAATCTCCGTCTGCCCGAATGAGGGTCTGACGGCTCCTACAGTTGTTTCTGCGCAGGCAGCCAACGAGCTGCTGGATGTAGTCGGCATCAAGGCATCCTTTGTCCTGACAGATTACAATGACCAGATCTATATCAGTGCCAGAGCAATCGACGAGGTCAACGTCCAGCTGATCATGGAGCAGATGGGAGGCGGCGGCCACCTGAATGTGGCCGGTGCGCAGCTTCCGGACTATACGATCGAAGAAGCAATGAAGCTTCTGAAAGATACAATTGCACAGATGAAGGAAGAAGAAGAATTCTGATTTCAAAGCCGGCATGAGAGCCGGGAGGAGGAAGTAATGAAGGTAATCTTACTTGAAGATGTAAAGGCCCTTGGCAAGAAGGGTGATATTGTAAATGCAAGCGACGGATATGCACGCAACATGCTGTTTCCGAAGAAGCTGGCTGTTGCAGCTACAGACGGCGCAATGAAGGATCTGGCTGCCAAGAAGCGCAGCGAGGCAAAGGCAGCTGCAGAGCTTCTGCAGGCAGCACAGGAACTGAAGGCTGAGATTGAGAAGAAGGCTGTTGAAGTTTCCATCAAGATCGGAAACGGCGGAAGAGCATTCGGTTCCGTATCCACAAAGGATATTGCAGATGCTGCAAAGAAGCAGCTTGGCCTTGAAATCGACAAGAAGAAGATGCTGCTGGAGAATCCGATCCGCGAGCTTGGAACAACAACCGTGGATGTCCGCATTCACCCGCAGGTAACAGCACAGCTGAAAGTAAACGTAAAGGAAGCCTGAGCAGATGGACGAGCAGCTTGTAAAGCGGATTCCGCCGCATAATGACGATGCCGAATGGTCGGTCATCGGCGCGATGCTGATGAATGCAGACGCCGCTATGGCTGCTGAAGAAATACTGAGCGGCGATGATTTCTACGACCGGCGTCTCGGGGCGGTATTTGATACGATAAAAGCCCTCAATGATGAAGGAAAGCCTGCAGACCTGATTACGCTGAAGGCAGCTCTCGATAAGCAGAATCTGCCGCCGGAGGTCAAGAGCATGGAGTTTCTCCGTGATATCCTGACCTCGGTACAGACCTCTGCACTGGTGCGCGAGCATGCGCAGCTGGTGCATGAGACCTCCACACTCCGCAAGCTCCTGCGGGCAGCTTCGGACATTGAGGAGTCCTGCTATCTTGCGCAGGAGGAGACACAGGTGATTCTGGACAATGCCGAAAAGGCCATCTTCCAGGTCCAGCAGCAGCGCTCCTCCGAGTCCTACGAGACCATCTCGGAGGTTGTCTACAATACACTGGAGGCAATCGCAGCGGCATCCAGATCGAAGAGCCATATTACTGGTCTGGAGACAGGATTCCTGGATCTCGATTATAAGACATCGGGTTTCCAGAATTCCGATTTCCTTCTGGTTGCGGCAAGACCGTCCATGGGTAAGACGGCTTTCGTTCTGAATATCGTGCAGTATATGGCACTGCGCAAGAATCTGCCCTGTGCCGTATTCTCACTCGAAATGTCGAGCGAATCTCTGATGAACCGTATGCTGGCTCTTGAGTCCAAGGTCGATTCACAGAAGATTCGAACAGGAAAGATGAATGATGAGGAGTGGACCAGAGTCGTTGAGGCTGCCGGCACCATTGCTTCATCCAAGATTGTCATCGACAATACGCCAGGTATTTCACTGCGCGAGCTCCGCTCCAAGGCGAGAAAGTTCAAGCTGGATCTGGATATCAAGATCATCTTCATCGACTACCTGCAGCTGATGTCGGGCAGCGGCAAGTCCGGTGCCAACCGCCAGCAGGAAATCTCGGACATCTCCCGAGGCTTAAAGGGACTGGCCCGCGAGCTCAATGTTCCGGTTGTCGCACTGTCACAGCTGAACAGAAGTGCCGAGACAAGAGATGACCACAGACCGATGCTTTCCGACCTCCGTGAATCAGGAGCAATCGAGCAGGATGCCGACGTGGTCATGTTCCTCTACCGTGACGACTATTATAATAAAGACACGGAAGAGAAAAATGTCGCTGAAGTCATTATAGCGAAGCAGAGAAACGGCCCGATCGGCACAACCAAGCTGGTATGGCTGCCGGAGTTCACGAAGTTCGCTAATATGAAGAAATAAGAGGAGGTAGATCCTTATGATGAACAGAAAAACACAGAAGGTTGTGATTGCTGTCATCGCAATCATCCTTGCTGTTACGATGATCCTGACGGCAATTGCGCCGATGCTTGCGTGAGTGCCATTGTAGTGACAGAGTCGATTGCACTCGGTGCAGTCGACGAGCTGCTCACGACACATGAGGGAGAACTGCGGACACGCTTCCCGTCCTTTTTCCGGAAAGCCGCAGAGCATCTCCCGCCGGTTCCGGATTCGGGGAAGGCAGAGGCTGTGATCAGAAAACACTGTCCGCAGGCACTGCTTGTCAGACCCGGAGAGGGCGGTTTTTTCAATGCATTGTGGGAGCTCTGCGAGACGGCGGAAGCCGGCTGCGAGGTGGAGCTTCTGAAGATCCCGGTTCGCCAGGAGACGATCGAGATCCTCGACTTTTTTCAGCTGAATCCGTATTACAGTTTATGTGCAGGAACACTGCTGTTTGCAGCAGATGAAGGGGAACGCCTTGTCGCGGAGCTGCGTGAAGAGGGAATCCCCGCGGTTGTGATTGGTTTTTTAAGAAAAGGGCGGCGTCGGGAGATCCGCTGTCGGGAGCATATTCGCTGTCTCGACAGGCCGCAGGCTGAAGAAATGGAAAAAGTCAGGAAGCGGTAATACCTGCTTTGGCAGATATTACCGCTTCCTGTATGAATTCTTTCGGTATCAATTTCCTGAAATAAAAAGAATGTCTCTGCGATGCAGGCAGGAGCTTACATCGGATCTGTCTTGCGGAGATTGGAGTCGAAGAAACGGTTGAAGCCCATCCACTTATCGCCGGTGGATGCATTTTCAATAATTTCTGTCATCGTCTCAAGCTTTGCATCGAGATTGTCGGCAAGATTCAGTGCCATTGCCTCAATCAGAGCCGGCTTCTTCGGAGAGCCGTATTCATACTCGCCGTGATGAGCGAGAATGCAGTGCTTCAGCTCTGTCTCCAGAGTGGGCGGGAAGCCTTCGATCGCAGAGGCGCGGTCATGAATCATCTCGGCACCGATCATGATGTGGCCGAGCATCTGGCCGTTATCGGTGTATTCGTTTGACGGGAAGAAAGAGAGCTCATCCGTCTTGCCGATGTCATGCAGCATGGCAGCGGTAATCAGCAGATCACGGTTCACTGCCGGGTAATGATCGGCAATATAGCCGCAGAGTCTTGTGACGGAAAGCGTGTGTTCCAGCAGACCGCCGACAAAACTGTGGTGAACGGTTTTGGCTGCGGAGTGCTTCGTAAAGGAGGAGATAAAATCCTGATCCTCAACAAAGAAGCTCTTCAGAAGAGCGGAGAGGTAGGGATTCCGGACACTGCCGGCATAGTTCATCAGTTCCTGATACATAGCACGGGTGTTCTGCTTGGTGACCGGGAGATAGTCTGCCGGGATGTATTCTCCTTCATCGGCTTTGCGAACCTGCTTCAGAGAAGCCTGCAGAGAACCATTGAAGGCACTGACTGTACCTGATACATAGACATAATCGAGGGTATCGAAGTCACCGATACCGGCAGAGGTCGGATCCCAGATCTTGGCATCGATCTGACCGGTTTTATCCTGCAGAATGACATTTTCGTAGTTCTTGCCGTTTTTGGTCACTGCAGACTGCTTATGCTTGACCAGGTAGACATCCTGGATACGTCCGCCCTCGCGAAGTTCACTGATATATTTCAATTGTATTCTCCATTCTATCCGGATGCGAAAGCTGCAAAAAGGCGGCAGCCGTCCGCATATGGCTTTTTTCTGTCAGCATTGATTATACTCTATGAGGGAAAAGATTGTAAACGTGCTATCAGGGAAGGGCAGTGCATCAGTGCAGCAGGGGTTGTAAGTGAACGACTTCTGAAGGCGTGGTTCACAGTTTTGAATGGTCTTTATGATAAAAGTCAAAGATAAAATGGATATATGAATTATTTGTGAATAAAAACTCAAATAAAGCTTTCCTATCAGACATCATGCGTGTAAAATAAAGTAAGGTGAGTGTATGAATGATAAAGCATTACATGTTCTTGAATATGACAAGATTATTACCCGGCTGACAGAGCTTGCATCCTCTGAGCCGGGAAAACGTCTTTGCCGCGATCTGCTTCCGTCAGACTCTCCTGCGGAGATCAACAGAATGCAGGAGGAGACAGCGGCAGCGGTCGCAAGAATTCTGCAGAAGGGCAGTATCTCCTTCGGCAGCACCTACGATGTCCGCGCTTCTCTGAAGCGTCTGGAGATCGGCAGTGCACTCGGCATCCATGAGCTTCTGATGATTGCAAAGCTTCTGGAGAATACGGCACTGGTACGTGCCTGGGCACGCAGGGAGAAGGCGCAGGATCAGGACGATATCCTGACTCCGATGTTCTCGGCACTGGAGCCGATGACACAGGAGACAGCCGAGATTCGCAGATGCATCATCTCTGAGGATGAGATCAGCGACAATGCGTCACCGGAGCTCCGTTCGATCAGACGAAGCATCCGCACCGCAGGCAGCAGAATCCAGACAGAACTGACACGAATCCTTGCATCCAGTGCAAAGGATTATCTGCAGGACTCTCTGATTACGACCCGTGACGGCCGCTACTGTATCCCGGTCCGCAATGAATTCCGTTCACAGGTACCGGGTATTATTCATGACACAAGCCGCGCCGGCTCCACTGTTTACATCGAACCGGCATCCGTCGTGAAACTGAATAACGAAATTCGTGAGCTGGAGGCAAAAGAGGCAAGAGAGATCGAAGTGATCCTCGCGAGACTCTCGGAGGAGCTTGCCGGAAAGACCGGTTTCATCCGTGTCGACTACGACATGATGTGCGAGCTTGATTTCATCTTCGCCCGCGCCCGCCTCGCTCTTGATATGAATGCAACAAGACCGCTGGTGGCAGAGGACGGTATCATGGATATCCGCCAGGCCCGCCACCCGCTGATTCCCAAAAAGAAGGCTGTTCCGATTGACATTCGCATCGGCGAGAAGTTCGATCTGCTGGTGATCACCGGACCGAATACAGGCGGTAAGACCGTCTCCCTGAAGACAGCAGGCCTTCTGACACTGATGGGACTTTCCGGACTGCATATTCCGGCGGCAGACAGAAGCCGGCTGGCAGTCTTTAAAGAGGTTTATGCGGACATCGGTGACGAGCAGAGCATCGAGCAGTCCCTCTCCACATTCTCCTCTCATATGACAAATGTTGTGGATTTCCTGGGTAAAGCGGATGAGAACTCACTGGTCCTCTTCGATGAGCTTGGCGCCGGAACAGACCCGACAGAGGGTGCGGCACTCGCTATCTCGATTCTGAACTTCCTTCATGAGAGAGGCGTCCGCACAATTGCCACAACGCACTACAGCGAAATCAAGGTCTATGCACTTCGCACACCGGGCGTGGAGAATGCCTGCTGTGAATTCGACGTGGAGACTCTTTCGCCGACGTACCGCCTGTTAATCGGTGTGCCCGGCAAGAGTAATGCATTTGCCATCTCCAGAAAACTCGGTCTGTCCGAAGAGATCATCGATCGGGCAAGAACCCTGATCAGTGAGGAAGACGCCTCCTTCGAGGATGTCATCTCGGATCTGGAGAAGCAGAGAGCCGAGCTTGAACAGGAGAGGATCGAAGCGGCCAATATCAGAATTGAAATTGAAAAGCTGAAGAAGGAATTAAAACAGAAGGAAGCAACACTTACCTCCAAAAGAAGAAATATGCTTTCCGATTCCTCGGAGGAGGCGAGAAAGATTCTGCAGGAGGCTAAGGATTACGCAGATAAGACGATCAGCTGGTATGCAAAGCGCGGAGGCAATACGCGCGAGCTGGAACAGCAGCGCACGGAGCTTCGAAAGAAGATGGATGCGCTCGGCAAGAATGTGCAGCAGGTCAGTGATTCAAAAGAAAAAGGCAATCTGAAGGCAGGTGATCTGCAGCTCGGCGATTCCGTGAAGGTACTGAGTCTGGGACTGAAGGGGACAGTCAGCACACTGCCTGACAGTAAGGGAAATCTTTTTGTTACCATGGGTGTGATGCGCACGAAGGTGCGGATTGACGATCTGGTGATGGTACAGGAAGAGGAAACGGATAAGAAGAATAATAAGAAAACCGCATCCGGAAGGCTTGCGATGTCGAAGTCACTGACAATCAGTACCGAGATCAATCTTCTCGGAAAGACAGTCGATGAGGCATGCAGCGAGCTTGATAAGTACCTGGACGATGCCGTCATTGCACATCTGGAACAGGTACGTATCGTACACGGAAAGGGAACAGGCGCACTTAGAAAGGGCGTGCAGCAGTTCTTAAAGAGAAACAAGCATGTAGAATCCTTCCGACTCGGTGAGTTCGGTGAGGGTGATGCAGGCGTCACAATAGCAAAGCTCAGATAAGAAGGCAGCATAGCAGCGTATCATGCGCCGGAGGGGGAACATAACAGATGAACGGCATGCAGAAAATCCTGATCGTGGATGATGATAAAAATATGGCGGAGCTGATAGCCGCCTGCCTGCCGCATGAGATGTATGAGACAGCGATTGCGCGGGACGGCGATGAGGCTATTGCGCTTTTTCAGAGCTTTCAGCCAGATCTGGTGCTGCTGGATCTGATCCTTCCGGGAAAAGACGGCTATGAGGTGTGCCGCGAGATCAGTTCAATCCGTGACACACCGATCATCATGCTCTCGGCAAAGGGCGAGACCTTCGACAAGGTCCTCGGTCTGGAACTCGGTGCAGATGATTATATGAGCAAGCCCTTTGATGCAAAGGAACTGCTTGCCAGAGTGAAGGCGGTACTGCGCCGCTATCGCAGGAGAGCAGATGCCGATGCACAGAGCAGAGGCGGGGCAAACGGTCAGAAGGTCGCGGAATATCCGGGACTGACAGTCAATCTGAGCAATTATTCTGTTTACTATAATGACAAGCGCACAGACATGCCGCCGAAGGAGCTGGAGCTGCTGTATTTCCTGTCAGCTCATCCGAATCAGGTATTCACAAGAGAGCAGCTGCTGGATCACATCTGGGGCTATGAATATGTGGGCGATACACGTACCGTGGACGTTCACATCAAGAGACTCAGAGAGAAGATCGAAGACGAGAACGGCTGGGCAATCGGCACAGTCTGGGGTATCGGCTACCGTTTCGAGTGGAAGGGCTGAGAACAAAAGGAACGATGAAAAAACAGAACAGAATCGAAAAGAACGGCCGTGTCTTTCAGAAAAATGACACGGCTGTCGTTTTAATTGAAGATTTTACGAAAGAAGGAGAGGGTATCGGTCATGTAGATGGCTATACCCTTTTTGTGCGGGGTGCCGTGATCGGCGATGAAGTCGAGGCCGTCATCACAAGACCGAAGAAGAGCTATGCCTACGCGAAGGCACTGCGTGTGCTGCGTCCGTCTTCGGACCGCGTTCCGGCTTCCTGTGAGTGTGCCAGACGCTGCGGCGGCTGCACCCTTCAGGAATACAGCTATCCGGCACAGCTTGCATGGAAGAAGCGCTATGTCGAGGATGTGCTGGGCAAAATCGGCCGCTTTGAAGAAGGCGAAGTGCCGGTCCGTCCGGTTCTCGGTATGAAGCATCCCTACCGTTACCGCAATAAGGTGCAGTATCCTGTTGCAGAGGTGAAAAATGCAGCCGGCAGGCCGGAGATTCAGGCAGGTTATTATGCAGGCCACACACATTCGCTGATCCCGGTGGATGACTGTATCATCAGTGATGAGGTCAACCGGAAGATCGTGCGTCTGGTGCTGGCACATATGAAAAAGCATCATATCCCGGCTTACAGGGAAGAGGACGGCAGCGGGCTTCTGCGCCATATTCTCATCCGCAAGGGCTTTGCAAGCGGTGAAATTCTGGTCTGCCTCGTGATCAACGGCTCTAAGCTTCCGGGTGCACGGGAGCTTGCCGAAAAGCTGACGGCAGAGGTCGAAGGCGTGTGCTCTGTATCCCTGAATGTGAATACTGTGCGCAGCAATAAGATTCTCGGCGACAAAGTGATTCCGCTGCTCGGCGATCCCTGGATTCAGGATCAGCTCGGCGGTCTGACCTTCCGGATCTCTCCGAAATCCTTCTATCAGGTCAATCCGCAGCAGACGGAGGTTCTGTACGGGGAAGCCTTAAAGGCAGCTGCACTGACAGGAAAAGAGATAGTCTACGATTTATACTGCGGTATCGGCACCATCAGCCTCTTCATGGCCGGAGCTGCAAAAGCGGTCTACGGAATTGAGATCGTGCCGGAAGCCATCGAAGATGCGAAGATCAATGCAGGTCTCAATCATATTGAAAATGCACATTTCTTCACAGGCGCTGCTGAGGAGATCGTTCCGAGCGGGGAATTTGCACCCGGTGTGCCGTGCCCGCATCCGGATGTCGTGATGCTTGATCCGCCGCGAAAGGGCTGCGACGCAAAGCTGATCGACGCGGTCTTAAAGCTTGCGCCTGAAAGAGTCGTCTATGTGAGCTGCGATCCGGCGACACTGGCCAGAGACCTGCGCCTGTTCGCAGAAGGAGACGGAACAACGGCCTATAAGCCGGAGTACGTACAGCCCTGTGATATGTTCCCGATGAGCAATCATTGTGAAACCGTGAGCTTTCTTTCGAGAAAAGACTGAATTTACGCGGGTTTCCGGGCTTTTAGCTCGATTATGAACCTGTGTTTTAAACGAAAAATCATGAGAATATAGGATTCCCCAACAAGGGGTGTAAGTATAATCCGCGGACAACTGCTTGGGCGCCGACTTTTTAGCCGGTTAAAGCGTGTCCGCGGATTTTATATTTTTAAAGAAAATATACGAGTATCAGAATTTTAAATAACGGGAGATAAAGTTCATACAATGCTATTGAGCAAGTAACATTGCATTGATGGCAGCAGCATCCTCCTGCATTCCGCGTTCCATCCATTCCATAAGCCAGCCGTAAAGTCCGTAAGCAAAAAACGCTTTCTGATAGGCTATGGCATTGGGGAGCTCTGGAGACAATTCGCAATGTGCTTTGATAGTCTCCAACATAGAGGCTGTCAGGCCATTGCGGTAGAGGGTCATATAGAAATCAGAGTGATCCTTATAGTGTTGGAACAAACTACCGAATACTGTCTGAATGCTGGCATCGGGTTGTTTCTCAAATGTTGCTTTCCACTGCTTCAAAAGTATTTTGTCGTGCTTGTAGAGAATATCAGATAGGTCGTTATAGTTACGGTAGAAGGATACTCGGCCTACACCAGCTTCTTTTGTCAGTTCACTCACACTGATCTCATTCAATTCCTTTTTTTGTAACAGCCGCAGTAGAGCTTCCGTGATCTGCTGGCGAACATAGTTGTTTTTTTCCTGATTATTCATTGATGATACAAACCTCCTGTATCTGTTTCATTTTTGCTGAAACACTTGACTCATCATAAATGGGATGATACATTTGCGTCATCGAAAAGCCAAGGAGAATTCTATGATAAAGAAACTGATGATTTTACTGATTGTAATTATTTTTGCTATGCTTCTCGGCACTGTAGCCGGCCGTGGCCTACTGCAAATTTTTTGAAATAAGCACAATGAAGAAAATAGTGGGGAATATTATGTTTGTAGTATTGTGCTTGGTTGTATTTGCAGTAGTTGCCTTCGCAGCCGGACGCACCAGTTTGTGGTAGCTTACGGACCAAACGATAAGATTGTACCGGTAAATCTGAAATATGACCTGCTGGATGCTTTGAGAGTTAACGGAGTAGATTATTCTTACATTGAGTTCCCGAACTCTGGCCACGCTATGGCTTTTGATCCGGATAAAACAAAGGAATATCTGGATACAGTGAATGCGTATCTGGAAAACTATATGAATTGAGGAAAAATATGAAAAAAAGATGGAAAACTACAATTGGTGTTGTTGTTGGTTTGGCAGCGGCTGTCCTGTTAACGACACAGGTTTTTATGCGTTATCCGGAAGCTGGAGAAAACAGAAAGGCTGGAAAGTGGTATCGAATCTCTGATGAGAGGGCGAAAGCCTCTGACGGATCGGAGGTACACGCATATTTTAAACAAGGCAGCGTAAACAAGCTGATCATCTACTTCCAGGGTGGAGGTGTCAGCATCAACGAGGAAACTGCAGCAGGAGAAGGCTATTACAGCAAAAATCAGCTAGAGCCGGATGCCTTCATGAACACTGTATCTAATATTGGAATTGGAAGTAAAAAGGGAGCAAATCCGTTCCATGATTGGTCTATGCTGGTAATTCCTTATGCCACCGGCGATTTCCACATTGGTCAGTCGGAGTTTTCGTAGGGGGACGGAAAAACACTATATCACAATGGATATATCA
>JAUNAG010000051.1 GCA_030527685.1 Lachnospiraceae bacterium | reverse complement strand
GTGACTCGGCAGCTGCAGCCTCTAAAGCAGCTGCTGTTCTTGCCTGAGAAGCGGCCTTTGTCAGGAAAGAGCTTCCGATCTTCTTCTCATTGTACTGATACTGTGTCTTTGTACCTTCACCGTAAACCGGATCTGTAGTTTCAATCTCAGTAGCCTTGATATCGGCAGCAGATGCATCTGTCGGAAGAACAGCAACACCGCCGTATGCAAGATCTGCAGAATCATCAAATACAAGATCACGGAAGTAACGGAAGCCGTAACGGAACAGATATGCGGAGTCATCAATGCACTTTTCGCTTCCGTTGTCGTGCATGGTAACTGCAATCAGCTGCATGCCGTCACGCTCTACAACAGAAACAAGTGTGTTCAGTGCTGCATCTGTGTAGCCTGTCTTGCCGCCGACAAAACCTGCCGGAGCAATGGTGGAGTCCAGGATCCATCTGTGATGGTTCTGGAAGGTTCTCGCTTCCGTCATGTTGGTTGCGGGAATTGTATACTGCAGTGTGCCGAAGATTTCACGGAAGGTTTCATTCTTCATAGCTTCCTGTGTGATCAGACACATATCATAGGCTGTTGTCAGATGATCCTCTGCCGGCATACCGCAGGCATTGGTAAAATGTGTGTGGCGGCAGCCGAGGGCTGCAGCACGCTCATTCATCATCTCTGTGAAGTGCTCCAGAGAACCTCCGCCGATGTACTCGCCGATCTGTGTAGCCATATCATTGGCTGACTTCAGCATCATGCCGTAAAGCATATCACGCAGTGTAAAGACTTCGCCGACCTGTGTATAAAGATTGGAACTGCCGTCTGTAGCATAAGCAGTACCTGTTGCTGTCATTGTGACTTCAGCGTCCAGGTCGCCGTTCTCAAGAGCAAGCAGGCAGGTCATGATCTTTGTGATGGAAGCAGGCGGTGTCTGCACATCCTTGCCCTTGGAATAAAGAACAGCACCGGATGCCGCATCAAGGAGGCAGGCATAATCTGCATCAATATCCTTGCCCTGCGGCCAGTTTTCGTAACCGTTTGTGTCAACGACAGAGCTGTCTGCATAGCTGTGCGGATTGGTACCGCTGTCAGCAATGGAAACTGCTGCAGATGTTTCTGCTGCGGAAGAATCTGTTCCTGCTGTCTCCTGTGTCTGAACCTCTGCTGTTTCTGCTGCTGCAAATGCAATAGAGGAGGACATCGCTGTCACACCAAGCATTGCGGCCATCAGCATCGGCAGTACGCGCAGGCCAAGTGATTTTCTGCTGCGTGACTGTGCTCTGTTAAGTCTTCTCAATGTTCCTTTTTTCATTCCCCTAACCCCTCGTTAATTATTCTTGTCAGATTCTGCAGAGCTTCCTGTTCATCTTCGCCGTTGCAGACAATCTCGATTTGATCTCCGCATTTGACGCATGCTCCGAGTATGGATAACACACTTTTCGCATTGGCTGTTGTATTGTCAAATGTGAAGGTGATGGTAGATCTGTACTTCAGTGCTTCATCACAGAAACGTGCAGCCGGCTTCAGGTGAAGACCGGATGTATTATGAACCACAACTGTTCCGCTGACCACTTTTTTCCCCTTTCTTTTTCATACAGCCTTCCGGCCCTTCTTCCGGAGACTGTCGGAATGCATCATTCATTATTCTCTGAAACTGAAACCACTTCCTGTTTTGCAAGTGTAATATCTGCCATGACATCAGATGCAAGTGAACATCCGTCAGGAAGTTCGATTTCTACCGGGAGAGTCATCTCTCCTGGCTGCAGATCGGTAAAATCAACAGAAGCCTGAATATCTTCTGCCGACAGTGTTTCCAGGCTCTCTTCCGTTCCCTTGATGCGGATTTCAAGCTTTGTATCATTGAATACGGCATTCAGATTATCGGCGACATTCTTCTGCTCAATCGCTCTCGTCTCAATCTCAATCAGTTTCGTATCCTGTTCAAGAATCTTGACGCTGACGACAACTCTGTCACTGAGATCTGCAGCAAGACGCAGATCGGAAGGAATATAATCCGTGATCTGAACGTTGATGTCCTGATCTACGGTTGCCTCCGAGATATCAACTGCAAGAGAATCCTCCGTGATGACAATCTTTCCGCCGTTTTCCCTGAAAACAGCCAGCGCATTGGCATCGCCGACAAGTTTGATTGTCGAAGGTGTTACGGTGATATCGCCAGCCTGATAACCGGCGGCCGGTGTGCCGTAGGTCTCGGCTGTAATCGGAACATCTGACAGAACCTGATACAGGACGACATCAAACATGATTTCGTCATAACCCGGAGTGGCTGTCAGATAATTCATCTGTGATTCATCCAGCACATCACCGTTTTTATCATAGATCTTTACGGTGCCGCCCATGGTTGAATCCGACTTCAGGCCGGTCACATCGATCTGTCCGACAACTCTGTCAATCTTATCAATCAGAGACTTCGGACCGCGCAGAGTCAGCTTTTCGGGTTCAACCGAAATTTTGCCGATTTCGTAGCCCTTGCCCGGAGTGGTATCTCCGGCTGTCGGGTTAATGACAAAGTCCTGACTGATCATATCCTCAAGTGAAATCTCGATATTCTTCGGATTTGCTGAGATATTGTCCTGTGAAACACCCGGGATGGAAACCGTTAAGGGAACCATAACGGGATCTGCATTCAGATCGACAATCTGCGTAAGATCCGCTGTGACCGAAATCCCGGAGGATGTCAGTCTCTCGAGTGTGGAGCGTGTTGCATTGACCGTGACATTGACCGTTCTGGAACCGTTCGGAAGCTTGTAGGAAAGCCCCATCGACTCCACATAGGAACTGTTTGTCACATTTACCGCAACGGATGAAAATGTCTTGATTTTTACCGGGTTGCTGAGGTTCATGATCATCAGCCAGACTCCGAAGGCAATGACCAGGGAAGCGACTCGGAGACCCGGATTGGCAAGAATACGATTATTCTTCATCTTTCCTTGATCCCTTTCGAATGCGAAGCTTTCTGTCTCCGTTCTGTCTCAGTGTTCTCTTCTGAACCTGATGCAGCTGCTCACGAAGACTGCTTGCGGTGACACCGGTTGTCAGAACGCCCATATAGGCATAGGACACACGGCCTGTTTCCTCAGACACGATAATGGTAAATGAATCACTTGCCTCACTGATACCCAGACCGGCACGGTGACGTGTTCCGTACTTTTTGCTGATACGGATATTGTCCGAAAGCGGCAGGTAGCAGGTTGCGGAAGCAATTCTGTTTCCTCTCACGACAACAGCGCCGTCGTGAAGCGGCGTATTGTGTTCAAAAATATTGATCAGAAGCTGACTTGAAATTTCGGCATCAAGGGCAATTCCCGTATTGATGTATTCATTCAGCAGAATATTCTGTTCGATGACGATCAGCGCACCTGTACGAACCTCGCTCATCTCGTTGACGGCACGAATGATTTCCGTAATCGTACGGTCCGAGAAGCGCTCGTTCTTCTCTCCGGATCCGTCCAGAGAAATCGGAAGAAAGGTGGCAATGATCGATTTGTTGCCGAGGGATTCCAGTGCTTTTCTGAGCTCCGGCTGAAAGATAATAACCAGTGCAATCAGCGCAATGGATGCAAGGCTCCTGGTGATCCAGAGGATTGCAGACATCTGAAATACTGCGGCAATCATAACAAAGATTACCACAATCAGAATTCCCTTCAGCAGCGTATACGCCCTTGTTCTCTGGATCCATGCCATAAACATGTAAATCAGAAAGGCGATGATCAGGATTTCAACGACATCGATAACCTGGATTTTCGGAAAATACAGATTGCTTAAAACACTTCTGATCTGGCTCCAGACAGCTGACACTGCAGGTATCCTCCTCTCAATGTTTATCTAACGTATTCTAACATAAACCCCGTATGAAGTAAATCACACGGGGCCTGTTTTCACTGTTTCCACACAGAAGCTGAAATACAGATATGAAAAAGAATAAGAACTTAAGAACAGATGATCAGAACTGAGAAAGAAAGCCTCCTCCGATGGCAAGTGACAGGAAATACACCTCTTCGGCACCTTTTGCAAGCAGAACTCCCGCACAGGCATCAACGGTTGCGCCTGTTGTATAGATATCATCGATCAGAAGAATCCGGTGCGGCACTTCTGCCGATGCGGCAACGGCAAAAGCTCCCTTGAGGTTTTCTCTTCTCTCCGCCGCAGAGAGCTTCTTCATTGCCTTCGTCTTCTCTGTCCGGATCAGAACAGCTTCCGATACGGGAATACCGGAGAACTCTGCAACAGGAAATGCAAGTTCTGCCGCATGGTTATAGCCTCTCTCGGCTCTCCTGGCAGAATGAACCGGAACCGGAATCACAAGATCCGGCTTCCATCGCAGCAGACGGTCCCTCGACAGAGAGTACATCAGAGCCCCCAGCGGTCTGCCGAATTCTCTGCGGTGTCTGTATTTCAGTGCGGCAATCGTTTCACGCATTCTGTCATCATAGAAGAAGACGCCCATCCCCTCACGATAAAGATGCGTCATCTCCGTACAGTCCCTGCAGAACACCTCTCCGTCTTCGACCGGCTTGCCGCACTTTTGGCAGCGCCTGTACTCAATATAGGGTAGTTCCGAAAGACAGGACGGACAGATCAGACGGCCTGCAGGTGCCGGTTCCTGACAGACCGGACACAGCCTCGGATACAGAAGATCCAGTGTTATGCGTCCCATGGAAGACAGGAATCCTTGCCTCATGCGCACCTCCTTATAAAACAGCAGATTTTTATGTAAAAATGCAGCTTTCCCTATAAGCGGTATCGAATGAAAAATCCCGCTGACAGCATCTTTGTCTGTCTGCGGGATCATTGTGCATTTACATCAGCGGATTCTGTTCCGACAATTCGCGAATCCGGCGGTCAAGAGACGTATAACGTCTCTGCTGGCTTTCATTTTCAATCATACGGCCGACTGTCTCATCACTGCCGAGAATCACAGCGCATGATTTTGCTCTTGTGACTGCCGTATAAAGCAGATTGCGTGTCATCAGCATACGCGGGCCTCCGAGCAGAGGCAGGATGACAGCAGGGTACTCACTTCCCTGCGATTTATGAATCGTAACGGCGTAAGCAAGTTCCAGATCCTCCAGCGAGGCAAAAGGATACTCGACAATTCTGTTTTCGTCGAATTCAATCTCCAGCAGCTGGGCACCCTCATTCAGATCCCTGACGATTCCCATGTCACCGTTGAAGATCCCTGTTCCCTCTTCGACCGGAATACCGTGCCGTCCGAGAATCTCCCATTCCATCTGGTAATTGTTCTTGGTCTGCATGACCTTGTCGCCGACGCGGAACAGACGGTCGCCGTGCTGCTTTTCCTTCTTTCCGAAAGAAGGCGGATTCAGATATTCCTGCAGAATGGTATTCAGCCGCTCTGCACCGAGGGCCCCTTTGCGCATCGGGCAAAGAACCTGGATATCATAGGGTTTGGCATGCACATACGGAGGAAGCTTTTTACTGATCAGCTCAATAATGCCGCTGATCAGCAGATTGATGTCACTGCGTTTCAGGAAAAAGAAATCCTTACTCTGATTATTCAGCCTGATCTGCTCTCCGCGGTTGATTCTGTGCGCATTGACAACAATATCAGAGGCATCAGCCTGACGGAAGATTCTGGTCAGTCTGATACAGGGAAATGCATCAGATGAAATCAGATCCCGCAGAACAGCACCTGCACCGACAGACGGAAGCTGATCGACGTCTCCGACGAGGATCAGTCTGGTACCGACGGCAACAGCCGAAAGCAGAGCGTGCATCAGAAAGATATCGACCATGGACATCTCATCGATGATGACGACATCGGCCTCCAGCGGATTGGTTTCATTTCTCTCAAAATGCACCCGCTCCGGAGAGTCCTCCGAAAGAGAACTGATCTCGAGAAGACGGTGAATCGTGCTCGCCTCATAGCCGGTTGTCTCGGTCATGCGCTTTGCGGCGCGTCCTGTCGGAGCGGCAAGCAGAACTGTCTTGTCCTCCCTGCGGAAGTAGCGGATCAGCTCATTGATTGTTGTTGTCTTTCCTGTTCCCGGACCGCCGGTCAGAATCAGCAGACCGTTCATGGCAGCCAGATGCAGGGCTTCGCGCTGCACCTCATCAAGCCGCACCTTGCTGCCCTTCTCCAGCTCCCGGATGCTCTCTTCCGCTTCGTCTCTCGACACACCTGTCGGTTCGCTTAAATCAAGCAGCATGCGCGCAGTTGTCAGCTCAAGATAATAGTAATTGCCCCAGTAGACAATTCTGGTGCCGTCAGCCTCGCGGATGACTACACGTTTTTCAAAGGAAAGATCGCTGAGGACATGGCCGATCGCGTCAGGATCTGAAATCGGACCGAGAAGATCGGCCGTTCTCTGCAGCAGAAGTTCCTCCGGCAGATAAACATGTCCCTCTCCGGCCGCATTCATCAGAACATAAAGAATTCCGCTGCGGATGCGGTACTCGGAATCTGCTGCGATACCGGCCTCGGCAGCAATCTTGTCCGCCGTCATAAAGCCGATGCCGTCAACCTCCTCCGCAAGCCGGTACGGATTGGTCCGGAGAATATCATAGATCTGATCTCCGTACTTCTGAAAGATCCGGATTCCGAGCTTCAGCGAGATGCCAAAGCCGCTCAGGAAGACCATCGCTTTCCGCATGCCGGCCTGTTCCGCCGCCTGTGTTCCGATCTCTCTTGCCTTTTTTGCACTGATGCCCTTTACCTCGGCCAGACGCTCCGGCTCTTCTTCTATGATCCGAAGAGTCTCATCTCCGAAGTACTTCACAATGCGGGCTGCAAGTGCCTTGCCGATACCCTTGATGGCGCCGGATCCGATATAAGTCTCGATCGCATCGATGCTCTCCGGCTCTTTGAAATGATAGGAGGTAAAGCGGAACTGCCTGCCATACGCCGCATGCTCCGTATATTCTCCCTCGCCCTCAATGCAAAAGCCTTCGCGGATATCACCGAAGTATCCGATGCAGGTCATCTCCTCATGGTCTGCCGCCACCTCGAAAACGGTATAGCCGTTTTCCTCATTATGGTAAATGATATGTTCGATGATTCCGCTTAACTGCTCTTTCATCAGTAATCCATCCGTCCAAGCTTATCCATCAGTTCTGTATAAAGTCCGGTTCCGGTAGCCACACACTCCGACGGGTTCTCCGCAACCATGGTATTGATGCCGGTGCGCTCCTCAAGCACTTCTGTCAGACCGTCAAGCAGAGCTCCGCCTCCGGTCAGAACAATACCGCGGTGTGTAATATCCGCTGCCAGTTCCGGCGGTGTCTTTTCCAGAACTGCATGTACAGCGTCCACGATTCTGGATGTGCTTTCCTGAATGGTCTCGCGGATCTCCTCTGAAGTAATGGAAGCCGTCTTGGTCAGTCCGGTCAGAACATTTCTGCCGTTAACCTGCATGGTTTCAGTCTTCGGACGTCTGCAGCAGGTAGCTACACGTACCTTGATATTCTCGACCTGCTCATTGTCAATCAGAAGATTGTGCTCTCTTCTGATGTGGCGGGCAATCAGCTCATTGAACTGTGCGCCTGCAATCTTCAGCGTATCGGAGATCACCGGTGCACCGATTGAGATTACGGCGATGTCGGTTGTGCCGCCGCCGATGTCGACAATCAGATTGCCGACCGGCTTTGTAATGTCAATGCCGGCACCGATCGCAGCGGCAACGGTTTCCTCGACAATAACAACATCACGTGCACCGGCCTGATAGGTTGCCTCTTCTACTGCTCTGCGCTCTACCGCGGTTACACCGCTCGGCAGGCAGAGACTGATATGCGGCTTCCGGATCATATGGCGGCCGATTGCAGCCTGAATATAGTAACGGAGCATCTTCTCCGTTACCTGATAATCTGAAATAGTACCTGCCTTAAACGGACGGATGGCAACGATGCTGCCCTGATTTCTGGCAACAATCTGCTTTGCCTCTTCGCCGAAGGCGATCACCTTGTCCCGCTCCTTGTCATAGGCAACGATGGACGGCTCATGAATGATGATTCCTTTTCCGCGATGCCAGACAACGATATCGGACGTACCCATATCAATGCCAATATCTGTAAATGCCATATCAACTGCCCCTTATCTTTTTACGCAGCTTAAGGCCTTCCGGCCGCAGCAAGCATTTTCCCAATATAATGTCCCGTATAGGACTGTTCCACACGGGCAACTTCTTCCGGCGTTCCGGTCGCAATGACAGTGCCGCCGCGGTCGCCGCCTTCCGGTCCCATATCAATGATGTAATCCGCTGTCTTGATGACATCCAGATTATGTTCGATCACCACCAGTGTATTTCCCTGGTCGCGGAGACGATGCATGATCTCAACCAGCTTTCTGACATCTTCAAAGTGAAGACCTGTTGTCGGCTCGTCCAGAATATAGACGGTCTTTCCGGTTGCCTTTCTGGAAAGCTCTGTTGCCAGCTTCACGCGCTGTGCCTCGCCTCCGGAAAGCTGTGTGGACGGCTGTCCGAGACGTACATAGCCCAGGCCGACATCGTAGAGAGTCTGAATCTTATTGCGGATTCTCGGCACTTTTTCGAAAAATGTCAGTGCCTCCTCTACCGTCATGTTCAGCACATCATAGATGCTCTTTCCGCGGTAATGTACATCCAGTGTCTCGCGGTTATAGCGCTTTCCGTGGCAGACCTCGCACGGAACATAGACATCCGGAAGGAAATGCATCTCGATCTTGATGATACCGTCGCCGCGGCATGCCTCACAGCGTCCGCCCTTTACATTAAAGGAGAAGCGGCCCTTCTTGTAGCCGCGCATCTTCGCATCTGTCGTCTCGGCGAAGAGATCACGGATCATATCAAAAACGCCGGTATAGGTTGCCGGATTGGAACGCGGTGTGCGTCCGATCGGGCTCTGGTCAATGTTGATGACCTTATCCAGCTGATCGATACCCTTGATTTCGCGATGTTTTCCCGGGATTTCCAGCGCACGGTTCAGCTCCTTCGCAAGGCGTTTATAGACAATCTGATTGATCAGAGAACTCTTTCCGGAACCTGATACACCTGTTACGCAGGTGAAGACGCCGAGCGGAATATCGACATCGACATCCTTCAGGTTGTTGACCGCTGCCCCGCGGACTTTCAGCCAGCTCTCGGGGATATGTCTTGTCTCAGGCACAGGGATGCAGCGTTTTCCGCTGAGATACTGTCCCGTAACGGATTCCGGACAGTTCATAATCTCCTGCGGTGTTCCGGCTGCAACCAGTGTGCCGCCGTGTTCGCCTGCCCCCGGACCGATGTCCACAACATAGTCCGCAGCCATAATGGTGTCCTCGTCATGTTCAACGACAATCAGAGAATTTCCAAGATCGCGAAGACTCTTCAGAGTGGCAAGAAGCTTGTCATTATCTCTCTGATGCAGGCCGATACTCGGCTCATCGAGGATATACGCGACACCGACCAGACCGGATCCGATCTGTGTAGCAAGACGGATTCGCTGTGCCTCGCCTCCGGAAAGTGTTCCCGTCGCTCTGGAAAGTGTCAGGTAATCGAGTCCGACATCCTTCAGGAAGCTGACGCGTGCACGAATCTCTTTGAGAATCTGGTTTCCGATAGCCGCCTGCTGGCTGGAAAGCTGCAGGTCATTGAGTCTTTCAAGCAGCTTTGTGACAGACAGATTGGTCATCTGAATGATATTGCTGCCGCCGACCGTGACAGCACGTGAAGAAGGCTTCAGACGCTCTCCCTCACAGACAGGACACGGTGTAATCTGCATGAATTTTTCGTATTCCGCCTTGCTGGCATCGGAAAATGTCTCCCGGTAGCGCTGCTCGACATTCTTAATCAGACCCTCGAAGGCAATGTCGTAGACACCTTCGCCTCGCTGTCCGCGGTAGCGAACCTTGAGCTCTTTTCCGTTTGTTCCGTAAAGAACGGCTTTTCTTGCCGCGGGAGAAAGCTTCTCGAAAGGTGTATCCAGACTGAAGCCGTATTCTTCTGCCATCGTACTCAGGATGGCATGGGTGAAACTCTTTTCATCCGGCGCACTCTGCCAGCCGTTGACGACAATGCAGCCGCCGTTTAAGGAGATGCTCTCGTCCGGAATCATCAGACGCGGATCAAATTCCATCTTATAGCCGAGTCCTGTACACTCCGGGCAGGCACCGAACGGATTGTTGAAGGAGAAGCTTCTCGGTTCAATCTCCTCGATGCTGATTCCGCAGTCCGGGCAGGCAAAGCTGGAGCTTAAAGTCAGAACATTGCCGTCCATGGTGTCCACCATCAGCAGACCGTTTGTCAGATCAAGAACGGTCTCAACGGAATCGGTCAGACGCTTTTCGATGCCCGGCTTGATGACAAGCCGGTCCACAACGATCTCAATGCTGTGCTTCTGATTCTTATCGAGCTCAATATTCTCACTGAGTTCATACTGATTTCCGTCCACCATAACGCGGACATAACCGCTTTTCTTGGCCTGCTCCAGGACCTTCTCGTGACGGCCCTTTCTGCCGCGCACAACCGGAGCCAGCAGCTGAATGCGTGTTCTCTCCGGGAAGGACATGATCTGATCGACCATCTGGTCGACACTCTGTCTGGAGATCTCTCTTCCGCAGTTCGGGCAGTGCGGAATACCGATACGCGCATAAAGCAGACGGAAATAGTCGTAGATCTCTGTTACGGTTCCGACTGTCGAACGCGGATTGCGGTTTGTTGTCTTCTGGTCAATGGAAATCGCAGGCGGAAGGCCCTCAATACTCTGTACATCCGGCTTTTCCATCTGTCCGAGGAACTGTCTTGCATAGGAAGACAGCGATTCCATATAGCGGCGCTGTCCTTCTGCATAAATTGTATCAAATGCAAGTGAGCTCTTTCCCGAGCCTGAAAGACCCGTAAAGACAACCAGCTCATTTCGCGGTATATCTACATCCAGATTGTGCAGGTTATTCTCGTTTGCACCTCTGATTCTGATGAATTTATTCTGTTTCATATCACTTTCTCATTACAGCGGCCGTTTTCAGAGCACCTTCACGCAGTGATGTGTGCGGTCTCCAGCCAAGATCTTCTGTCGTTTTGCTGATGTCGGCAGCCAGATACATCACCTGGCGCGGCGCATACGGTTTCTCTCCGAAGCCGATTTCGGCACCGGGTGCAACGGCATCCCTGATGCATTCGATCTGGCTGCGCAGTGTCAGTTCCTGTCCTGACGCAATCAGGTAGGTTTCACCATTTCGTCCGTTGGCTGCGGCAAGGTAAAGTGCCTCGGCTGCATCTCCTGCATAGAGCAGATCCCAGATCTGTTCGCCTTCTGTGCAGGACGGCTTTTCTCCCTGCAGAAGACTGTTGATCAGAGATGTGACCAGTGTAGCCGGTCCGTCATTCGGGCCGTAGACACTTAAGATGCGGGTCCAGACATGCTGCAGACCGAGTGTCCGGCAGTATTCGCGTGTCATCTGTCCTGCACAGAGCTTTGCGATGCCGTATGCATTTTCCGGAGAAGTCAGAGCCTGAGGCGTCAGCTTTGCTTCGACACGGCCGTACTCTGCCTGTGAGCCTGCTCCGATAAACATACCGCAGCCGAGACGGGCTGCGAGAGCCGCTGCGTCCAGCGCGTACCGTACATTTTCCGTATGAATATAAGGATCAAAGCGGTCCTTCCCCTTCGTACCGGTCCAGCCGAGATGATAGAACACATCCCAGGGCTGATCAGAAGGATTTTCAAATGTACCAAGCCTGTCCAGTGAACAGTTTTTGATTGTCAGAAGCGGATGCGCGGGAAGGCGGTCATTATTCGGTGAGCCCTCACGGAGAAGGGCCAGAACACGGATTCCGCGATGCAGCAGTTCCTCTACGAGTGCAGTTCCGACAACACCGGTTGCTCCTGTGATCACAGCGCTCTGAAATTCCATTAAATTTACTCCTTTTGTTATCGTGCGGAGACCTTAATCAAACAGAAAGGCGGACAGCACGCGATTGCTCAGATCAATGCCGCGCTCCGTCAGTCTGTAACGGTCGTTCGCATCATGCTGCAGCATTTCTTCTTCTTCAAGACGCTGCAGGGTCTCTCCGTATATGTCCTGCAGTTCCAGAGAAAAGGAATTGCGGAAATCTTCTTCTGTGATGCCGTCGGTCATGCGGAGACCGAGAAACATAAATTCCTCTATGGCGGACCGGCGGTCCAGCTCTTCCATCTCCGTAACCAGCTTCTGAGGATCGGCGCTCTCCTTCAGATAGAGATCCATCTGATCCGTATTCTTCCAGCGGGTCTCGCCGATCAGAGAAGACGCACCGAGACCGAGTCCCAGATAGCTGCCTCTCTGCCAGTAGCGTGAATTGTGGCGTGAACGGAAGCCGGGCTTTGCATAATTGGAGATTTCGTACTGCTCATAGCCCCTGCCGGCAAGAATCTCCTTTGTCTTATAGTACATTCTGCGCTCTGCCTCCTCATCCGGAAGGCGGAGCTTTCCCTGACTGTACAGGCGCTCAAAGGGGGTGCCGTCTTCGATGATGAGACTGTAGGCACTGATATGCTGCGGCTCAAAGGAGCAGGCTGTACGAAGTGTTTCTTCCCAGGACTGCTCAGTCTGATCCGGAATGGCAGACATCAGATCAATATTGATGTTCTGCAGGCCTGTCTCACGGAGCAGTTCATAGCTCTTTTCAAAGTCCCGGAGTGTATGAAT
Organism: Lachnospiraceae bacterium; assembly: GCA_030527685.1. Lineage (GTDB taxonomy): Bacteria > Bacillota > Clostridia > Lachnospirales > Lachnospiraceae > Chordicoccus. The sequence continues at coordinate 3,675 of JAUNAG010000051.1, read as the reverse complement.
GCGGCCAAGCAGCTGCAGCTCGCGGTCATTGGCTGACTGCAGACCCATGCTGACGCGGTTGATTTCATCATAGATAAAGGGAAGCAGTCCGGGAGTTACGGTTCCCGGATTGATCTCCATCGTGATTTCGGCGTCGTCTGTGATCTGAAAGCTGTCGCGCAGTGCGCGGAAGATTCTTCGCAGCTCTCTGACCGGCATGACAGACGGTGTTCCGCCTCCGGCAAAGATACTGGTGACCTTGTAATCCTTCATTGCCTCTGCATAACCGCGGATTTCCCGGATCATGGCAGCCGCATAGATGGATTTCATTTCCTCACCGGCAGGAAATGACAAAAAATCACAGTACCCGCATTTCCTGACGCAAAACGGGAAATGCAGGTATATGCCAAGTTCTTTCATCATTCTTCATCCAGCTTCAGGACGTTCAGGAATGCTTCCTTCGGAACCTGAACGTTGCCGATTTCACGCATCTTCTTCTTGCCTTCCTTCTGCTTTTCCAGAAGTTTGCGCTTACGGGAGATATCACCGCCGTAGCACTTCGCAAGAACGTCCTTTCTGACCTGACGGACCGTTTCACGGGCAATAATCTTGGATCCGATGGCAGCCTGAATCGGAATATCAAACATCTGTCTCGGAATCTCTTTTTTCAGCTTTTCGCACATCTGTGAGCCGCGTGCATAGGCATTCGGCGCATAGACAATGAAAGATAAAGCATCGACCGGTTCATGATTGACCAGAATATCAAGTCTTGTCAGCTCACTTCTGTCATAGCCGTCGAATTCATAGTCAAAGGAGGCATAGCCTCTGGAACGGCTCTTCAGTGCATCGAAGAAGTCATAGATAATCTCGTTCAGCGGCATGCGGTACTTCAGAACCGCACGGTTTGATTCGAGATACTCTGTTGATTCGTAGACACCGCGTCGTTCCTGGCAGAGTGTCATGATCGCACCGATATATTCGGTTGTCAGCATGATCTCCGCGCGAACCATCGGCTCTTCCATATAATCGATTTCAGATGCATCCGGCATATTGGTCGGATTCGTCAGATCGATAACTTCACCGTTGGTCTTGTGAATCTTGTAAATAACGCTCGGTGCGGTTGTAATCAGATCCAGGTCATACTCGCGCTCCAGTCTCTGCTGGATGACATCGAGATGAAGCAGACCGAGGAAGCCGCAGCGGAAACCGAAGCCAAGAGCCTGTGATGTTTCCGGCTCATACTGCAGAGCGGCATCGTTCAGCTGAAGCTTTTCAAGAGCGTCGCGGAGATCCGGATATTTCGGAGTCTCGGCAGGATAGATACCGCAGTAAACCATCGGCTGCGGTTCCTTGTAGCCCGGAAGTGCTTCCGGACAGGGATTCAGGGCATCGGTTACCGTATCGCCGACACGCGTCATCTTCATGTCCTTGATGCTGGCTTCCAGATAGCCTACGCTTCCGGCTGAAAGCTCATCGGCCGGAAGGAATTTTCCGGCGCCGAAGATACCGACTTCTGTAACTTCGAACTCTGCTCCTGTTGCCATCATGCGGATCTTCGAGCCCTTGCGGACGGTACCGTCAAAAACGCGCATGAAAACAATGACGCCGCGATAGCTGTCATAGACAGAATCGAAAATCAGCGCCTTCAGCGGCTTTTCGGCATCCCCTGAGGGAGCCGGCAGTGTATGAACAATGGATTCCAGAACATCATGAATATTCAGACCGGTCTTTGCGGAAATCAGCGGAGCATGCTCTGCCTCCAGGCCGATGACGTCCTCGATCTCGCGGATTGTCTCCTCCGGCTGTGCGCTCGGAAGATCAATCTTATTGATGACCGGGAGAATTTCCAGATCATGATCCAGTGCCAGATAGACATTGCCGAGGGTCTGTGCCTCTACGCCCTGTGTCGAATCCACGACAAGAACAGCGCCGTCGCAGGCGGCAAGGCTTCGTGAGACCTCGTAATTAAAGTCAACGTGGCCCGGGGTATCAATCAGGTTGAAGACATACTCCTCTCCGTCATCTGCCTTATAGACAGTACGGACAGTCTGCGCCTTGATGGTGATACCGCGCTCTCTCTCAAGTTCCATATTATCAAGCACCTGATCCTGCATCTCGCGCTCGGTCAGAAGACCTGTCTGCTCGATGATGCGGTCGGCAAGAGTACTCTTGCCGTGATCAATATGCGCAATGATGCAGAAATTACGGATTTTGCTCTGATCCATTCTAAACTCCCGTTATAATAGTCGTTATTTTGCGGCTGCGGATAGTGATGCAAGCTATATAGTAGCAGAATAAAAATCAAAATTCAAACCTCTTTCGATGCTTCACAGAAACTCCATCGGATCCGTATTTTGCTGCATGAAAATGCAGCCGGCTTTCTCTTCCGTCCGCAAAAATACCGATGTTTTATCCTCTCAGGTGTAATCCTGTGATAAGATAGTCAAATAAGTCCCGCGATGCGGCCATGACGGAGTCGTGCCTGCATGAACAAAAGTCATGGACATAGCGCGGGCAAACCAGTTTAAATTTCGAGGTTGTTTGTTTTATGAAGAAACTGATGAGCGATCTGAAAGAAGGAACCTTTCAGCATCTTTATCTCCTGACCGGTGAAGAGGCCTACCTGAAGCGTCAGTACCGTGACAGGCTCGTACATGCACTGATTCCGGAGGAGAACTCTCTGAATCTCACAGTATTTACCGGAAAACAGGTTTCTGAAGCGGAAATTATCGAGCAGGCTGAGACCCTGCCCTTTTTCTCGGACCGTCGTGTCATCGTGCTGGAGCAGACAGGATTTTTCAAAAATGCTGCCGAGCGTCTTCCGGAGTACTTCGCCTCTCTTCCGGACTATCTGTATATCGTCTGTTCCGAAGATGAGGTCGATAAGCGAAACCGCATGTATAAAGCCGTCTCAAAAAACGGCTATGTTGCCGAATTTCCGCGTCAGACAGATGCGACACTGTCAACCTGGACAGCGCGTCTGCTGATCAGTGAGGGCCTGCAGATCCGTCCTTCTACTATGGAATATCTGCTGGAAAAAACCGGAACGGACATGACGCACATCCGTCTTGAGACCGATAAGCTGATTCACTACTGCCTGAGCAAAAGAGCTGCCTCAGATGATACAGCAGGCAGTGAAGGAGATGCTGCGCAGAATGCAGCCTCCGCTCAGCCGGTTCCGGAAGTCACCCGGGAAGACATTGATGCCATTATCACAGATCAGACGGAAAACAGAATTTTCGATATGATATTCGCTCTCACCGAACATAAGCGCAGAGCAGCAATGGATCTGTATGCCGATCTGCTGGCTCTCCGCGAGCCGTCCATGCGTATTCTGTATCTGATCGGTCTGCAGTATAACCGTCTGCTCCTGATTCACGAGCTGGATGCGGAAGGTGCCGGTGCATCGGAGATTGCATCGAAGGCAGGCATGCCTCCTTTTGCCGTTAAAAAGAATCTGCGTCTTGCCAGAAGCTATTCACGGGAAAAGCTGGAGGAATGTGTGCGGCAGTGTGTGGCGGCTGATGAGGGTGTGAAGACAGGAAGGATGTCGGACCAGCTGGCCGTGGAGATGTTGTTGATGGCGTTGTGAAGCAGGCCTGCGGCCTGCTTCATGTCGGCTGTCGCCCGGGGTGTGCCGTGACTAAGCTGCAAGCCATGCCCATGATTGGCTTACAAGCCATGCCCATGATTGGC